>NZ_JRGK01000279.1 GCF_000764645.1 Aeromonas finlandensis
GGGCCATCATGACCCTGATGGTGCTGATCGTGGCGCTGAGCTTTGTCTGGTTGCGCCACCACGGCTCCCCCCACGAGCAGATGGCTATCTAAATGTGCTTGCCTGCTGCAAAACAAAGCCCGCCTTTTGGCGGGCTTTGTCGTTATGGCCGCTTGCTGGTGGGGGTATCTTCCGCCACCAGATCGAGAAAGGCCCGCATGGCGGGGGTGACACTCTGCCTGCGGGTCAGAAAGACGGTGGTACCGGCATCGAGCGGTTCGAGGGGCTGGCAGACGAGATCGGAGAGCTGGCTGGCGGAGCTGGCAAGCCCGGCACTGACGATAGCCCAGCCCAGCTGGTGGCGCACCGCGCTCACCAGATGGAACAGGGAGTCGGTCTCCAGCACTACGTTGAGCGAGACCCCGGCCCGCTCGGCGGCGGGATCCAGATAGTTGCGAAACTGCATGGTGCGGCTTGGCAAGACCAGCGGCTGCTGTTGCAGGCTGGCAAGGGTCATGGGGATATCGGAGGGGAGGGGCGTTGCCGCACTGCGGTGCATCAGCACGGCCATCCGGTTTTGCCCCTGCGGGTAGATGTGAAAGGCCCGCTTGTCGGGATCGCTGGCGGGGACGTCAAATCCCAGCCCGATATCGCACTGATGGAGCGCCAGTTGTGACAGCAGGGCCTCGTGGCTCAATACCGACAGGCGGATGACGATATCGGGGTAGCGCTGCTTGCACCGGGCGATAAACGGCATGATGTCGACATTGGATTGCGGCACGATGCCAATGCGCAGTGTGCCTGATAGCTCGCCATGAAACAGCGCCAGCTCCTGTTTGAGCGCCTCCTGCTCCAGCAACATCCGCTCGGCATACTGGCGCACCAGCTCGCCCGCCTCGGTCAGGGCGACAAACTGGCTGGTTCGCAGTACCAGATCGGTGCCGAGGTTTTTCTCCAGCGCCGTGATGCTGGCTGACAGGGTGGGCTGGGTGATATGGCAGGCTTTGGCCGCCTTGGCAAAATGCTGATGTTTGGCCAGTTCGTGAAAGTAGTGCAGCTGCTTGATGTTCATGGCGGTGTTGCGAGGCGTCGGGCGGATGATGCTTAAAATTAATCAATTGAAAATTCATCGTCAATAGAGTGATTCTATCGGGGGATAGATTTAATTCATTGGTTTTGCCGGGGCGGCCTCTCTAAACTCGAATCCAGATTGCATTTTTAGGCCAACCTTTCATGCCAGCCGCCAACCCCACCGTTCAACCCGCTTCCCACCATCCCTTGCCTGCGCTGGATCATCTGGTGGAGGAGGTGGCGGTCTCCATCAATATCAATGGCATCAACCATGCGGTGATGATGGCGACCCCGGACGATCTCGATGATTTTGCGGTCGGATTTTTGTTCTGCGAGTCGATCATCCGGCACAACCACGATGTGCACGATATCCGGGTATCCCCCGCTGAACATGGCTTTGTGTTGGATGTTACCATCGCCAACCGCTGTCTGGCGCAGCTCCAGCAGCGTCGGCGCAGGCTGACCGGCGCCACCGGCTGCGGCATCTGCGGTGTGGAGGCCGTCGAGCAGGCGTTTCCTCCCTTGCCAGCGCTGCCGCTCACTCCACCTCTTGATGGCGCCTTGCTGGCCGGACTGCGACCACAGATCGCCCGCTGGCAGCTCAAGGGGCAACACTCCGGTGCCCTGCATGCGGCGCTGGCGCTGGATGAGCAGGGGCAGATCCTCCACTGCCGGGAAGATATCGGGCGCCACAATGCCCTCGACAAGCTGATCGGCCTGCTGCTGTGCCAAAAACGTGCCTGTGACACCCTGGTGGTGACCAGTCGCTGCGGCAGCGAGCTGGTGCAGAAAGCGGCGCTGTTCGGCGCGCGTCACCTCATCTGTCTGGCATCACCCAGCCAGCTGGCGGTCAGGTTGGCCCTCAAATACAACCTCAACGTCGTCCATATTCCCAAGTTTGATGCCCCGGTCAGCTACTCCAGCTATCGCCCGGCGGATCCCATCGGAGAGTGCCATGAGTCATATTGAAAAGCCTGCCAAAGCAGGCGGTTTTTCGTCCCTGCAGTCCACCATGAAGCAGGTGTTGCGTAGCCAGAAGACCCGCCAGAACATCAAGAATCTGCTGCGGGTCAACCAGACTGATGGCTTTGACTGCCCGGGCTGTGCCTGGGGCGACAACGATCACGGCGCCTTCCAGTTCTGCGAAAACGGCGCCAAGGCGGTGGCCTGGGAGTCTACCGGCAAGACGGTGGGGGCCGAGTTTTTCGCCGCCCACTCGGTGCGCCAGCTGGCTACCCAGAGCGACTACTGGCTCGAGTATCAGGGGCGGCTGACTGAGCCGATGCGCTACAACCCGGCGACCGATCACTATGAGCCGGTGAGCTGGGACGACGCCTTTGCACTGATCGCCGACACCCTCAAGGGGCTGAATAGCCCGGACGAGGTGGAGTTCTACACCTCGGGGCGTGCCAGCAACGAAGCTTCTTATCTTTATCAGCTGTTTGGCCGCCTGTTTGGCACCAACAACTTCCCCGACTGCTCCAACATGTGCCACGAGGCGAGCGGGGTAGCGCTGATCCAGTCGGTCGGCATCGGCAAGGGCACTGTGGTGCTGGATGACTTCGACAAGGCCGATGCGGTGTTCGTCTATGGTCAGAATCCGGGTACCAACCACCCACGCATGATGAATGCCCTGCGCCAGGCGGCGCGCGGCGGCTGCAAGATCGTCAGCTTCAACAACTTGAAAGAGGTGGCGCTGGAGCGCTTCGCCAGCCCGCAGAGCCCGCTCGAGCTGCTGACCCCGGCGGCCACCACCATCAGCCATCAATACCTGACGCCAAAACTGGGCGGTGATATGGCTGCCATCCGCGGCATGGCCAAGTACATGCTGGAAGAGGCGCCACAGGTGGTGGATCGCGACTTCATCGCCCGCCATACCTGCCACTTTGCCGAATACGAGGCGCAGGTACGCGCCACCGGCTGGGCCGAGATCGAGCGGCAATCCGGCCTGATTCGCGCCGATATCGTGCAGGCTGCCCGGGTCTTTGCCGCCAGCCGCAGCGTCATCAGCTGCTGGGCCATGGGGGTGACCCAGCATCTGCACTCGGTCGACACCATTCGCGAGATCGTCAACCTGCACCTGATGCGCGGCCAGATCGGCAAGCCGGGGGCGGGGCTCTGTCCAGTGCGGGGCCACAGCAACGTGCAGGGCAACCGCACCATGGGGATCAACGAGAAGCCCACCGCCGCCTTTATCGACCGGCTCGAGCGTCACCTGCAGGTAAGCCTGCCACGGGCTCGCGGTCACAACGTCTATGAGGCGCTCAAGGCATTGCACGAGGGCAAGAGCAAGGTGCTCATCTGCTTGGGTGGCAATCTGGCGGCGGCGGCACCCGACACCGACTTCACCTACGGGGCGATGAAAAAGACCGAGCTCAACGTGCAGATCAGCACCAAGCTCAATCGCAGCCACCTGCAGGTGGGCCAGGCGGCGCTGATCCTGCCCTGCCTTGGCCGCACCGAGCTCGATATCCAGCGCACCGGCAACCAGAAGATCACGGTGGAGGACACCTTCAGCATGGTGCACGCCTCGACCGGCGCAGCCGAGCCGGTGTCGCCGCGCTGCCTCTCCGAAACCGACATAGTTGCGCGGATGGCTCACGCCACCCTCGGCAGCGAGCGGGTCGACTGGCTGGCGCTGCGCGATGACTATGCCCGCATCCGTGATCTTATCGAGCAGACCATCGCCGGTTTTGCCGATTTCAATGCCCGCATCCAGCAGCCGTGCGGTTTTCATCTCGATAACTCAGCGGCGCAACTGACGTGGAATACCGCCAGCGGCTGCGCCGAGTTTCGTGCCAGTACCCTGCCGCATTCGGTGCTGCCGGAGTGTACCCGCCATGCCGAACAGATGAGCGATCAGCCGGTGTTGCTGCTGCAGAGTCTGCGCTCTCACGATCAGTACAACACCACCATCTATGGCATGGACGATCGCTATCGCGGCATCAAGGGCCAGCGTATGGTGGTCTTCATGAACGAAGCCGATGCCCGTCGTCTCGGTTTTGCCGAAGGGGACAGGGTCGATATGGCGGCCATCTGCAACGATGGGCGCGAGCGTATCGTGACCGGCTTTAGCGTGGTGATCTATGAGATCCCGCAGGGCAACATCGCGGCTTATTACCCGGAGACCAACCCGCTGGTGCCCATCGACAGTATCGGCGCCGGGTCGTTTACCCCCACCTCCAAGTCCATCCCGGTGCTGGTGACTGCCTCCCGCCAGCAGGAGAACCTGTTGCTGGTCAAATAAAAGGTCTAACGCGACTGGCTGCGCTCGCATAGCCTGCACAGTGAATGCGATGATGCCCCGGGTGAACTTTTCATCCGGGGCATTTTTTCAGCTCTGAAAGGGGTATGGTTCGTTGATCATCAGGCAAAGAAAAAGCCCGTCACGCTGGTGACGGGCTTTTGCTGTTGGTACCCCGAGATGCCGTTGCCGGTTTGGGCCCTTGAACCGTAGGTTCAAGGCGGGAATCGAATCTGACCGCAGGCTTCTCGGTCGTGCCGAGCATGCGCAATAGCCAGAAGGCCGATCCCCTGTTGGGTATGATTATCGGCTCGGGGACTTGAACCGGCTGACAAACATCCCAGGGAATTTTAAAACGGTTTGCGATTAGGGCTGTTGCCCCTCCTCGCTGGAATCACCATATTGTCCGTGCTCGATCAGGGCCGCTTCGATGGTGCGCTGCAGCATCTTGATCCGCTTGTCCATGGTCTCAGAGTATTGGTGGTTCTTCTCTTTTTCAAGGCAGAGCTCATGACAGAAGTTGAGCGCTGCCATGATAGCCAATTGCTCGTTGCTGGAGACTTTGGAGCGTTGACGCAGGTCGATCAACTTGTCGGTCAGCTGCTCGGCGGCCTGGCGCAGGGCATCCTGCTGTCCCAAGGGACAGGATACCTTGTAGGGACGTCCCAAAATGACGATTTCTACGGCCTCTGTGCTCATGCCTTCCTCAATACGGCGGAGCTGATTTCCGCCTTTATCCACGTGGACAACTGGGCGGGACTATATAGCGCAGATGCATAAGTTTCAAGGCCTTGCTGGCTCTGGAAGAGGGAGAATGCTAGGATCCTGACCATTAATTCTGCAAATTTGACTGAACTTTGAGCGGATCCTCGATGAGCAAAACGAACCCCCTTAAATATGCGGCTGTGGCCGACATCATGGAACAGCATGAACTGATGGCCAGCGCAGTAGAGGCCCATGGTGTGATCTGCGGTCTGGTGTGCGGTGGTGTGGCACTGGATGAGAAGAGCTGGGTGCCCCATTTCAACGATCTGGTGAACGACGGTTTCGGCCTGCCAGCCCCGGTACGCCAGGTGATGACCGATCTTTATCACAATGTGGTCGAGAGCCTGATGGCCCAGAAGGGCGTCGAGCTGCTGTTGCCAAGCGATGATGCCCCCCTTGATGAGCGCATCGATTCGCTGGTGGACTGGTCACAGGCGTTTCTGGCCGGCTTCGGTGTGGTGCAGCAGGAGCTCTCCCGCGCGTCGGAAGAGCTGCAGGAGATGATCCAGGATATCGCCAGCATCACTCAGGTCTCTGCCGAATTCGATCAGGAGGATGACGAAAACGAAGCCTCCTTCCTGGTGCTCTACGAACACGTCAAACTGGGGGTCATGATGGCCTTCGAAGAGTTTGGCAAGCGCCCCGATACCCCGAGCGCGCCGCCGACCCTCCATTGAGACGCGGGCCACCGTGGCCATTTCTGATCTGCAAGAGCGCCTGATGGCGCTCTTTTTTATGACTCTGTGGTGGCTAACCCTGTGAGGCGTAACCGGTTTTTTGCCAGTGACCTCGCATTCGGCCAGCGGCTTTGTGATAGCATGAGGCCACCTTTTTCACTTCTTCCTCTCTGCTTATGTCTCAATCTGATGTGCGACAGGTCGATGTCACCCTGGTCGGCGGTGGAATGAGCGGTGCCGTGCTGGCGCTCTCGCTGGCGGCCCTGCTTCGATCCGATGGCTCCCCCCTCGAGATCCTGCTGCTGGAGGCAAGCGTCCCCGAACAGCACACCCATTCAGGATTTGACGCCCGCGCCATTGCGCTCTCGGCCGGTACCTGTGATGCGCTGTCGCGGCGCGGACTCTGGCCGCTGTTTGCCCCCCACTGCGCCCCCATTACCCAGATTCATGTCTCGGATCGGGGCCACTCTGGTCAGGCTCGCCTGTCGGCCGCCGAATACGGTCTGCCCGCGCTGGGTCAGGTGATTGAGCTTGCTGCTGCTGGTCATGAGCTGCAACGGGCGATGGCAGCTGCCACCAATATCCGGGTCTGCTGTCCGGCCCGGGTGTGCGAGATTGCGCCCGATGAGGAGAAGGTGACCCTCACCCTTGAGAGCGGTGAACAGATTGAGACCCGCCTGCTGGTGGCGGCAGACGGGGGCAACTCCTTTGTGCGTCAGCACTTCAAGTTGCCGGTGACCCGCCACGACTTTGAGCAGCACGCCATCATCGCCACCGTCAAAACAGCGCAAGACCCTGAGGGACGGGCCTTCGAGCGCTTTACCGAAGGGGGGCCGCTGGCCCTGCTGCCGATGCAGGAGGGGCTCTCCTCGCTGGTGTGGAGCGTCGGGCAGCATGAGGTGGATGAGCTGATGGCCCTCGATGAGGCGGCGTTTCTCGCCCGTCTGCAGCAGGCCTTTGGCTGGCGGCTCGGCCGCTTCGAGCGATGCGGCGTGCGTAACGTCTATCCGCTGATCCTGACCGACTGCGACTATCCGCTGGCCCAGCGTACCGTGCTGGTGGGCAATGCCGCCCACTCCCTGCACCCGATTGCCGGACAGGGCTTTAACCTCGGGATGCGGGATCTCGACCTGCTCACCGGGGCGGTGGCCAAGGCGCTGGCTGAGGGAGAGGATATCGGCAGCTTCAAGGTGTTGAGCGGCTACTGGCAGCAGCGCCAGCGCGATCAGGCGCAGACCGTCTGGCTCACCTCCTCGCTGGCCCAGCTCTTCTCCAATGGTCACGATCCGCTGGTGGCGGGGCGCAATCTGGCGCTCACCCTGATGGGGCGGCTCCCGTGCCTCAAGGCGCCGCTCGCCTCGCGCACCCTGGGCTTTGTCGCCGATGTGTGCGGCAACTAGCCAGCGCTTATTGAGCGGAATATGTTGAGCGGAACATGTTGATCGGAAGATGGTGACCGCGATTCGTTGATCAAAACGCGTTTAAAAAGGGGGCGATGCCTGCGGGCGTCCCCTCGCTGGCCAGCCGGTCAGCCCTGAAAGGATGAGATGATGCAGATGCAAAATGTGGATGTGGTGATTGTCGGTGGCGGCATGGTGGGGCTGGGGCTCGCTGCGGCCCTTAAACATAGCGCCCTCAAGGTGCTGGTGGTGGAGGGGCAGCTGCCCGACCCGCAGCTGGGGGAGGTGGCCGACAACCGGGTCAGCGCCCTGAGTCTGGCCAGCCAGCAGATCCTGCGCCATGTCGGCGCCTGGGATGGCATTGCAGCGCGTCGCCTGCAGGCTTACGACAAGATGGCGGTGTGGGAGCAGGACAGCTTCGGCCACATCGACTTTGATGCCGCCAGCCTGCGTCAGGCCAACCTCGGCCATATCGTTGAAAATCGGGTGATCCAGCTGGCGCTGCTCGACGCGATTGACGGTGCCAGCAATATTCAGCTGCTGACCCCCGCCAGAGCCAAGAGCCTGCAGAGCGGCCCGGCGGGTGCCCTGCTGCTGCTGGAAGATGGTCAGGCCATCTCGGCCAAACTGGTGGTGGCTGCCGATGGCGCTCACTCCTGGGTGCGCCGCCAGGCCGATATTCCCCTTACCAGCTGGGATTATGGCCACCACGCACTGGTGGCGACGGTGCGCTGCGCCGAGCCCCACGAGGCGGTGGCTCGCCAGATCTTCACCCCGGATGGCCCGCTCGCCTTTTTGCCGTTGTGGCAGGAGAACCTTTGCTCCATCGTCTGGTCGCTGCCTGCGGCCCGCGCCGAGGCGCTCTGCGCCTGCGATGACGAGCAGTTCAACCGTCAGCTCACCACCGCCTTCGATGCCCGCCTCGGTCTGTGCAAGGTGGAGGGGCCGCGCAGCGCCATTCCGCTCACCGCTCGCTATGCCCGCGACTTTGCCCGCGAGCGGCTGGTGCTGGTGGGGGATGCCGCCCATACCATCCATCCGCTGGCGGGGCAGGGGGTCAACCTCGGCCTGCTGGATGCCGCCGCGCTGGCGGAGCAGATCTTGCAGAACCATGCCGCTGGCGAGGATATCGGCCTGCTCGCCAACCTGCGCAGCTACGAGCGCTGGCGCAAGAGCGAAGCGGCTCGCATGCTCGCTGCAATGGAAGGGCTCAAGCGGCTGTTCAGCGGCGCCAACCCGCTCAAGAAGCTGGTGCGGGGCGTGGGGTTGCGCGCGGCCAATCTGCTGACTCCCTTCAAGGAGGGGGTGATCCGCGCCGCCATGGGGCTGGAGGGCGAGTTGCCCGCACTGGCCCGTCCTGACTGGGCTGTGGCGGCGACCAAGGGCAGTGCCATGCAGGCCAAGGGTGAAAAAAACTAATATTACCCGCTGTTTTTGGCAACAAAAGTAATCCGACAAGGCTGATGACACCGTTTTGGGTGTCAGCCTTTAATTTTGCTCTGGAGCGAAACGTTTTTCTGCAAATTGTGACGAAACGGTAAAAATCAAAATTTAATCTCGCCTGAGTCGGCTTGTGGCTGTTTTTATCACTGCATTTATCTTAGTGTCTGGAGTCAGTTTTACGGGAGGGGATTAGTTTTTTTTGAGCGGCACGCTCGCCTGCTTGTCATATAATCCGCTCCGTTCAAGGAATCCCTCTTGCCTGGCAAGGGCAGGAGCGAGCACACACTTTTGGATCCGGTCGCTTTTTGCTGCACGCAGTGCAGTCAGAGCGGTGGCGCGGGTCGCAAGGGTGGTCGCTAAAGCGAAAAGGCTTTTTGCTAAGGAAAGAATGCGATGATCCAGACTACTGTACTGCATCCCAAACACCTGGAAGCCGGCGCCAAGATGGTGGACTTCCACGGTTGGGAAATGCCCATCAACTACGGCTCCCAGCTGGAAGAGCACCACGCGGTGCGCAGCGATGCCGGTATGTTCGATGTCTCCCACATGACCATCGTCGATTTGACCGGCGAACGGGTCAAAGCCTTTCTGCAACACCTGCTGGCCAACGACGTGGCCAAACTCACCGTCTCCGGCAAGGCCCTCTACAGCGGCATGCTCAATCCGGAAGGCGGCGTGATCGATGACCTCATCACCTATTACTTGACCGATACCTTCTACCGGTTGGTGGTCAACTCCGCCACCCGCGAAAAAGATCTGGCCTGGATCCGCCATCACGCCATCGATTTCGACGTCACCGTGACCGAGCGTCCGGAGCTTGCAATGATCGCGGTGCAGGGCCCCAACGCCAAGGTCAAGGCAGCTGCCGTGCTGAGCGCTGCCCAGCGCACTGCCGTGGTGGGGATGAAACCCTTCTTCGGCGTGCAGGCTGGCGATCTCTTTATCGCCACCACCGGTTACACCGGCGAGGATGGTTATGAAATCGTGGTGCCGCAAGAGAAAGCCTGCGAGCTGTGGCAAGCGCTGCTGGATAATGGCGTCGCCCCCTGTGGTCTCGGTGCCCGCGATACCCTGCGCCTCGAAGCCGGGATGAACCTCTACGGTCAGGACATGGACGAGTCAATCTCTCCGCTTGCCGCCAACATGGCCTGGACCATCGCCTGGGAGCCGAGCGATCGCAACTTCATCGGCCGCGACGTGCTGGAAGCCCAGAAAGCGGCGGGCAACCAGCCCAAGCTGGTGGGTCTGGTGATGGAAGAGAAAGGGGTGCTGCGTGCCGGTATGCCGGTCACCTTCACCGCGGCAAACGGTGAGAAGCGTGAAGGTGTGATCACCTCCGGCTCTTTCTCCCCCACCCTGGGCTACAGTATTGCCCTGGCGCGGGTGCCCCGTGATATCGGCGAACTGGCCGAGGTGGAGATCCGTAAGAAGCTGGTCACCGTGAAGGTCAGCAAGCCCGCTTTCGTCCGTAACGGCCAGAAGCTGGTTTAATACCGTCTTGGGGGAGGGCAGTGCCTCCCCCCATCCCTTTTCATATTCGTTTTTAAACGCGACTCAAAGATCAAAGGAAGCACAAATGAGCCATATCCCGAGCGAACTGAAATATGCCACTTCCCACGAGTGGATCCGTGTTGAAGCCAACGGCGAGGCCGTGGTCGGTATCACCGAGCACGCCCAGGAGCTGCTGGGTGACATGGTGTTTGTCGAGCTGCCGGAAGTGGGCAAGCAGGTCAGTGCCGGTGACGACTGCGCCGTGGCCGAGTCGGTCAAGGCCGCCTCCGACATCTACAGCCCGGTGAGCGGCGAGATCATTGCCGTCAACGAAGAGCTGGAAGGGAGCCCCGAGCTGGTCAACTCCGACCCCTACAGCGCTGGCTGGCTGTTCCGCATCAAGCTTGATGACGAGAGCGAGTTGGCCAACCTGCTGGATGCCGAAGGCTACCAGAACGTGGTGGACGAAGAGTAATGCCCCCGGGCCCTGCCAATACAGCAGGGCCCCTTTGTATGACTGCCAGCCGGGCAAACTCCGGCCGGTAGAAGGGTGAAGTCGCCCGCGCCTGCCGTTTGCCAGCCTGCTCTTGCCTGGGGCAAGCGGGCCGGTACGCAACAAGGCGATCCCCTGTTGATGCTGCCGCAGCATCCGGTGCCGCACCCTGTCTGCGGGACCCAGAACATGAGTGGAGTCGGTATCAGCCGACTATCAGGAACATCAGGTCTTGGTTATCAGGACTTCATACCAGGACTTTTTTCAGGAATAGGGAAATGACCCAGTCACTGTTTGAACTCGAGCAAAAAACCGATTTTGTCCGCCGCCATATCGGCCCGGGCGAGGAAGAGCTGCGCCAGCTGCTGGCGACCGTCGGGGCCGAAAGTCTGGACGATTTGATTGCCCAGACCGTGCCCGCCGCCATTCGCCTGCCGGGCCCGCTGGGGATCGGTGCGGGCATGACCGAAGTGGAGGCGCTGGCCAAGCTCAAGGGCTATGCCGCCCAGAACAAGATTGCCAAGAGCTATATCGGCATGGGTTATCACGATACCCATGTGCCCCACGTCATTTTGCGCAACGTGCTGGAAAACCCGGGCTGGTATACCGCCTACACCCCGTACCAGCCCGAGCTGGCGCAGGGCCGTCTCGAAGCCCTGCTCAACTTCCAGCAGCTGACGCTGGATCTCACCGGCATGGATCTGGCAAGCGCCTCCCTGCTGGATGAAGCGACCGCCGCCGCCGAGGCGATGGCGCTGGCCAAGCGGATGGCCAAGTCCAAATCCAACCTCTTCTTCGTGGCCGATGACGTGCACCCGCAGGTGATCGACGTGGTCAAGGAGCGCGCGGTTCACTTCGGTTTCGATGTGGCGGTCGGCGCCGCGAGCGACGCGGTGAGCGAAGAGGTGTTCGGTGCCCTGTTCCAGTACCCCACCACCACAGGTGAGGTGAAAGATCTGCGTGCCCTGATTGCCGCGGTACAGGCCCAGAAAGGGCTGGCCTGCGTCAGCGCCGATCTGCTCTCCCTGCTGCTGCTCAAATCCCCGGGCGAGCTGGGGGCCGACGTGGTGTTGGGCTCCGCCCAGCGCTTTGGCGTGCCCATGGGCTACGGTGGCCCCCACGCTGCCTTCTTCGCCACCCGCGATGCCTACAAGCGCTCCATGCCGGGCCGTATCATCGGTGTCTCCAAGGATGCCCGTGGCAAGAGTGCCCTGCGCATGGCGATGCAGACCCGCGAGCAGCATATCCGCCGCGAGAAGGCCAACTCCAACATCTGTACCGCACAGGTGCTGCTGGCCAACATGGCGAGCTTCTACGCCGTTTACCACGGCCCGGTGGGACTGAAAACCATCGCCTCCCGCGTGCACCGTCTTACCACCATTCTGGCGCTCGGCCTCAAGGCCAAAGGCGTGGCCCTCAAGCACGCCAGCTGGTTCGATACTTTGACCGTACAGACCGCTGACAAGGCTGCGCTGATCGCCAAGGCCGAAGGGCTCGGCATCAACCTGCGCGCCGATCTCGACGGTGCAGTGGGCGTGTCGCTCTCTGAAACCACTACCCGCGGCGATGTGGCCGAGCTGTTTGATCTGTTCCTCGGTCAAGGCCATGGACTGGATATCGAGGCCCTCGACAAGGCGGCTCAGGCCCATCACGCCATCCCGCAGGATCTGCTGCGCACCGACGCCGTGCTGACCCACGAGGTGTTCAACAAGTACCACTCCGAAACCGAGATGCTGCGTTATATCCACCGTCTCGAAGCCAAAGATCTGGCGCTCAACTACGCCATGATTTCGCTCGGCTCCTGCACCATGAAGCTCAACGCCACCGCCGAGATGATCCCGGTGACCTGGCCCGAGTTTGGCAAGTTGCACCCGTTCGCCCCGCTGGCACAGGCCAAGGGCTACCAGTTGCTGCTGGCCGACCTCGAAAACTGGCTGGTAAAAGTGACCGGTTACGATGCGGTCTGCATGCAGCCCAACTCCGGTGCTCAGGGGGAGTACGCTGGTCTCTTGGCCATCAAGAAGTACCACGAGTCCCGCGGCGAAGGGCATCGCGACATCTGCCTCATTCCGGCCTCTGCTCACGGCACCAACCCGGCCTCTGCCCAGATGGCGGGGCTCAAGGTGATCGTCACCGCCTGTGACAAGTCCGGCAACGTGGATCTCGACGACCTGCGTGCCAAGGCGGCCGAGGCGGGGGATCAGCTCTCCTGTCTGATGGTGACCTACCCCTCCACCCACGGGGTGTATGAGGAGACCATCAAGGAGGTGTGCGACATCGTTCACCAGCACGGTGGTCAGGTCTATCTGGACGGCGCCAACATGAACGCGCAAGTCGGGTTGACTGCGCCGGGCTTTATCGGAGCTGACGTCTCTCACCTCAACCTGCACAAGACCTTCGCCATCCCTCACGGCGGTGGCGGCCCGGGCATGGGCCCCATCGGCGTGAAGAAGCATCTGGCACCGTTCGTGGCCGGTCACGCCGTGGTCAAGACCGACAAGGAGAGCCGCAACAACGGCGCCGTGTCGGCGGCACCGTTCGGCTCGGCCAGCATCCTGCCCATCAGCTGGATGTATATCGCCATGCTGGGTGACGAGGGGCTGAAGAGATCCACTCAGGTCGCCATCCTCAACGCCAACTATCTGGCCAAGAAGCTGGGTGACTCCTTCCCGGTGCTCTACTCCGGTCGTAATGGTCGGGTGGCTCACGAGTGCATCCTGGATATCCGTCCACTCAAAGAAGCCTCTGGCATCAGCGAGATGGACGTGGCCAAGCGGCTGATGGACTACGGTTTCCACGCGCCGACCATGAGCTTCCCGGTGGCAGGTACCCTGATGGTCGAGCCGACCGAATCGGAGTCCAAGCGCGAGCTGGACCGCTTCGTCGAGGCGATGACGTCCATCCGTGCCGAGATTGCCAAGGTGCAGGAGGGGCAGTGGAGCCTGACCGACAACCCACTGGTGCATGCACCGCACACCCAGGATGATGTGATGGATGCAGAGTGGTCCCGTGGCTACAGCCGCGCCGAGGCGGTCTTCCCGTCCGACGCCGTGCGCGCCGCAAAACTGTGGCCGTCAGTGAACCGCATCGACGACGTCTACGGCGATCGCAACCTGTTCTGTGCCTGTATCCCGACTGAGGATTACGCCAAGTAAGTGGCCTGATGTTCACGGCCATTTAAGTTGGAAACTGAAAGACCCTGCATGGCAGGGTCTTTCTATTTGCGCGGTGCATGAATTGCGCAACAGCCGGGCGTTGATTGAGCAAGATAAGTGACGTGACCCGCGTCGATAGTCCGCTCGCGGCGGATCTTTATAGCGATCATGGCGATAGAGGCAAAATGCGAGCTGGTACTCTTGACGCACCTGCGCCAGTTGCGACAGACTGCCGCCGCATCATTGGCGATAACGCGATATGTTGTGAACGTGCCGCCGCTTGCCACCCTCAGTGTCGGGCCTCTCCCTCGCGGCCCGCTGGCTTGAACGATTCATCCTGCACCCCGCTCAAGCGCCAGCGCTTTCCCGTTTATCCGGCCACGGCCCAAGGAATTGTGACTTATGACTACCTCGATAAACCAAGACGATATCAACAAGGCTCTCTGGTCTGCCTGCGATACCTTCCGGGGCACCATCAGTGCCGATACCTATAAAGACTTCGTGCTCACCATGCTGTTCCTGAAATACATCTCCGATGTCTGGCAGGATCACTACGATGGCTACAAGGCCGAATATGGCGATGAGCCGGAGCTCATTGAAGAGATGCTCAAAAACGAGCGCTTCGTGCTGCCCAAACAGGCCAGTTTCTACAGCCTGTTCGAGCGTCGTCACGAGCCGGGCAATGGCGAGCGGATCGATCAGGCGCTGCACGCCATCGAAGAGGCCAACGGCACCAAGCTCAAAGACGCGGGCAAGAGCGTGTTTCAGGACATCAGCTTCAACACCGACCGCCTCGGCGAAGAGAAGCAGAAGAACACCATACTGCGCCATCTGATGGAAGACTTTGCCAAGGATGAGCTCAACCTCAAGCCGAGTCGGGTCGGCACCCTGGATGTGATCGGCAACGCCTACGAGTACCTCATCAAGAACTTCGCTGCCAGCGGCGGCCAGAAGGCGGGGGAGTTCTATACCCCGCCGGAAGTCTCCGATCTGATGGCCGAGCTGCTGGAGCCGATGCCGGGCGATACCATCTGCGATCCGGCCTGTGGCTCGGGGTCACTCTTGATGAAGTGCGGTCGCAAAGTGGTGGCAAACCATGGCGAGAAGCACTACGCCCTCTACGGGCAGGAGGCCATCGGTTCTACCTGGTCGCTGGCCAAGATGAACATGTTCTTGCACGGGGAAGACAACCACAAGATCGAGTGGGGCGACACCATCCGCAACCCCAAGTTGCTGGATAAAAACGGCGATCTGATGCGCTTCGATATCGTGACAGCCAACCCGCCGTTTTCGCTGGATAAATGGGGTTATGAGGAGGCGGGGAACGATAAGTTCGGTCGCTTCACGCGTGGGCTGCCGCCCAAAACCAAGGGGGATTACGCCTTTATCCTCCATATGATTGAGACCCTCAAACCCAAGAGTGGCCGCATGGGGGTCGTGGTGCCCCACGGTGTGCTGTTCCGGGGCTCCAGCGAGGGCAAGATCCGTCAGCAGTTGATCGACGAGAACCTGCTCGATGCGGTGATCGGCCTGCCGGAGAAGCTCTTCTACGGCACCGGCATCCCCGCCGCCATCCTGATCTTTAAAAAGCAGAAGGTGGATGACAATGTGCTGTTTATCGACGCCAGCCGCGAGTTCAAGGCGGGTAAAAACCAGAACCTGTTAAGCGCGGACAATATCGCCAAAATTGTCGCCACCTACCGCAATGGCGGCAATGTCGATAAATACGCCTATCTTGCCTCGCTTAAAGAGATTAAAGAGAACGACTACAACCTCAATATTCCCCGCTATGTGGATACCTTCGAAGAAGAGGAGGAGATCGATCTGCTGGCTGTGCGTGCCGAGCGCGAACAGCTTAAAACCCGGCTGGCCGAGCTGGAAACCGAGATGGCTAACTATCTGGAGGAGCTCGGCTATGGTGCCTAAGGGGTGGTCACACACAACGCTTGGTAAAGTGATGGTATTCAAGAATGGCTTGAACTTTACCAAAGCGGATGTGGGTGAAGAGATAAAAATTGTTGGGGTTTCCGATTTCAAAGACCTCTCTGAATTAAGAAGCACCGAGCGTCTCGAATCTGTCAATGTTGCCAGCCACATAAAAGATGACGAACTTCTTACCGATGGTGATTTGCTCTTTGTTCGTTCAAATGGCAACAAAGATCTGATTGGGCGCTGTCTATTCTTCCCTGAAGTTAAAGAAAGGTTGTCGTTTTCTGGGTTTACAATTCGCGGTCGTGCAGATAAGAAG
>NZ_JRGK01000028.1 GCF_000764645.1 Aeromonas finlandensis
GCCAGGAAACAGGTGCAAGCTATTGCAAACGCCTGGGCTGCAGAGCCTCAAGGGCGCGAGTAGCCACACATCAGCACACCAACCCGCTTCGGCGGGTTTTTTATTGCCTGAGACCCACCAATGATCGAACCCGACATCTCCGCTATGACTGAGCCGGAGCAGATTGCCTATATCCGCTCGAAACTCAGCGATAAGTGGTGGCGGATGAACAACCTCTACAAGGTGGAGAATGAGCAGGGTGAGCTGGTGCAATTCAGGCTGCGACCGGCGCAGGAGCTGCTGTTCAAGACCATGTGGTGGCTCAACATTGTGCTGAAGGCGCGTCAGATAGGCTTCTCCACTGCCATAGATATTTACCTGTTGGATGAGGCGCTGTTCAACAAGAACATCAAGTGCGGGATCATTGCCCAAGACCTGACCGCGGCAGGGGAGATCTACCGCACCAAGATTGAGGTCCCGTTCGATAACCTGCCTACGTGGCTCAAGGCCTGCTTTCCAATAGCCTCTCGCCGCGGTGGTGCCAACGGTGGTTACATCCTGTTTCGCCATGGCTCCAGTATCCAGGTCGCCACCTCTTTTCGCTCCGGAACAGTCCAGCGCCTGCATGTGTCAGAACACGGGAAGATCTGCGCCAAGTACCCCGAGAAAGCCAAGGAGGTGCGAACCGGTACCCTTAACGCCATTCACCCAGGCTGCGTGGCGTTCATCGAATCCACGGCAGAAGGGGTGGGCGGTGATTTCCACAGCATGAGCATGAAGTCCCTCGAGCTGGCGAGAACCACTTACGAGCTGACCCAGCAGGATTGGAAGTTTCACTTCTTTGGTTGGTGGCAGGATCCGAAGTATGTGGCTGTGGTCCCAAGGTCTGGTGTGACCGCCAGCAAAGCCCAGCAGGAATACTTCGCCGCAGTCGAGAAGGCAATGGGTTGCACGATCAGTGATGAGCAACGGCAATGGTATGTGCTCAAGGAGGCGACACAGGGGGCGGAGATGAAGCAGGAGTTCCCCAGCACACCACTGGAGGCGTTCCTGACTTCTGGCCGTAGGGTATTCGACCCGACAGTCACCATGGCCGCAGAGGGGGACTGCATAGCCCCGCTCATTGTCTATGACATCGACCCGGTTACCGGCAGACGGGAGAGGGCTCGCAAGCCGGAGATCCTGGATGAGCAGGGCCAACGTTCGCTCGAGAACATGCTGCTGGTCTGGGAGCTGCCCGACCCTGACGAGGATTACGCTATCGGCGCCGACGTGGCAGAAGGCCTCGAACATGGTGACCGGTCATCGTGTGATGTGGTAGCCAAGAGTGACGGCAGGCAGGTAGCCCACTGGTACGGGCACCTTGACCCTGGTCTCTTTGCTCAGCTGTTGGCTCATGTCGGCAAGTGGTATGGCACCGAAGAGTATGGTCCGGCTTACATTGGCCCCGAGCGCAATAACCATGGTCATGCGGTGCTGCTGGCCCTGCGGGATCACTATCCGGTAAGGCGTATCTACGCCCAGGAGTACATCGACCGGGATCGGGATGATGAGACCCCGCGCCTTGGTTGGCTCACCACACGACAATCCAAGCCGATCCTGGTGGATGGCCTCAAAGACCTGCTGCGTGCTGGCCAGTCCGGGATCTACTGGATAGGCACCATCAGTGAAGCAACCACCTACGTCTATGACAAACGGGGCAGCATGAATGCCCAGACTGGCTGTTACGACGATCAGCTCGTCAGTTACATGATTGCCCAAGAGATGCGGGCCAGAATGCCTGCTCGCATCGTCAAGTCCGGCACCGCACGTAAACCCAAGCACTGGATGGCCAACTGAGATGATCAAGAACCAACCCAAGGCCCCCTCACGGGGAGGCCTCGATACAGCACGTCTGCTCAACATGATGAGTGACATCAATGGCCAGCCTGATTGGCGTTCTATGGCTAATCGCGCCTGTGCCTACTATGACAATGACCAGCTGCCTGCCAGCGTGAAGAAGGTGCTGGAAGAGCGCGGGCAGCCACTTACTATCCATAACCTGATCGCCCCCACCATTGATGGAGTGCTGGGCATGGAGGCCAAGAGCAGAACCGATCTGATGGTCATTGCTGATGATCACGATGATGAGCTGGAGCAGATGGCGGAGGCGGTTAACGCCGAGTACGCCGACATGTGTCGGCTGGGAGGGTTGGATCGAGCCCGGGGTGAAGCTTACGCTGGGCAGATAAAGACCGGTCTCGGTTGGGTTGAGGTGCGCCGTCAGGATGACCCATTCGGTCCGCGCTACAAGTTCAGCAATGTTCATCGGGACGAAGTGTATTGGGACTGGCACAGTCGTGAGCCAGATCTGACTGATTGCCGGTGGCTGATGCGCCGCCGCTGGGTTGATTTGGATGAAGCAAAGACCCTGTTTCCGAGTAAGGCCGAGGCGTTGACGTGGGGCGTGAATGATTGGGATGGGATAGTCAGCCTGACATCAATTGAAGGAATGGCCCCCGATCTGGTCAGTGCCTTCGATGAGTGGAGCTCTTTTGACAGCAAACAGGTCGAGTGGTGTAGCCGAGAGCGTGATCGGGTGCTGCTGCAGGTGGTTTATTACCGCACCTTCAGCACACGCCAAGTGCTGATGCTCGACTCTGGCCGAGCACTGGAATATGACAAGACCAACCAACTTCATCTTGCCGCTGTTGCCACGGGCCGCGCCAGGTTGGAGCGTCGTCCGGTAGCCGTGATCCGCGAGTCCTGGTTCGTGGGTCCCCATCACCTGGTCGATCGCCCCTGCAGTGCGCCCCACAATATGTATCCGCTGGTGCCGTTCTGGGGATACCGCAAAGACAGCTCTGGTGAACCTTATGGCCTGATCGCCCGTGCCATTCCTGCTCAGGATGAGGTGAACCTACGCCGTATCAAGCTCACCTTCTTGCTGCAGGCTAAGCGCGTCATCATGGATAAGGATGCCACCAACATGACTCGGGAGCAGGTGTTGGAGCAGGTTGAGCGCCCGGATGGCTTGGTCGAGCTCAACCCTGATCGCATCAACAAGACCAGCGTGAGTGACGCCTTCAAGGTGGAGCAGGATTTCAACGTGGCGGCCCAGCAGTTCCAGGTGATGCAGGATTCGGTGAAGCTCATCCAGGACACCATGGGGGTTTATGCCGCCTTCTTGGGGCAGGGGACTACTGGCCAGTCAGGTGTTGCCATCAGCAACCTGGTCGAGCAGGGCGCCACGACACTTTCCGAGATCAATGACAACTACCGGATGGGCTGCCAACTGGTGGGGCAGCTGGCGCTGGCCTATCTGCTGGAGGATATGGCCAGCAAGCGCAACTACAAGGTGACCGTCAATCGCGATGATCCGCGCCGCCGCAAGGCGGTGGTGATCAACGTGGAGCAGGAGGACGGCAAGCTCACTAATGACGTGACCCGGTTGCGGGCCCATATTGCCTTGGCGCCTATCCAGCAGACCGCGGCTTACAAGCAGCAACTGGCAGAGCGTATGACCCAGGCTATGGCACAGTTGCCACCGGAAGCCGCTGCAGCGTGCTTTGATCTGCTGGTTGAGCTGATGGATGTGCCGCGTAAGGCTGAGTTCGTGGAGCGGATACGTAATGCCCTTCAGATCCCCAAAGATCCCGAGGAGATGGATGAGGAGGAGCGTGCCGCCGCAGAGCAGCAGGCCCAGCAGCAACAGATGGAGCAGGAGATGGCCATGCGTGAGATGCAGGCCAAGCTGGCCGAGCTGGAAGGCAAGGCGGCCAAGTGGCAGGCAGAAGCCCAACGGATAACCAAGCTGACCGACTCTATTCGGTTCGAGGATGCGCTTAAGCAGGCCCAGACAGGCAAGACCCTGCAGGAGATGGAGCTACTGGTTACTGAACAAGAGGGGATCCAGGCCGAGCAAGCAGCCCTACAGGCTCAGTTGCTTGCCACCATTGAGCAGCAGATTGATGCTATCACGCTCTGATTGTTGCTTTCTTGACCTGCCAGCGTTAGGATTTCCCCAACATGGCCCAGTCTCTCGAGATTGGGCCTTTTTCATATGTCATTTCTGCCAGTTGCTCACTACGATTTGAAACATCATTATCTCAAGTGAGACTTTTCAAACCGTGTCGTGCACGTTTTCAACCCGCCTTGCGCGGGTTTTTTTGTGCCTAGCTCCAGCCGGGAAGCGCTTTTGTTAAGAGTGTTTCCCCGCTTGGGCAGCGATACCACCCACTGAAAACCCACGAGGATGACCATGGATACGAACATCGACAACCTGACCGGGACTGAGAGCCTGGACGAACTGGAAGCCATGCTGGAGGAGATCGAACAAGAGGGCGATCCCGAGCTATCCGATGGCACTGTCACCGAGAAAACGGACGTAGAGACCGCGCCGTCGGCGGTCGAAGTGGCAGCCAGTATTGAGCAGGATGATGAAGTGGTTGCGGCACCTGAAAAGGTGATCCTGGCCAAGAGTGGTCAACACACCATCCCTTATGACGTGCTGGAGCTGGCGCGCAGTGAGAACAAGGCCCTGCGTGAGCAGTTGAACCATTCTCAGCAAGCTCAGGCTGAGCGGGACAAGCTGCAGGCGGTACTGGAGAAGCACGGGATTAACCCTGATGCTGAGCCAGACCAGCTTAGCCAGGATGAAGTGGACCAACTGGCCAAGGACTTTCCGGAGATTGGGAAGGCCATGGCCGCCATGGCACGCAAGATCCAGCTGCTGGAACAGCCAGCAGTGGTGCAACCTGCCGCTAATCCGGTGCAGGCCGCTCTGCAGACGGTACCTGACCTGATGAGCTGGCGGGACAAGGACCAGGATCGCTTCGACTTCGCCATCATCGTCGATGAAAAGCTTCAGGTAGACCCCGCGTGGCAGGGCAAGTCACTGGATGAGCGATTTGCAGAGGCGGCCCGTCGTACCAAACTGGCCTTTGGCGATATCGTGGAGACTGCTCCACCGCCCGTTAAGGCACCCAGCACGGAAACCGACAAGCCCGCTGATTTCATCCCATCCAGCCCGTCGGCGCTCGGCCAAACCCATCAAGCTCCCGAAACCGGTGTTGCCCGTTATGGCGCCATGTCGCAGACCGAGTTGGTCGGCGAAATGGGGGCCATGACGGACGCCCAGCTCGAGGCACTACTGGAGCAAGCCGGGTATTAACCCACCACACGATTAACACGCAAACCCCGACCACTGTGTCGGGGTTTTTGTTTTTAGGTAGGAGAGGATCATGACCCAAGTCACCTCGGCGCAAGCCAACAAGATTATGCAGGCGGCCTTGTTTACGGCTGCCAACCGAGCGCACTCCCTGGTTAACCTGTTGACTGAAGAGGCGCCAAAAGGTGCCAAGGTCAACGGTGGCAAGCAGACCAGCGCGGGTGCCCCGGTAGTTCGTATCACTGACCTGAGCAAAAATGCCGGTGATGAAGTGGATATGCAGCTGTTCCATCAGCTCTCTGGTCGCCCAACCATGGGAGACAAGAAGATTGCTGGTCGTCTCGAGAGCCTGGCGTTTGCAGACTTCTCGCTCAAGATCAACCAGACCCGTCATGGTGTGGACGCGGGTGGCAAGATGAGCCAGAAGCGTACCAAGCATGACCTGATCAAGACCGCTCGCGTGTTGTTGGCTGATGGTTATTACGGCCGTCTGACAGACCAGCGCGGTTTCGTTCAGCTGGCCGGTGCCCGTGGCGATTATGCTGCGGACGACATCATCCTACCGCTGGCAGATGATGAAGAGTTTGCAGACATCATGATCAACCCGATCACCGCACCGACCTACCAGCGTCACTTTTTTGGCGGGGATGCGACCTCTTTCGAAACCATCGATGCGGCCGACCGTTTCAATCTCGGCTGTGTGGACAACATGGCGCTGTTTCTGTCTGAGATGGCCAACCCCATCCAGCCTATTCGGATGGTGTCTGACCCGTCAGGTGGCGAACCCCTCTACGTGCTCTACGTTACATCGCGCCAATGGCACGACTTTTACACCAGCTCCTCGGGCAAGGACTGGAACGCCATGTTGGCCGCGGTCACGGTGCGCAGTAAAGGCTGGAATCACCCGATCTTTCTAGGGGAAGGGGCGATGTGGCGCGGCATTCTGGTCAAGCCTTATAAGGGGATGCCTGTTCGCTTTAACCAGGGAAGTCTCGTGAAAGTCTGTGCGGCCGATTCTGCTACAGGGGTAGAAGTGGACAAGGTAGCCGGTACCACCATTGACCGTGCAATCTTGCTGGGCGGCCAAGCGCTTGCCAATGCGTTTGGTTCGGGAGAGCAGGGCAGCTCCTTTGGCATGTTTGAAGAGAAAACCGACCACGACAACGCCACTGAGTTGTCTGTGCGTTGGATGGGGGGCCTGCAGAAGATCCGCTTCAAGCAGAAGAACGGCAACATCCAGGATCATGGCTGCATGGCACTGGATACCGCGGTGAGCCCGATAGTTCGCTGATAACCCACAGACACAGAGGGTCATCAGGCCCTCAGTCATTAGCTGATCAGACAAGGAGCCATATCATGGCCAAGATTAACCTGATTGCCACTTGCCGCCGCTGGTTTGTCGGCGCGTTCGGCAACCTCTCTATTTCTCCGACTTTCATTGCCAAGCTGGTAGCCGTTCCATCAGGCGATGTGATTGCGTTCGGTGACAAGGTCGAGCCCAACCTCAAGGTGGTGGGAGTGTCACTTATCACCGGCGCGCTGGGCGCCAGTACCACGCTGACAGTGAAGATTGGTACCACCACCATTGTGAGTGCTGAGGGCACGGTAACCGCCGTAGCCAAGTACATTCCGGTGGATGACCTGATGACTGAGGGTGGGCAGGAGATCACCCTCACCGTTGGCGGTGGCGCCGCAACGGGTACTGCCAAGCTCAAGTTGCACTATGAGGTAATTGGCAATCTGTAACTCGCCCATCGCTGCGCGCCCGGCCCTGTGCCGGGTTTTTTCATTTCTGGATTGGAGATATTGCCGTGAGCGACAAAATTGCCGTGGTTTATATCGGTGACAAGCCGAGCAAGAAAGACACCGTTACTGGTTCCCGCATGGTGTTCCCGCGCCATACCGCGGTAGATGTGGAGAGCCATATTGCCATGCAACTGCTGGAGTTTCCCACCGTCTGGATTTGTGCCGAGGCTCTGCCTGGCGAGATCCTGCGTCAAGAGACCATCGCCAAGCTGGCTGCCGAGGAGGCAGAACGACTGGCGCAGGAGGCTGCCCGTCTGGCCGAAGAGCAAAGCATGATCGTTGGTGACCGTGACCTGGCCAAGCTGACCTCCGCCCAACTTGCAACCTTGGTGGAAGGTGAGGAGCTGAACATTGAAGCGCAAGAGCCACGTGAGAAGGTGGATGAGTTTCGCCTGCGGGTACGTGATGCCCTTAAAGCCAAGCAGGCCGCTGAGTAATGGTGCCGGTACAAGATAGCCGGTTGGCGAGTACAGCTACCTTGATCCCGCTGGTTCGCCAGCGGGTCCTCCATTTACCTCACACGGAAGGTGCTGACGCATTAGCACATAGCTACCTTATCGAGGCGGCCATCGTGTTTTGTCATGAAAGCGCGCTGGTTCATCTAGAGCGCCAGTTTGATGAAGTGCTAGAGGGGCAGACCGTTAGCTTCGCGATGGCCAGCAGTATCAATCGTCAGGCAAGGCAGGATGTGCGCGTGCCACAGGTGACTGGGTCGGTGCTTCATCGCATCACTGCGGGCGACATCATGCTCACACCTAGCCTGCACTATCACGCTCAGTCTGCCGAATCCATTCGCTTCCTTGTACCACTGAGCAACGTTTGCATCGTCGGTGCCATTGAACCTCTGCCGACCGCAACACTGATCCCATCAGCTCTCGTTGAGGACTTCGCACATGAGCTGGCTTGTGGGGCTGCGTATCTCTTGCAGCAATTGCACGCCAAGCCTTGGACAAACCCTGAACTGGCTCAGATAAATCGCCGCAAGTTTTATGACGGGATCCGCGCTGCGTACCGGTTCCGCATTGAGCAAACCGAGAGCGCAAGGGTTCAAAACCCAGTGCGAACACGCAACTTCTTCTGATGTGAGGTGAGGTGAGTCATGCTGGTCAGTGAAATGTTGAATAGAGCATCAATTGAGTTAACGGATACACAGCGGATCGGCTGGGGTCTGGAGGACTTGATCTCCTACTACAACAGCGCGATATCCGCTATCGCCAGCGCCAGACCGGACATCTTCATCAAGACCCAATCTTTTGCCTGTGCCGCTGGTACTCGGCAAACCGCCCCCGCAGGGACCATCAAGCTGATAGACATTGAGCGCAATACGCTGACTGGCAAGTCGATCCGGTATGTGTCACGTGCTGACCTGGAGAGCTTAATCCCGAGCTGGGCTAGCAGTACCGGTGGGGAAGAGGCGGAGCTTTATATCCACGAACCCACCAATATCACCGCCTTCTGGCTGTATCCCGGGGTGAAGGCGGGAGTGAGTGTCGATCTTGTGCTCAGTATTCTCCCAACACCGGCAACGAGATCGACGGTCGAGTCGGGCGCTCAGGTCGAGGTTGATGACCGATATATCACCCCCTGTCTGGATTGGATCATGTACCGGGCGTTTATGCGTGACTCGGAGGTGACGGCAAATGCGTCTAGAGGGCAACTTCACCTGCAGTCCTTCACGCAGGCGTTATCGGTCAGCACCGAAACAGATGCCACCATGATAGCGATGCGGGACAGCCAGGCCAGCACCAACGGACGGCGCCAATGATCCAGATCCACGGAGTGATGACCGATCCCGCAGGCAAGTTGGTACCTGGGGCGATCATCGAGTTGCGGTCCATCACCACGACCAGTGAAGTGCTGATGGGCTCGGTACTGACCTTCAAATGTGATGCTGCTGGTCGGTATCGATTCCCGCTGGCAGTGGGCAGCTACGATGTGTATGCCCAGAATGACCAATGTGGTGACATGGATTACTTGGGAACCGGGGTTGTGGTGTCTCAAGGCGTAGATGGTCCACTGAACAGTATCCTGGTCGATAGCGGTATCAGCTTGACGCCACCTCTGCTCGAGCGAGCGGTCGATGCGATGCAAAGAGCTGAGTCTGCGGCTGAGGCAACCGGTCGGGATCGGACCCAGACTGGCAATGACGTAAGTGCCGCGCAACGGGCTAGCCAGTTAGCAGCTGAGCAGGCTAGTGCAGCTTTGGCATCCGCCAATACGGCGAGCAGTAAAGCGGGTGAGGCGGCGACCAGTGCGACAGCGGCTACAGCCTCAGCCACGCGGGCACTGCAGTGGGCAGAAAATCCGCTTGATGTGGCTGTGGTGACCGACAAATACTCCGCGCTGCACCATGCAGCCAAGGCCAGCGATTCAGCCACTGCAGCAACCACCAGTGCTTCGGCCTCAGAGACCAGTGCAGCAGCGGCTGCAGCCCAGGCTACCAACGCCAGCGAAAGTGCGGCGACCGCCACCACCAAGGCAAATGACGCGGCAGCCAGTGCTGGCGCTGCGACTATCCAAGCAAATACGGCTCTTGGCGCTAAGATTGCCGCTGCAGCTTCCGAAGCCCATGCCCTGACTTACGCCAGCAATGCAGACTCTGCGGCTCAAGCCTCTGAACGCGCAAAGGTTGTTACGGTTGAGCATGCAGGAAGGGTCACTACATTGGCCCAACAGGTATCTGCTGATCGTGCTGTGGTAGAAACAAAGTCGACGGAGGTGGCTACCCATGCGGCCACCGTCGCAGTGCAAAGTAGAGAGGTCAGCACCAACGCGGAGTCTGTTGGGCAGAGCAAAGTAGCCGTTCAAGGCATGCGTGATGAGGTGGTGGCGAAAACGGCGCAAGCTCTTGCGGCAGCAGACACGGCCAGTGATAAAGCGAGTCAGGCGGCTCAGGATCAAGCTGCAGCAGCTACCAGTGCGCAGCAGGCGAGTATGGCGAAGAACCTGGCTGAAGCGTGGGCTCAGAACCCAGAGGGAAGCGACATTAATGGGCGGCCCGGAGAGTTTTCGGCGCTGCATTGGGCATTGCAGGCACAAAAGTGGGCGCAGGCCATCACATCACAGCTTGTTTGGGCCGGTCCTTGGAACGCATCAGCAGGTGCGCCGATAGCGCCAGCGCCCAATCAAGGGATCCCGTTTTATCGGATCTCACATTCCGGGGTCATCGCCAGCGAGTCCTATGTAGGAGGGGATTACCTGCACTGGGATCCCGCAAGCCGTTCCTGGTTCAAAATTGACGGCACCGATGCGGTGATCTCCATTAATGGTATGACCGGTGCGGTTGTGTTGAGTGCGGCGGATGTCGGGGCTCGGCCCGCAAGCTGGGTACCCGGCTGGGCTGATGTCACCGGTAAGCCGGTGACCATGCCGCCATCTGAGCACAGTCATCCATGGTCTCAACTTTCTAACATTCCTGTCTACGCTACACGTTGGCCCACGATTGAAGAGATCGGGGCGGCCTCGGTCAGTCACACCCATGCATGGTCGCAGCTGACGGGGCTCCCCGATTATGCTTCCCGCTGGCCTGCTTGGGATGAGGTGACTGGTAAGCCAGAGTTCGCTGCAGTAAGCCACCGACATACCTGGGGACAAATTGATCAAGTTCCGGTGACGGCCTCACGTTGGCCAAGCTATACCGAGGTCACAGATAAACCAGATTTTGCTCCAGCCAGCCATACCCATCCCTATATGGGGGACGGTGGCAGTTATGGCACGCTTTACCTCAACAACTGGTTTCGATCTACCGGCAACACAGGCTGGATCAACGAGACCTATGGTGGTGGCATGTACATGGAGGATGCGACCTGGGTACGGACCTTCGGTGGCAAGAAGCTCTATGTGGCCAATACCGATGCCGATGCGATCAATACTTCTGGTGGGGTTTACGCAACAGGAAATGGCAATTTTAACGATGTGTATATCCGCTCTGACCGTCGCCTCAAATCGAACCTGACCCCTATTACTGACGCGCTGACCAAGGTGAAGCAGCTCACCGGCCATCTGTATGACAAAACAGGCCAGCGCGAAGCGGGGCTGATCGCACAGGACTTGGCCGTGGTGCAACCAGAATCCGTGTTCTTGAACCTGGACGGCACGCTATCTATCGCACATGCCGGGGTGTTGGCCTTGTTGGTGGAAGCCGTGAAGGCCCTTGATGAGAAGCTGGAGTCAAGAAATGACAATTCCTGCTAAACCCTTTTTGTTATCTGCTGCTTATAGCGAGTTTGGTGGTAACCGCTGGATGAGTGATACCGCTAATCGAGCTGGGTTGCCAGCCCCTTGTTTACTTGGTGATCTGGCAGGTCGCAGTGCTTCAACACATCGGCTCACAATTGGTTCATTCGTTAACGGTGATGTACTGCTATGTGGTTTTGCCGCAACTCAAGGCAGCATAGGCCCACTTAACCCTATGGGAAGCATCAATCCCACCTCATTTGATGGAAAAGCACTGGTCGTACTTTCTACGAGTAGTCGGATGTCAGATATCATCTTTATTGAGTGTCAGGGGCAGTTTGCTGCGGGACGTCGAGTTCGGGTCGTTGTGCCTGGCTTAGGTAGCGCAGAGGCTGCAACCGTAAATTATGGGAATAACTATTGCTCGGTTCGATTACCAATCCTTGCTGGTATCCATAACTGGCTTGCTGCACGCATCGGTCAAACAGTGCCGATAGATCTTGTGGTTACCACGTGAGGGTTCCACATGTCACCCATTGATATCGTAACCATGCGTGGGATGGTGCCGAGAGTGGCTGATCATCTATTGCCTGATGAAGCGGCCACTCTGGCGCAGGATTGCCACTTTGATCGCGGGGTGCTGGCACCGTTGATGGCGGACAAGCCTGTTGGCCTGACACTGCCCCTGGTGCCCAAAACCTTGTTTCACTATTACGGTGTCCACTGGTTTACCTGGAACAAGCTAGTCGAGGTGATGCGTTCGCCCATCGCACAAGACCAGTACAACCGGATCTATTACACCGATGGTGAGTCCCCCAAGCTGACCTATGACACGATCGCAACCAGTGGCATTCACAAGCCAACGGCCTGGTACCGCCTTGGTGTTCCTGCCCCAGCGACACCTCCGAATATGCAGTCTGTTACCCCACCGACTGGCGGCACAGATGATGATCCAACCGATGATGAAACTCGCTTCTATGTTGAGACCTATGTCACCGGCTTGGGGGAGGAGGGGGCCCCCGGGCCTGCCAGTGGGAAAGTCACTATCACCATCCCAAACTCCACCGTGCTGGTGGGGTTGTCTCCAGTCCCAACTAACAACAGCAACATCACCCGGCGTCGCCTCTATCGGTCGGTGTCAGGTGGTGGGATGGCAGATTACTTGCTGGTGGCCGAGCTCCCCATTGCGACCGTGACGCACAGCGATAGCCAGAAGGATGGCGAGCTGGGACCCGTGCTTGAGACCTATGGTTACACCATGCCGCCGGATGCCATGCGGGGCATTTGTCAGATGGCTAACGGCATCTGTGCAGGATTCATCGGTAATGCCGTGCTGTTCTCCGAGCCCTTTCTACCTTACGCCTGGCCGGAGAAGTACAAGCTAACCACCGAGCATGACATCGTGGCGATCGCGGCTATCGATACGGCGCTGGTAGTGGGGACCAAGGGTTATCCCTATCTGTTTCAAGGTGCGTCCCCCTCAGCCATCACCGGACAGAAGCTCTCCTCGGTCCAGCAAGCCTGTGTCAGTGCGAGATCTATGGTGGCGCTGGATGGCATGGTGCTCTATGCGGCGCCAGATGGCCTGATTGGAGTCGGGGCCGATGGTGGAACCTTGATCACCGAGGGCATCATCACCCGTGAGCAGTGGCAGTTGATGAAACCTGAGACTCTGTGCGCTTGGTACAGCGAAGGCAAGTATGTTGCTCTGACCGATAGCCATGGGTTTGTCTTTGATCCGAAATCGGGAGATCTGCGCTGGTTATCGGGTCGTTGGGATACTGCGGTGCCTGACATGCAGCTCGATGCGCTTATGTTGGCCAAGGGTCTTGAGCTTTATCAGTGGCGGGCTGGGGATACTGCCTTGCCGATGATCTGGCGCTCTAAAGAGTTTGAGTTGCCACTCGGCGTCAGGTTGGGTTGTGCCCGGGTGACCGGCGAGCTGATCAGCCAATGCCGCTTTACGCTGCTCATAGACGGGGTGCGAGTATTTGCCCTCACCGAGGGCCAGGTACCTGCTGGCGTCTTCAGGTTGCCTCCTTTGCGGGGGCGTCGGTGGCAGGTTGAGGTGGCCGGCACTGCGGTGATCGAGCGCATTACTCTGGGCACCAGCATTGCTGAGGTAGCAGCGCAATGAGCAAGAGTTCCTTTCGTGCCAGCGGTACCCCGCAGGGGCTGACCGAGAACATGCAGATCCTGACCGGCC
The DNA here is from genome assembly GCF_000764645.1 of Aeromonas finlandensis. Lineage (GTDB taxonomy): Bacteria > Pseudomonadota > Gammaproteobacteria > Enterobacterales > Aeromonadaceae > Aeromonas > Aeromonas finlandensis. The sequence continues at coordinate 13,317 of NZ_JRGK01000028.1, forward strand.
AGAAGGGCGACCGGCTGGACAAGGCGCTGACCCTACGAGAGGCAGCGTCCCTTGGCATGGTGAACTTGCGCCGCAATAGCAGCGGGGCGGTGGTGCCGGAGTTGCCACCGGATAAGCCAACAGACCCTGAATGGTCAGGAGTACAGCCTCCTGTTGCCCCAACGAATGTCACTGTAGATGGCGCTTTTCATACCATTGTCCTGACGTGGGATATTCCTGGTTACAAGGGGCATTCGTATGCAGAGATATTGCGGGCACTGGTGGACAATCCGGCCAGTGCCGTGGCGATCGGCACCACACTGTCGAATGTCTACTCAGACGCCGTAGGGAAGGGATATACCGCCTATTACTGGGTGCGTTTCATCAACAAAAATGGGCTGACAGGGCCACTTCATAGCACTGCAGGCTTGAGGGCCAAGACCAGCCCTGACGTGGATGAGATCATCGCATCAGCTACACACTTCGCAATCTATAACCCAGCAAACCCGAGTGTGAAAGAGATCATATTCGGGGTTACTGATGATGGCCGGGTTGCCATCAAAGAGGCGGTCATCAAGGCTGCCACCATCCAGATCCTTCACTCAGAGAAGATCACCGCGGACTACATCAAGGCCGGTGTCAGTATCAGTGCCCCCTTGATCACTGGTGGCCAGCTCGATATGGGCAATTCCTTCATGGCCGGGGGAGCAGCTGGTTTTGGCAAGGGCGGCCCCTATGCCGGTTGGAGCTGGGGTTGGTACACCATGATTTATGCCGATGGCAGTCTGTTCACCAATCGTCTGCGGGCAGAGGGAGGATATGTCAAAAACATCACCCTGGGAAACTGCACGATTGAGCAGGACTGTGTGGTGAAGGGGACAATTTATGCAGAGAAGATTGTTGGCGATATTGTTAGGACATATTCCTTGAATCTTGCCTCTCCTGTATCGCTTCCGGCTCAGCCATTCGTAAGAAAGTGCACTTTTATGCTTACCGTTTCTAGTGGGACATCCACAACGACAGCCACTGTTTATCTAAATGGGGTGGCAATTGGATCACTGACGGCAAGCGATTACGGGATGGGGCAAGGTTCGACGATGAATCACAATTTCGAGAGCTTGCTAGCGGCTAACCAGGTCCACACCATTAGCTATGATCGTGATAATAAAGGGTATCCGTATGCATCTAGTTCATGCCTGGCGGTTGTATGTCTAGCTTGATGGCAATGCAGAATCGATACCTATCGCGAATTGCCATCGACACTGGCAATCCAAGGTTGTTAGCTGAGCTTAAAGACGCCATCCGAAACCGGGTGGCGTTTTTGTTTGTGCGTGGAGATGACGGTTTCGTCTTGAAGCCGGTCAGCGAACGGGGCACTACCGGGGTGCTGGTGTGGGTCGGCTGGGGGCACGGCGGAGTACCGGAGAGGCATCTGCCCGAGGTGAGGCGGTTAGCCCGCATGGTCGGGGCCCGCTGGTTGCGCTTTCACTCTGCGCGTAGGGGGTGGCTCAGGGTAGCGCCAAGAATGGGGTGGGTGCGTCAGCCGGACGATGCTGATGGCCTGTACGTATTTCAGATCAACCTGTGAGAGGTGGGTGATGGGGAAGGGTGGCTCGAACGAAATCAAGGAAACCGAGGCCCAGAAAGCTGCCGCGGGTGTGGCCATGGAGCAGTGGGATCTCTACAAAAACGACCTGCAGCAGTATGAGGACCTTTTCATGGACAAGGTGGATAACCTCAACAGCGAGCAGCAATACGACAAGCTGGCTGGGACTGCAGCCCTTGGTACGGCACAGGCCTTTGGCGAAGCGCGCGCCGGGCTGGCTGACTCCATGGCCGCAGGTGGAGTAGACCCAACCAGTGGCAAGTACCAGGGGGCAATGGGCGATTTGGAAACAGATCAGGCCTTGAGCCAGACCGATACCACCAATCGGGCCCAGTCCAGCCAGCAAGATAAGTATGTGGCAGGGCTCAAGGATGTGGTGAGCATTGGTGCTGGCCAGAAGGCCGAATCCCTTGCCGGAATGGGGGATGTGGCCAATACCAGCTTGCGCAAGGCGGTGAGCGATGCCCAGACCTCGTTCCAGGATAAGCAGGCCACGGCAGGATTGGTAGGCACATTAGCCGGCGGTGCTACCGCTTATGGGCTTGGGCAGCTGAAAGCTCCTGCGGTGGTAGGCAGCAAGAAGATCAGCCCGACCGCATCCGTGTTGCAAAACAAGGGCTACTAAGGAGTCAGCAATGGGATACGCCGCAGACACATACGCCAAGATTACCCGGGAGCAATATCAGGATTGGAAGACTCGCTTCTACCCCAAGCAGAAAGAGCTGATGGACCTGGCCACCAATGGCAAGTTACTCCAGGACCAGCTTGGCAGGGTGGATGGGAACAATGCGAACGCCCTGCGTTCTGCTCAGCAGGCCACAGCTAATCGGAATGCCCGCATGGGGGTTACAGCGCCCACTCTTGCCAACGATAACAGTCAAGGGCTGCGATCAGCCTTGATGACGGCCGGAACAGAGAATGGTCTGCGTGAGCAGGAGCAGGCACGCCAGATGGGGATCCTGACTGGTGCCGATGCCGGTCTGCGTGAATCAATTAAAGCTGGCGGGAGAGTGTGATGGGATACGGAATTTTGGATCTCGGTGCCCAGACGCGCCAGCAGGGGATGACAGGCCTGCGTGATGCAGCCAATAGAGAGTCAGAACTTGAGGCGGCCAACAAGGGCCTCAAGACTGCTCGGAAGGCGCAAACCATGAGCTCTGTTGGTGCTGGCGCGGCTGTCGGCACCATGGTCATGCCGGGGATTGGAACGGCGATCGGGGCCGGTATCGGTTTTCTGGCAGACAGTCTGTTTTAAGGGGGTAAGGGATGGGCGTTTCAGGATTGGCAGAGGGGTTCCTGGCTGGGTTCAATACAATGGACCGTTATCAGCGTGGTCAGAAAGATGACGATCGCATGGATAAGTCCATGAGCTTGCGCGATGCCATGTGGCAGAACGAGCAGGATCGGCAGAAAGTTGCAGACGAGCGTTATCAGGAGGGCGTGGATTACTCAAAGACACGAGATGGTGTGGCGGATGCTCGCTATGAAAAGGAGTTTTCGCTCAAAGCATCGCAACTGAAAGCGGATGAAGCCCGTGCAAATGCCTATGAACGCCGCGCTTCTGCCAGCGAAGCTCGTCAGCAGCAGGAATATCAGTGGCAGCGTGAACAACGGGAGAAGCAACTGTTCCAACAGGAGAACCTGCCCATCATCCAGTCAGGTTGGCAAGCGGTTGCCGATGGGAAAGACCCTGGAGAGCAGTTCTGGGGTGTGGTCCGTGACAAGCGCGCAGGCTCCTACAACCCTGAGCGCTATCTACAGCAGGACTATGCCGAGGCCGGCAAGACCTTTGTCACCTATGCGGGCAACCTGATGCGCCAGGCACAAGAGGGCAAGCTGGATCCCTCAACGCCGGAAGGCCACTCGATGGTTAACGATCCAACGTTTATCAAGGCAGCTGGCACTCTCTATCAGGATGAGGTCAATAAAGGGGTGGGGGATATTGATCCAGATAGCGGCAAGACCATCACCGCTAAACAGCTCAACAATATCATGGTGACTCCGGATGGGCGCGGGGTGGTACTGGGGGTGGAAGTCACCTATGACGATGGCAGCAAGGATGTACGACCGGTCACCAATAATCGGAGCTCGTCCCCTGACGATCCCCCTAAGGTGATCCCCATCAACGACTTCTTAAAGCCGGCCTATCAGCGAGCGGCCCTCGCCAAACATATGATTGGCAATGCAGACCAGTTGCGGGCCTCGCTCGGCCTGGCAGCAGGCCCAGACCAAGCCGGTTACAAGAAGGCTGTGACTGACCTTGAGAAGCAGCACGGACAGAACCGAGCTCGTATATCTTCCAGCAATACAGAGGATAAAGACCTGCAACTGGACGCGCTGGACGCCCAGCTTGAGCAGAGTAAGGCTGCATTGGCCGACACTTACGGCATGACTAGCAAGCGTGAAAATTTGACCGCCAGCGCGCCTATCAAGGAGTGGACTGATGGTGATCCTGACCGACTTCAGTTCGTCAAAGAGGCGAACCAGCATGGCAAGCTGAATGACCTGATGGAGAACCCTACCAGAATGAATACCGCTTTTGAGCTGTGGCGCCAGCAGGCAGCCAAACAGAAGAAGGCAGAGCAGGCGACGGTCACTGCCACCCGACTGCGTGACATAAAGTTGGACGCCTATAAGGCGATGAGTCAGGCCCAAGGGCGCCAGTAGTTGCCTTTACCCCCTCCCAGCGTTAGCATCTCCCCATAGTCGGCCAGTCTGTTTATTGGCCAGCATTCCCCCATTCAAGCCCTGAACGGTTCGCCGTTCGGGGCTTTTCTTTTGCCAAAAATCGAGGATGCCATGGATAAACCTGGACTGCGTGATGCCCTGCCACAACCGCAATCATCCGATACCCGTAATGATCCGTTCTGGCGCAATCTGGACAGCAGCCTGTCTGCCGCTTCTGTTGCCCAGCTGCGCCCCGTCGCCGCCTCGGCTCGCAATCTTGATGTGGGGCTTGGGGATGTAGCCCGAGGAATTGGCGCTGGCGCACTGGACCTTGTCGGCGGGATTGGTGAGCTTGCTGGTCAGGCGAGCCAGTTTGGCAAGAAGCTGGGTGGCAAGAATGCCGAGGAAGTGGCCAGTGATGGTGGTGACTACCTGGAACAGTCACGTGCCAACAT
>NZ_JRGK01000280.1 GCF_000764645.1 Aeromonas finlandensis
ATTCAGGACAGGTCAGGCTTTGTTAAATGTCCCACTGCAGACGTGACTGCAGGGCGTTGGCAACGGGGGCAAGTGGCTCTTTCATCTCGCCAATCAGTACCATATTGGCGCCTTTGAGCTGGACTATCTCCCCCTTGAGGGTGCCATCTTCAAAGTGGACTTGTTGCAGGGTTAACGGGACATGTTTGGGCACTAAAAAGAGAGTGACGGGTCCCATCTTTCCCTGGATCACCATGTGCAAGGCTGGCCCCTGAAAAAACGAGCAGTGATTGACATAGGTCACCTTGAGCCCATCCATCCCGCTGAGGGTGGCCCCATAGATCTCCATCTTGGCATTGATGTTCTGCAGATTGACCCGCTCATCGACACCTTCGATAAAGGGGGCTTCGCCATAGACATGGGCCATCGCCACTTGTGCAAGGGAGAAGGCCGTGGGAGGCGCGTCTGGCAGCGTGATCCAGCGGGTACTCATCCCCAGCAAGAAGGCGACTGATGCGGCCATGGCGATCTGGCGCCAGGATGTCGAGGTCCGGCTCTTGACCTGCGTCGCGCCAAGGGGCCGGGATGGCTGCGCATCATCTTGCGTGTCGGTCTCTTGCTGCATGGCTTGCCTGAGCAGGATCCGTTCGGCCAATCCGGCAGGGGCGTCTACCTGCATGGCACGCTTGAGGGTGTGGTCGAACTGCTTCATTTCGTCGAGGTAGTGGCGATTGGCCTGGCTGGCTTCGGCTGCTGCGAGAAAGTCCGGCTGTTGATCGTTGGGCTGGATCATGGCGTTGCGGCGAAATTCGAGTTCATCCATGTCCGTGTCCTCTTGCTTGGTTCTTCTGTTCCATCGCCTCCTTGATCTGGTTGCGGGCGCGAAACAGCCGGGTCATGACGGTGTTCTTGTTGAGGCCGAGCATCTCGGCGATCTCCTCACCACTGAATCCTCCCACGACTTGCAGCAGGAGTGGCTCCTGATACTCCTCGGGCAGTCTGGCGATGTGACGGTGCAACCACTCGTTCTCCATCGCCTGTTCGCTGTGCAGCGCATTGTGCTGGGGTTGAGGGTGATCGTCGAGATCCACCAGTTCCAGCTGTTTGCGTTCAAAACGGCGGGCGTTCTCCCGTCTGAGGATGGTGATCAGCCACCCCTTGGCCGCCTTGTCATCCTGCAGGGTGTCGATAGCCTTCCAGGCTCGCAGGAAGGTCTCTTGCACCAGATCTTCCGCCACGTTGGGATCCCGGGTCAGCCAGTAGGCATACCGGTAGAGATCGCCATGCAGCGCATGAACCAGTGCTTCAAATTTTGTTTGTTTGTCAGCCATAGGGTGAGAGACCGGCAAAGTGGCCGGATCATTTCCACCGATGTGGGCGTGACCCCGCTTTTTTCTGAAAAAGAGCAAATGGGTGTTTTCCTTGTCGTATGAGTGTTTCAACCTTGGGCAGCGAGGTTGCGGGCAATAAGAGTGAGCAACTGTGCTACACCGATGGTCTCATAGTGGCACAGCTCGCGGGCGTGTCTCTGCCACTGAAGGGGCCTGGACGGTTGGACTGGCGCGAAACATGCCCGAGCCAGATCAGCCTGCAACGCTGACAAGTAGTTCAGCCCCTGAACATGACTCTGTGGTGGGCGATGATCCGATATGGGCCAGCGCAGCGTGGCCCAGAGATGCAATGCATGTCGACTGGCTTCCGGTTGATGGCAGGCCAGTGCCCGTTGCAAGCGATAGAAGGCCCGCCAGCGTGGTCCATTTCGCCACATCCCCCTCAGGAGCAGGGCCAATACCGCCCACCTGAGGCTCTCATTGCCCAGCTGCGACGGCAGCAGGGCATCGGGACGAGAGCCGGTGGCTGGCTCGAAAGTCAGTTTCATAGCGGGAAGGCTGGCCTGTTCTATCCGGCCGGATGCGGTGTTGAACCAGGGGAGCAGCAGCCGTGGTAACAGATACTCACCGGGCTGACTGGCGACCAAGGTCTGCCGCCACTCCCGCTCGAACAGAAGTTTGCCCTCCCGATAATGCTCCTGTTGTCGTTCTCCGTCTGGCTGGGCCTGCAAGTCGGTTGGTAGCTGCTGCGCCATCAGCTGCGGCAGTTGAGTTTGACCGCTGTCGCCATTTTCCAGCGTCAGGGTCAGGGTTCTGATCAGCGGTTCACCCACTTTGCCCGTTGTCGGTTCAATGTGTTGTGAGAGCGCCAGACCCGTTGCCACCAGGGGGGCGGGAGCTTGGTCCACTCGTACCGACAGCGGGGCCGCTCTGGCGGAGAGGCGCAGAGGCTTGCTGCCGGGTTGTGGCAGCACTCCCTGCAAGCGAGGAGAGTCAAGCAACCAGCGTCCCGGGGATTTGGCCTGGATCAGCCAGCTACGAGTCAGTCTGCCGGGCAGTCCGGCTTGAGCGGGGGCAAGCCACTCGTCACTCCCCAGGCGACGGATGGTGAAGTGGGCAGAGCTGAGCTCGCTCAGCGCCGGGTTTTGCATGCTGGTGGGTAGCCAGAGGGTCAGCCGATAGATCACCGGCTGGCCGGGATAGAGCGGGCCCTGATGATCAAGGCTTGCCTGCATCTCGAGGGGCGAGGGGGCCGCGGGCTGCGGCAGTGCCGCTGTTTTCACCTCTCTCAATGGCAGGGTGAGCGAGGGGGTGAACTCCTTTCCCAACTTGAGCGGGCAATCACCACCTCGGTATTTGCGGGTGAATCGCTCTGGTGCAGCGGGATCTGCCAGCGAGTCAGCTGTTGTACCGGGGTCGTGACCCGGCTCATGGTCACTCTGCCCACCGCAAACTGGCGCAGTAGGGGGGTGATCTCCAGCTCGCTGCTCTGGCGCTCGCCATCCGCTTCGATGATCAGCAGCCAATCGCTGGGGTCGGCCCCCGGCAGCAGCTCTGCCCGGGGCGGCAAGGCCCAGCCAAGCGGACTCGCCAGTGCGAGCAACAGTCCCCATCCTGCCCGCGTCACCAGGGCTCCTCCACCTTGATAAGGTCCCGGCGCAGCGCCTCTTTGCGCAGTCGCTGCTCCAGCAGCAATACGGGTGGCGAGGGGGGCAGGGGCATTGCCGTTGCCTGCTGATCAGCTGATGGTTCGGGCTGCTTGCTGCTGGTGTCGGGAGCAGCCGCCGCGCCGCCCTGTAACAGAGAGAGGTTATAGAGCGCATCTTCATGGCCGGGTTCCAGCGCCAGGGCTGCCAGATAGGCCTCCTTGGCGGCCGCAAACTCCCCCAGTTGCAGCAGGGCATTGCCGCGGTTGTAGTGGGCGGTGGCGCTCGTCGCTTCCTGATAGGCTGCGATGGCTTGCCGGTAGGCACCGGCCCGATACCAGGCGTTGCCGCGCCAGATCGGATCGTCGAAAGTGCGGGCGGCCTGTTGAAAATTCCCCTGTTGATAATCCTGCATCGCTTGCAGCTCGCCCCTCTCAGCTGCTTGCATATCTTGCGGCGCAAGCAGTTGCCACCCCAGCATCAGCGCCACCATCAGTCGGGCGCCGACTCTGGCCAGCAAGGCCAATGGTAATAACGGGATCAGCAGCCAGGGGCCAAGATCCAGTGGCGCCGGGGTGAGGGCCGAGGTCGTTGTGGGCAGCGGCGCAAAGCGGGGCGCTTCGCTGCCAAGCCACTGCAAGTCACCGCCGAGGCGATTGGCCAGTGCGGCAATGGCCTGGTTATCGGGAGCGGGCAACTGTGCGGGCACCCGGGTAGCAAAACCCAGCTCATTGGCTGGAATGGCGGGCATGCTGGCCGGTTGCCCGCTGCTGGCGAGCAGGATATCGAGTCGAGCCGACGGGTTATCGCGGCAAAGAAGGCGCTGCTGGCATGGCCACAGCGCGGCGATTTGGGTCATCTGGTTAGTGGTGAGGTCGTCGGTGATCAGCAGCAGACGCGCTTGCTCACCGGGGGCCAGCTGCTTCATGGCAAGTTCAACGGCCCGTGCCGGGTTGCTGCCCTGCAGCGGCATGATATCGGGGCGCAAGTCGGGCAGCAGCAGCGAAAGGGCCTGATGATCCCGGGTTGGCGGCATGGCGAGGTAGGCATCGCCCGCGTAGAGGATCAGCGCGATGCGCTCGCCCTGAGCACGGCTCAGCAGTTGCTGCAACTGCCACCTGACCCGGGTCGCCCGATCCGGTTTGAGGTCGGTGGCGGTCATCGAGCGTGACAAGTCCAGCAGCCAGATATCGAGCGGCGCCGCAGGCTGCTGTTGCAGCTCACCGCGCAGTGCCGGTCCGCTCAGGGCCAAAATGACGGGCAGGGTTGCCAGCCAGAGCCAGGGGCGCTGAGGGCGGGATGCCGGCAGCAGATAAGCGTGCATGGCTGGCGCGAGCAGCGGGGGCTGGCGACGACGACGCCACCCTTGCCAGAGCCAGGGGATGAGTGCCATCAGCCATAGGGGGCGGAGCAAGATCAGCTCCATCTGCGCGCGCCTCGTGCCAGCCAGCTACGCACCTTGCGAAACTCCAGCCTGCCGCGCCCTGACGGCATAAGCAGCAAACCACCAAGCAGTGCCAACGGCCAAGGGTAGAGCTCGATCACCGGCTGGTAGTGGGCAACGGGTATGGGGGCAGGTTCAAGGGTATTGAGGGTCGCGTTGATGGCCTCGAGATCGCTCTGGGTGCGTGCCCGAAAGTAGCGCCCCTGTCCTGTCTGTGCCAGCTCTTTAAGGAGGGGCTCGTCCAGTTCGCTGCTGGGATCAGCCTGACCGCTGCCCGCCTCATCGTAGGGCTGGATAAAGGTATCGGGATCGGCTCCGACCCCCAGCGTATAGATCCGTATTCCCTGCGCAGCGGCGAGTTTGGCCTCCTGCAACGGGTCAGCGTTGCCTGCGGTATTGCGGCCATCGGTGACCAGCAGCAGGGCGGTTGGGCGATGGCGATCCCCATGCTGACGTGCCAGCTGGATCGCCTCGCCAAGGGCGGTGGTACGGCCGACCAGATCAAAATCGAGCTCGTCGCTCAAGGTCAGCAGCGCCGGGATCTCCTGGGTGAGGGGAGAGAGTAGGTAGGCGTGATCGGCAAAGACGATAAGGCCCACTCTGTCACCGGCCCGTTTGGCGATCAACGCCTTGATCTGCTGGCGCACCGCCGTCAGCCGCGCTTGCTGCTCGCCGTTATCGAGCATATCCGGGGTACGCATGCTGTCTGACAGGTCCACCGCCAGCAGCAGATCCCGACTTCCTTCATATTGGATCACCGGTTCTCCCCACCACTGGGGGCGGCAGAGGGCGAGGATGAGGGCGCACCAGAGTAGCATGGCGTGCCAGAGCGGCAATCCGGTGTGGGGGCGCAACAGCGCAAACCCGGGGTGAGTCAGATAACCACTGCGCAGGGGCGGCAATCCGAAGCGCACCAGCAAGGGCAGCACCAGCGCCAGTGCAAACCAGGGCCAGGCCAGGATCATGGATGCCTCCGCGCGGCTTTACGCTTCGAGCGGGGAGAGCGTTGCAAGAAGAGGGTTTGACCCCAGCGGCAATAGGCTTGCCGCAACTGTTCGCACTGTTCGCGAGTTGGGCGCTGGCTGCCATAGAGCCAACTGCTCCAGTAAGGCGAGAGCTGGCTAAAATCGCTGCCGCCGTGGCGATCGATGAAGGCGAGCCACGCCTCTCCCTGCAGTTGGCGCGCCTCGGGCCAGCGTTGCAGCGCTTCATGACGCAGGGCCTCATGTATGCGTGCAACCAGCAGTGCCGGATCTCCTTCCAGCTGGCGACACCAGCGGCGGTAACGTATCACCCTCTTGGCAATCAGGACGATCAGCAGCAGAAGAAAACCGGCGATCAGGAGCCACAATAGCGCCTGCACCCGGGGATCAAGACTCTGTTCAATCAGATCCGGCCCCGGGTGAATGTCGCGCATCAGGGCGGCCAGCGGCGGGGTTATGGCCTCGGAGGCGGGGCTGGCACTGTCAAGTTCGGCGGGCGAGATCATCCCTGATGACATAACCCCTCCTGCCACTGTTGCTGCAGCGTCTGGCTGTTATCGAGCAGATAGAGGCGCTGCACCAGCGGCAATAGCTGCTGCTTGCCGTGGACCAGTTGTTGTTCGGCGGCTTGTTGGTAGCGGCGGGAGAAACCGGCATGGCCCCCATCCAGCCAGCCCTGATAGTGCTGCCCGGGCCGATCGATGGCCACCGGCAGCTGGCCATCAGGGGGAAGGGCTGCTTCAAGGGGATCGCGGATCTGCCAATAGTGGATATCGTGGCGCCGCGAGAGCAGCTGCAACTGCTGACAGAGCGCTGACTCACAGGGTCTGTGGTCGGTGATCAGCGTCAGTTTGGCACCATGGGGCAGCTTCACGCGGGCCAAGGTGTCGGCTAGTGAATGGGATAGTACCCGACGTGCCAGCCCTTGCTGGTAGTGATGGCAGAGGGATTCGAGCAGGGGCAGCACGCTGCCGTGCTGGCTCTGGTGTTGGGGGATCAGCCCGTGGCAGATCAGGGTGTTGTGCTGCTTCTCCCCTTGCCAGATCAGGGCGGCCGCCAGCTCGCAACCCAGGCGTGCCTTGAGCTGCAGCGTGGAGCCGAAATACATGGCGGGAGAGAGATCGAGCAACAACCAGTGAGCCTGATCCAGCTCCTCGCTATAGAGGCGGGTATAGGGGCGACCGAGGCGCGCTGTCACCCGCCAGTCGATATGGCGTACCTCGTCACCGGCCTGATAGGCACGCAGCTCCCGAAACGTGAGCCCGGGGGAGCGGCCCGGTTTGCCGCGTTCGCTGCTGCTTCGGCCTGTTATTGGCCTGGCTCTGGCATTGGCCCAGAGCCGGATATTGAGCAGCCGTGGCAGCGACAGGGCGATGTCGGGATGCAGGCCGGGATCTAGGGGCATGGCACCTGATCCAGCAGTTGGGCGATCAGGATATCGTTATCCAGATTGTCGGCCAGTGCCTGATAGCTGGGAATAAGGCGGTGGCGCAGCACCGGATAGGCTTGCAGCTGGATATCTTCCGGCAGCACATAATCACGCCCGGCAAGCCAGGCACGGGCGCGGGCTGAGCGAGCCAGCCCCAGCGTCGCCCGGGGGCTGGCCCCCACGGCAATCAATGGCTCAAGGGCAGGGCACAGACCGCTGCCTGGGCGAGTGGCGCAGACCAGCTCCACCAGATAGTGCTCCAGTCGGCTTTGCATGGTAACCGCCAGCACTTCGCTGCGGGCGCTTTGCAAGGTGGTCTGACTCAGGGTCACCGGCGCAGCGCCAAGCTGTTCGCCGCTGGCGTTGAGCTGCAAGATGGCGAGCTCCATGGTTGGGCTCGGGTAATCCACCATCAGCTTGAGCAGAAATCGGTCGAGCTGCGCCTCCGGCAGGGGATAGGTCCCCTCCTGCTCGATGGGGTTCTGGGTGGCTGCGACCATAAAGAGTGGCGGCAGCCGCCAGCTCTTTTTGCCTACGGTGATCTGGTGCTCGGCCATGGCCTCAAGCAGGGCAGATTGCACCTTGGCTGGCGCCCGGTTGATCTCGTCTGCCAGCACCAGATGGTTGAACAAGGGGCCCGGCTGGAATACAAAACTGGCATCTTGCGGGTGAAACACTTCGCTGCCGGTGAGATCGGCAGGAAGCAGGTCGGGGGTGAACTGGATGCGGGCGAAACGTCCCTCGACGGCGCCAGCGAGCGCTTTGACGGCGCGGGTTTTGGCAAGACCGGGTGCCCCTTCGATTAACACATGTCCTTCACATAACAGGGCGATCAGGAGCCCTTCAATGAGCTCCTCCTGCCCCAGAATCTGACTGCCAAGATAGTCCCTAAGCGCTCTGAACTCGGCCGCTGCCATGCGATAAACCCGTTGTTTTTATGGAAGTTGATCTTTTTATACTCCAGTTGCTCCCCAAGGGCGAGCAAAGGGGCCTTGCCACGCTCAATTTAGTTTCAATCAGCTGTATGAAACTTGTGATTGGATTGTTAAGATGTGGCGCAATGAGGTCAGACCTCTGCCTTTTAAACCAAGGAGCCAGGATGAAACAGCCATTGAAACTGACGACTCGCCAGGGCGAACGGATTGCCGTCGTGGCGGGGCTGCGTACCCCCTTTGCCAAGCAGGCGACTGCCTTTCATGGCGTGCCTGCAGTCGATCTCGGCAAACTGGTGGTGAGCGAAATGCTCGCCCGTACCGATCTCGATCCCAAGCTTATCGACCAGCTGGTGTTTGGCCAGGTGGTTCAGATGCCGGAAGCCCCCAACATTGCCCGCGAGATCGTGCTCGGTACCGGCATGAGCGTCAATACCGATGCCTATAGTGTCTCGCGCGCCTGCGCCACCAGTTTTCAGGCGGTAGCCAACGTCACCGAATCCATCATGGCGGGAACAGTGGATATCGCCATCGCCGGTGGCGCTGACTCCTCTTCCGTGCTCCCCATCGGGGTGAGCAAGAAGCTGGCGCGCGCCTTGGTGGATCTCAACAAGGCGCGCAATCTGCAGCAGCGCTTCAATATTTTGCGCCAGCTGCGGGTCAAGGATCTGCTGCCGGTACCGCCTGCCGTGGCGGAATACTCCACCGGCCTCTCCATGGGGCAGACCGCCGAGCAGATGGCCAAGAGTCACCAGATCAGCCGCGAGGCGCAAGATGCGCTGGCTCACCGCTCCCACACCCTGGCTGCGCAGGCTTGGGCCGATGGCAAGCTCAGTGGTGAGGTGTTTACCGCCCATGTGCCGCCCTACAAGTCGCCGCTGGAGCGGGACAACAATATCCGTGAAAGCTCGGATCTGGCGAGCTACGCCAAGCTCAAGCCGGTGTTTGATCGGGTTCATGGCACAGTCACTGCTGCCAATGCCACACCGCTGACCGACGGCGCCGCCGCCGTGCTGCTGATGCGGGAAGGTCGGGCGAAAGAGCTGGGCCTCGAACCGCTGGGCTATATCCGCAGTTTCGCTTTCTCGGCCATCGATGTCTGGCAAGACATGCTGATGGGGCCCTCCTACGCCACGCCGCTGGCGCTGGACAGAGCCGGTATAACCTTGGCCGATCTGACCCTGATCGATATGCACGAAGCCTTTGCTGCCCAGACCCTGGCCAACCTCAAGATGTTTGCAAGCCACGAGTTTGCCCGGGGCAAATTGGGACGCGAACAGGCCATCGGCGAGGTGGACATGGAGAAGTTCAATGTCCTCGGCGGTTCGCTGGCCTATGGCCACCCCTTTGCCGCGACCGGTGCGCGGATGATCACCCAGACCCTGCACGAGCTGCGTCGTCGCGGCGGGGGATTGGGGCTCAACACCGCCTGCGCGGCGGGTGGATTGGGCGTGGCTATGGTGTTGGAGGTTGAATGATGAGCGCTAAGACTTTTTCCCTGGATGTTCGCAAAGATGGCATCGGCATCCTCACCATGGATGTGCCGGGCGAGAGCATGAATACCCTCAAGGCTGCTTTTGTGGAGGAGATCCGCTCCGTACTGGCCGAGGTGAAACGCAACAAGGATTTGATCGGTCTGGTGATCACCTCCGGCAAGAAGGACTCCTTCATCGCCGGCGCTGACATCACCATGCTGACCGCCTGCACCAGTGCCAAGGATGCCGAGACCCTGTCGCGAGAAGGGCAGGAGATCTTTGCCGAGATCGAGGGGCTGACCATTCCGGTGATCGCCGCCATTCATGGCCCCTGCCTCGGTGGCGGGTTGGAGCTGGCGCTGGCCTGTCATGGCCGGGTGGTGACCGATCACGGTAAATCTGTGCTGGGATTGCCGGAAGTACAGCTCGGTCTGCTGCCGGGCTCTGGCGGTACCCAGCGTCTACCGCGCCTCATTGGGGTGGCCAAGGCGCTGGATCTGATGTTGACCGGCAAGCAGGTCCGTGCAAAACAAGCCAGGAAATTGGGGCTGGTGGACGATGTGGTGCCGCCTTCCATCCTGCTGGATGCCGCCATCAAGCTGGCCAAGAAGGGCAAACCGCGCCATCAGTTGAAACGGGATCTGCAGGGCAAGGTGCTGGAGACCAACAAACTGGGTCGCAAGGTGCTGTTTGATCAGGCCAGCAAGGGGGTGAAAGCCAAGACCCGTGGCAACTACCCGGCGCCGGAGCGGATCCTCGAGGTGGTGCGTATCGGTGTGGAGGAGGGGATGAAGGCCGGTTTGGCCGCCGAATCCCGCCACTTTGGCGAGCTGGTGATGACGGCTGAGTCTGCCGCCCTGCGTTCCATCTTCTTTGCCACCACCGAGATGAAAAAAGAGGTCACCTATCAGGGGGCCGAGCCGCGCAAGGTGGCCCATGCCGCCGTGCTGGGCGGCGGTCTGATGGGGGGCGGCATTGCGTTCGTCACCGCCACCAAGGCGGGCGTGCCGGTGCGGATCAAGGATGTGGCAAGCGCCGGGATCGGCAATGCCATGCGCTACAGCTATGACATTCTGGCCAAGAAGCTCAAGCGCCGTCACATCCTGCGCAGCGAGCTGGAAAAGCAGATGAGCCTGCTGACCGGCACCCTCGACTACTCCGGTTTCCACCGGGTCGACATGGTGGTGGAGGCGGTGTTTGAAGATCTCGCACTCAAGCACCAGATGGTGAAAGATGTGGAGCGCGAGTGCGGTGAGCACACTGTGTTTGCCTCCAACACCTCCTCCCTGCCCATCAACCAGATTGCGGCAGAGGCGGCGCACCCGGAGCGAGTCGTGGGGCTGCACTACTTCAGCCCGGTAGACAAGATGCCGCTGGCGGAGATCATCCCCCACGCTGGCACCAGTGCCGAGACGGTTGCGACCACGCTGGCTTTTGCCCGTGCTCAGGGCAAAACGCCCATCGTGGTGAAGGACGAAGCCGGTTTCTACGTCAACCGCATTCTCGCTCCCTATATGAACGAAGCGGCGCGACTGGTGCTGGAAGGGGAGCCAGTGGAGGTGCTGGATAGCGCGCTGCTGGACTTTGGTTTCCCAGTTGGCCCCATCACATTGCTAGATGAAGTAGGGATCGATGTGGGCGCCAAGATCTCCCCCATTCTTGAGAAAGAGCTGGGTGGCGAGCAGTTCCAGGCGCCCAAGGCGTTCGACAAGCTGCTGCAAAACGATCGCAAGGGACGCAAGAACGGCAAGGGCTTCTACCTCTACGGCAAGGCGGCGCCGCGCAGCAAGCTGACCGGCAAAGAGGGCAAGAAGACGGTGGACGAGAGCGTCTATGGCGTGCTCGGGATCAAGCCTTCTGCCAAGCTGGCCCGTCAAGAGATCGCCGAGCGCTGCGTGCTGCTGATGCTCAATGAAGCGGCCATGGCGCTGGACAGCGGTGTGGTGGCCTCGGCTCGTGATGGCGATATCGGGGCCATCTTCGGTATCGGTTTCCCGCCTTTCCTCGGCGGCCCGTTCCGCTACATGGACAAGCTCGGGATCGATCATCTGGTTGGCCGTCTGGAGTATTACCAGAAGCGCCACGGCGACCGGTTCGCCCCCTGTGCCCGTCTCAAGGCGATGGCCGCAGAGCAGCAGACCTTCTACTGATAGCCGCTGCAGATTGACCGCAAGACAAAGAGGCCCGCACACCATGCGGGCCTCTTTCTATGTTGTGGCTTGTTCGGGTTGTTCAGGTGGTGCTGCGATGATGCGGGCAGAGGCGAAGGCCGAAAAAAACGGCCCACCGAAGTGAGCCGTAGAGAGATCTGGTAACCGGTCAGATCCCCGGTTTGCGCTCCGGGCAGCGGCCGATGATATCCGCCGGCAGATCGCCGTTATCCTGCTCCAGCACCACATCGAATCCCCACAGTTGATGCAGGTGCTTGAGCACCTCATGGCGCGAGTCGCCAAGGGGGATGCGGTTGTGTGGCACGTAGCGCAGGGTGAGGGAGCGATCCCCCTTCACGGCGACGTTGTAGACCTGAATATTGGGCTCCAGATTGCTGAGGTTGTACTGGGCCGACAGGGTATTGCGCACCTGACGGTACCCCTCGTCATTGTGGATGGCGGAGACCTTCAGATAGTTCTTCAGATCATCGTCATCGATGGCGAACAGCTTCAGATCTCGCATTACCTTCGGGCTTAAGAACTGGCTGATAAAGCTCTCGTCCTTGAAGTTCTGCATGGCAAAGTGGAGGGTCTCGACCCAGTTGCTGCCGGCATAATCGGGGAACCAGTATCTGTCCTCTTCGGTCGGGTTCTCGCAGATGCGGCGCAGGTCGGTAAACATGGCAAACCCCAGCGCATAGGGGTTGATCCCCGAGTAGTAGCGACTGTTGTAGGCCGGTTGATAGACCACGTTGGTGTGGCTGTGCAGCACCTCCATCATGAAGCTATCGCTCAGCTTGCCCTCGTCATAGAGGTGGTTGAGGATGGTGTAGTGCCAGAAAGTGGCCCACCCCTCGTTCATCACCTGGGTCTGTTTTTGTGGGTAGAAGTACTGGCTGATCTTGCGCACGATGCGCACCACTTCCCGCTGCCAGGGCTCCAGCAAGGGGGCATTCTTCTCGATGAAGTAGAGAATGTTCTCCTGGGGCTCGGCGGGGTAGCGCCGGTCCTCCACGCCAGCGGCTTTATGCTGCTTGGGCAGGGTACGCCACAGCTCGTTGACCTGGGTCTGCAGGTAATCTTCCCGCGCTTTCTGGCGCCGTTTCTCCTCGGCCATCGAGATCTTCTGCGGCCGTTTGTAACGATCCACTCCGTAGTTCATCAGGGCATGACAGGAGTCCAGTAGTTGCTCTACGGCCTCAATGCCATGCTTCTCTTCACACTCGGTGATGTACTTTTTGGCAAACAGCAGGTAGTCGATGATCGAGGAGGCATCGGTCCACGCCTTGAACAGGTAGTTGTTCTTGAAGAAAGAGTTGTGACCGTAGCAGGCGTGGGCCATGACCAGCGCCTGCATCGGCATGGTGTTCTCCTCCATCAGGTAGGCGATGCAGGGATCGGAGTTGATGACGATCTCGTAGGCCAGCCCCATCTGGCCACGCTTGTAGTTGCGCTCGGTATGGATAAAGCGCTTGCCGAACGACCAGTGTTGATAGCCGATGGGCATGCCAACGCTGGAGTAGGCATCCATCATCTGCTCGGCGGTGATCACCTCGATCTGGTTGGGGTAGGTGTCCAGCTTGTAGAAACGGGCGACCCGGGCGATCTCCTGGTGATAGGTCTCCAGCAGATCGAAATTCCAGTCTGGTCCGTCATCCAGTGGCGCTACACGTTTTTCAGTTTCGATCATGTGACCTCCTCACGCCGCTTGTTTCTTGAACAGCTCACGGAACACCGGATAGATATCCTCGACCTTGCGAATATGCTCCATCGCAAAGTGGGGGAACTGGCTGGCTACCGACTCATATTCGTGCCACAGGGTCTGATGAGCACGGGTAGTGATCTCGATGTAGGAGTAGTACCGCACCCTTGGCATGATGTCCCGTGCCAGGATCTCCTTGCACTGCGGTGAGTCATCAGCCCAGTTGTCACCGTCCGATGCTTGCGCCGCATAGATGTTCCACTGGTTGGCCGGGTAACGCTCGTTGATGATGTCGTTCATCATCTTGAGTGCACTGGAGACGATGGTGCCGCCGGTCTCCTGGGAGTAGAAGAACTCGTGTTCGTCCACCTCCTTGGCCTGGGTGTGGTGGCGGATATAGACCACCTCGACGTTCTTGTAGGTCCGGCTCAGGAACAGATAGAGCAGGATATAGAAACGCTTGGCCATCTCCTTGGTGGCTTGATCCATGGAGCCCGATACGTCCATCAGACAGAACATCACCGCCTGGCTGGAAGGGACGGGCCGTTTGACGAAGTTGTTGAACTTGAGATCGAAGGTATCGATAAACGGCACCGCATCGATCCGTCGTTTCAGCTCCCTGATCTCTTTCTCGAGCAGGGCGATTTCGGCAAAGTGCTCATTGGGATCGGTGGCCAGCAGGGCCAGCCGTTCTTCCAGTTCATGCAGCTGACGCTTTTTGCCCGCTTGCAGTGCCATGCGCCGCGCCAGCGAATTTTGCAGAGAACGTACCACGTTGATGTTGGCGGGCACCCCGTTTGAGGTGTAGCCCGCCCGATAGGTTTTGACCTCCATCAGCTGGTTGAGCTGGGTTTTCTGCAGCCTAGGCAGCTCCAGATCTTCAAACAGCAGATCGAGATACTCATCCTTGGAGATCTGAAACACGAAATCATCGGCCCCGTCACCCTGATTGGATGCCTGTCCCTCGCCGGAACCCTGTCCACCGCCCCCTCCTTTGGGGCGGTCAATCTTGTCGCCGGAGACGAATTGATCATTGCCGGGATGCACTATCTCCCGTTTACCGCCGTGCCCCTGATGGAAATGGGGTTCGCCGATATCCTTGGTCGGGATGCTGATGCTCTCGCCCTTGTCTACGTCCTGAATGCTGCGCTTGGAGACAGCATCCGAGACCGCTTGTTTTATCTGCTTCTTGTAGCGGCGGATGAAGCGCTGCCGATTGACAGCGCTTTTGTTTTTGCCGTTGAGCCTGCGGTCGATAAAATGCGCCATAACTCCCCCTTGAACAGTCAGGGTCAGGATGACTTGCGTACCCTGAGATACCATTCGGAGAGCAGTCGCACCTGTTTACGGGTGTAGCCTTTCTCCATCATCCGTTCGACAAAGTTATCGTGCTTCTTCTGCTCCTCGGCCGAGGTTTTGCTGTTGAAGGAGATAACCGGCAGCAGCTCTTCCGTGTTGGAGAACATCTTCTTCTCGATCACGGTGCGCAGCTTCTCGTAACTGGTCCAGTTGGGGTTACGGCCTGCATTGTTGGCCCGGGCACGCAGCACGAAGTTGACGATTTCGTTGCGGAAATCTTTCGGGTTGCTGATCCCGGCAGGCTTTTCAATTTTCTCCAGCTCGCTGTTGAGGGACGCGCGGTCAAACAGCTGGCCGGTTTCGGGGTCACGGTACTCCTGATCCTGGATCCAGAAGTCGGCGTAGGTGACGTAGCGATCGAAGATGTTCTGACCGTACTCGGAGTAGGACTCGAGATAGGCGGTCTGGATCTCCTTGCCGATGAACTCCACATAACGCGGGGTCAGATAGCCCTTGATGAACTCAAGGTAGCGATCGTGCAGCGCTTGCGGGAACTGCTCGCGCTCGATCTGCTGCTCCAGCACATAGAAGAGGTGCACCGGGTTGGCTGCCACTTCCGCGTGGTCGAAGTTGAAGACGCGGGAGAGGATCTTGAATGCAAAGCGGGTCGACAGACCATTCATCCCCTCATCCACCCCGGCGTAGTCGCGATACTCCTGATAGCTCTTCGCCTTGGGATCGGTGTCTTTGAGGCTCTCGCCATCATAGACCCGCATCTTGGAGTAGAGGCTGGAGTTTTCCGGCTCTTTCAGTCGTGACAGTACCGAAAACTGGCCCAGCAGCTCGAGGGTGCCCGGGGCGCACTTGGCCTCGGTCAGTTCGCTGTTGATCAGCAGTTTTTCGTAGATCTTCACCTCTTCCGAGACGCGCAGGCAGTAAGGCACCTTGACGATGTAGACCCGGTCGAGGAAGGCCTCGTTGTTCTTGTTGTTGCGGAACTGCTGCCACTCGGATTCGTTGGAGTGGGCCAGCAGAATGCCGTCAAAGGGGAGGGCGGAGAGCCCTTCGGTGCCGTTGTAGTTCCCCTCCTGGGTAGCAGTCAGCAGCGGGTGCAGCACCTTGATGGGCGCCTTGAACATCTCCACAAACTCCATGACCCCCTGGTTCGCCTTGCACAGCGCACCTGAGTAGGAGTAGGCATCGGCATCATCCTGGGCGAAGTGCTCCAGCATGCGGATGTCGACCTTGCCGACCAGCGAGGAGATGTCCTGGTTGTTGTCATCTCCCGGTTCGGTTTTGGCGATGGCGATTTGGTCGAGGATGGAGGGGTTGACCTTCTCCACCTTGAACTTGGTGATGTCACCGCCAAATTCGTGCAGTCGCTTGGCCGCCCAGGGGGACATGATGGGGCGCAGATAGCGGCGCGGGATGCCGTACTCTTTCTCAAGGATCTCTCCATCCTCTTCGATATCGAACAGGCAGAAGGGGTGATCGTTGACCGGTGAGCCCTTGATGCGATAAATGGGCACCTTCTGCATCAGGGATTTGAGTTTCTCTGCCAGCGAGGATTTACCGCCGCCAACGGGACCCAGCAGATAGAGGATCTGTTTCTTCTCCTCCAGCCCTTGGGCGGAGTGTTTGAGGTAGGAGACGATCTGTTCGATGGCCTCTTCCATCCCGTAGAAATCCTTGAAGGCGGGATAGCGTGCCACGACACGGTTGGAGAAGAGTCGGCTCAGTCTGGGGTTGGCAGAGGTGTCTACCATCTCCGGTTCACCGATGGCGGTCAACAGACGTTCGGCTGCGGAGGCATAGCAGGATTTATCCTGTTTACACATATCCAGGAACTCCTGGATGGTGTACTCCTCTTCCCTTGCTTTCTCATATCGCTGTTGGTAATGCTCGAATATGCCCATAACTTTGCCCTCGTTATAGTCGCTTACCCTGAAAAAGTGGATGACTGTTTCTTGTGTTGTGCGCTGTTAAAGCCTAGTCAACAGCCTCCAGTAATCCATCACGGTCGAATGGTTCAATTGTGAAGAAACCTGCCCGATCCTTGTGCGGGGAGGGTCAGTCAACAACACAGCTATGTTACTGACTGTTAAATTATTTTTGCCACGATAGTGAGGTAAATGTCAAAGACATAAAAAATAAATGTTTGTTGATAAATGAAAATGGAATGTAAAGCGGCAGGGACAAGAAGGGAAAGTTAGCAGGAGTGCGGGTTAGCAAGCATATGGATAAAAAGATTATTACGTTAACGTAAACGCAAAGCGGTCTGTTTGGAGTTTTGGCTCTAATTTTTACATTGACGCTACATTTCGAGTGCCCTAGATTGGCGATGTGTGAGCAGCAAGACGCTTTAGCAAGAGAGTTGACTGTTGCCTCACCAAGCTCTGTTTAAGCACGTTTCCGTTGGCTTGACCCTCGCAACCGCGAGGGTCTTCTTTTTTCAGCGCCTGTAGAAGCTCATTTCTGCTGGCGGGCGCAGAAGCCGTCGGTGATAACCGCTCAAGGGTAGGCTTGTTGCACGGCAGCCAATACTCGGGCAAACGGGTGTGCGGCCAGTTGGCCAGAGCCCGCCAGCGATTTGGCTTTGACCCGGCTGGTCAGTGGCGTGGCGATGCCGCACAGGAAACGGGCCAGTACCCGGGCATCCACTGAGCCGGTTTTGGCAATGAGCGGATCGCACCAGGCGCGGATCCCTGCCTCGTTTGGCATGGTCAGTTGGGGCAGGGGGGGGAGATGTGCCACCTCGCCGCGGCAGACCGAGCAGTGGCCGCAAGGAACCGGCGCCGCCTCATCGGCGAAATAGCGGGCGAGACGGTGGCTCAGGCACTCATGGGAGGTGAAAAAGTCGA
This sequence comes from Aeromonas finlandensis, assembly GCF_000764645.1. GTDB lineage: Bacteria > Pseudomonadota > Gammaproteobacteria > Enterobacterales > Aeromonadaceae > Aeromonas > Aeromonas finlandensis. Next base: position 17,232 of record NZ_JRGK01000280.1, read on the forward strand.
GCATGGCTTGCAATCTGGCCAGCTCGCTCTGCTCTTTTTGCAGGAACAGGGCGTGCAGGGCGTTTGCCTCCTGCTCGCTGTCCCACCCTTGGCGGGTTATGCGGTAGACCTCGGTCATCTGCTTGCTTTCGAGCTCGATCCAGCCCTGCTGTTGCAGGTAGTCGAGCGCCGCAACCGCCCGCTGCCGCTCCCCCTGATAGCCCTGCCAGAGGGCGTCAAAGTCCATGGTGCACCAACTGCGTGCTTGCGGGGCGCAGGCGAACAGCTGCTCCAGAAACTGGCGGCGATCCGGATTGAAGCGGCGCAATATCTCGCCTTTATCCAGCACAAACTTGAAGCGGTAGTCAGCGTAGTAGCTGTAGGCCGGAGTGATGATGCCCGCCATCTCCAGATAGACCAGCAGGGTTTTAAGGGGCAATTGGCGGATATTGGTGTCGTTGGAGAGGCGCAGCAGGGTGAATTCCCACTCGGCCCCGCTCTGCTCGATGATGGCAAGCAGCTTGAGGATGGCACTCAAATCCGGCGTATCGCCGTAGACGAAGTTCTCCAACACCGGCAGTTGGCTCTGGTTGGCCAGCACGATACAGCGTGATGGCTGGCCATCCCGTCCTGCGCGGCCAATCTCCTGGCTGTAGTTCTCGATGGATTTGGGCAGATCGTAGTGAATGACCCGCCGGATATCCGCTTTGTCGATCCCCATGCCAAAGGCGATGGTGGCGACGATGCAATCCACCTTGCCAGCCATGAAGTCGTGCTGGATCTGGCTGCGCAGCGCCGAGTCGAGTCCGGCATGGTAGGCGCGGGCGTTGATCCCTTGCCCAATGAGCTGCTCGGCGCAGGCTTCGGCGGTGTGCTGCAAGGTGACATAGACGATGGTGGGGGCCGCCGGATCGTTGGCCAGCGCCTGGGCGAGCCACTCATCCCGCGCATCGGGCGCCAGGGGGATGACCGCCAGATCAAGATTGGCGCGGTAGAAACCGGTGACCACTATCCCTTCCGGCTCAATGCCGAATTTGGCCTGCATATCCTGAATAACCGCTGGCGTGGCGGTGGCGGTCAGCAGCAACACCTGTGGGATCTTCAGGTCATGGCGATAGCTCGGCAGCTTGAGGTAGTCGGGGCGAAAGTTGTGGCCCCATTCCGAGATGCAGTGGGCCTCGTCGACGACCAGCAGTGACAGGGGCACTTGCTCGATAAAGCGGCGAAAACGCTCGTTTTTGAGCCGTTCCACCGAGATCATCAGGATCTTGAGTTGACCATCCAGCGCCTGTTGCATCACTCGTCGGCTCTCCTCCGGACTTTGGCTCGAGTCGAGGGTGGCGGCACTGATCCCCTTGCTTTTGAGGAAGGCGAGCTGATCGTGCATCAGGGCCAGCAGCGGCGAGATCACCAGGGTCAGATGAGGCAGGGCGAGGGCAGGCAGCTGGTAACAGAGGGACTTGCCGGAGCCGGTGGGAAAGATGGCGGCGGCACTCTGGCCGGCCAGCACCCGGTTGATGACGGTATCCTGGCCTGGCCTGAGTTCGGAGAAACCAAAGTATTGGTTGAGCAGGGATGGGATCATGGCAAGGCTCCGCAGCAAATGAGGCATGATAGCACAGTGACTCCGGTCACGGATGACAGAGGAATGGTTGCCAAGTCGAAGGCAGAGAGTGTCGATAAAACGTACAAAAATGGGTGGTTGCGCTGTGGTTACGGTTTTGTTGCGGTTTTTTGTGATGGAAACGGGATATTTTTTGGTGAGTCTCTAGAAAAAAAAGATGGCGAATGGGATATTCCATGTCGCAATCCGGTCACGGCAGGATCGGCCCGACAGAAGGCTGGCCGCCGCTACCACATTTGGAGCAACAGGTATCGCCCGAATGCGAGATTGCAGACAGGACTCATGATTCATGCACTACGGTGCCTAGGGACTTTTTGATGACACAACAACACCCTCTCCTTCGGCTGGTCAATAGTACCAGCCTGGTCAGCCAGATCCTGGTTGGTCTGGTATTCGGTATCTTGCTGGCGATGTTTGCCCCCGAGTGGGCGAAAACGGCAGGTCTGCTTGGCAGCCTGTTCGTTGGCGCACTGAAAGCGGTGGCGCCGCTGCTGGTATTCGTACTGGTCATGGCGGCCATCATTGGTCACAAGCAGGGTCAGAAGACCAATATGCGACCGATCCTGCTGCTCTATCTGTTTGGCACCTTCTCTGCGGCTGTGGTCGCGGTGATCGCCAGCTTCCTGTTC
>NZ_JRGK01000281.1 GCF_000764645.1 Aeromonas finlandensis
CACTGGCCACCCCGTCACTGCCAACACCACCCAGACTAACCAGACTTTCATCCACGGTTGCACCAAGACGCGGTGCTTCCACCGCCAGCCCGGCACGCGGGCCGTCATCATCAAAACTAAACACTGTGCGCTCGCCATCTACCAGGCTGATAGTGGCACTGTCCGTGACACGATCCCCATCGCCATCTACTCGGGTCACGCTGTATTGCAGCACCAAGCTGCCTTGACCACTCAGCAGTAATGGCAGTGATTCATCAAACAGGTTGGCATCGCCATGAGACAGCGCTTCAAACTGGGTGGTCTGCAGCTGGGGTACGCCACCCACTTCCACGATCTTTATGCTGAACACCACTATGCCATTGCCATCAACACCTTGGAGTTCAGTACCACTCACAGCCTTGAGGGTTATCCCCCCACCGTTGGTGGCCGACAGGTTGGTCGCCACCCCATCGCTACCAACACCCGCAAAGCTGAAGCTGCCGATAGTACTGCCAGCCCCATCCGCCCCATAGCTGCCATTACTGGTAAACAGCGACAACAGACCACCAGCAATCGCTGTCGTAGCCTGTGCCAGCACCCCGTCTACGTCATCGCTGACATAACCGTCATCCGCATCGTTGCCGTTGTAGCTGTCTCCCTCCCCGACAGTTTCGTCCAAACTGACAGATAACCCGCCAAAGTCCGCCTCTGCGGCCACACCCACTATTTGGGTCGGATTATCATCCAGCACCACGATATCCAGTGTGGCACTGGTGGTATCGCCATCATCATCTGTCAGAGTGACGGTTAGGCTTTCACCCAACTGAAGATCAGTGGCTGGCTGTTGATGGGCCTCGTTGTCAAGCAGGGTGTAGCTATAGGTCACACTGCCAGCCCCCGTAACAGGGTCATAGTTAATAGCAGTTATTTGCAGCGCATTACCAAGAGGGGTATCAACAGATTGCGGTAACGCCACTACAGCACCATTGCTAACAAGCTGAAGGCCTCCGACAACCAGACTCTGGACACCATCCGGTGCGTTGAATGTAAATGTGCCGCTTTGGGTCAGTTTGGCGACGTCAGGAGCAGAACCGTCCGCAAGATTGGCATCGCTGACCTGGATCTCCCCTCCTTCAATTGCCAATCCTTCAAGAGTAACGTTCTCATCTACTGGAGTGATGCTGATGACAAGAGTCGATGTGACGGTATCCTGTCCATCGGTCACCTGATATGTCACCGCAGGTACTGCACCGTCATAGTTGGTAGCAGGGGTGAAGGTATAAGTCCCGTCAGCGTTGATGATCAGAGTACCCACACCAGTAATGGTGGCTGCAACACCTGCAGGTACACCAATATTAATCCCCCAGTCATAAGAAACGATCGCGGCATTTGCGGGCCCATCTGGGTTAGTGCTGTTGTCCAACAGATTGCCGCTGACGGGAGAATCCTCCAGAGTGGCCACGGCTTCATCAACATCCGCCAGTACATTGGGCACAACTTGGTCGGCAACCTGTGCTTGATCGAGCGCAGGAGCCGTATCATAGGTTGTATCAAAACCGGCGGCTGCGATCGTGGCATCGCCAATTCGATCTATGGTGACAAAACCACCATTACCACTGGCCCCAGCCACACCACCAATCCCACCACCACCACCACCGGCAGCAGGCGCACCACCAGCAGCGGAAGCCTCAAAATTCTGAGTAGGGTCCACACCTTGCAGAATCGATTTTTGCAAGGCTGCTATATCAGAAGGCGCACCATCAGGGTTTGCCCCCCCTTGCGGTTGACCGGGTTGAGCGGAATCCGGTTCTGCCGACACATCCCGTGCCGGGGTATCATCATACGGCGACAACGCTAACTTGGCGTCATCAGCCATTGTCAACTTGGCACCGGGTTGCAGTATTTCGCCTTTTTGCAAGGGGCGACTACTGCCATCTGCCAGCACAATCTCTACCTTCCCTTCTATTGCAGAGACAACCACGGTCTTGTCGATAATTTGGGTACGCATATCCATTGCTCCAACGTGACAGATCTTGATGGATACAACATAGAAGCCATCAATGATCCCAACAGTTGCAAAAATGTATGCGGTTAACATCAATGACTCGCGACCATTGAACCAAATCGAACAGTTCTATTTTTTACTGTTTATTCATATAGTTAACAAAAACCCATATGAATCCAAATATAGCAACGTAGCCAATCACAAATTCAATTAATTCTTATTGATATAAAAAACGGCCCCAAAGAGGCCAATGCCAGTCAGTTAAGCACTTTTATGATTAAATATTCAAGATGTTGAATATCCAAAGCGGCTCCATGATTAAAGAGTCAATTTGGCTCCAACCCTTGCCCTGACTGGCATGCAATAAAAAGAGGGAGGCATCATGCCTCCCTCACTCTTTAGCCCTTATACCCCGCGGGTTGGGACTCAAATTCTCTTAACTGACTGGCATTACCCCAAAGAGGCCATTTTAAGCAAATGAATTATTCGCAATCAGGATAAAGGGAATGCGGGATGTACAAACCCTTGGTAACCATCGATATGAAGCTTGGACAACAACTCTACTTGTTGCTGATTTTCTACCCTGGTCGCAATGGTAAGCACGCCCGCGTTATGAGCCGCACGACATACTGCAGCCAAGAAAGAAGTATCGGCGCCGAGTTCCATCACCTGACTGGTATAACCATGATCCACTTTCACATAAGCAGGAGCCAACTCTTCAAGATAACCCAGTGATTGGAAGTGACGACCATAGTGATCCACACCCCATGCAAAACCATGTTGACGCAGGATCTGCACCAAGGTGGTGACATTATCCCTGTGCTTCACTATCGCCGCTTCAGGGATCTCAAACAATATGCGCTCTTGCAAGTGGCTATGACCAGCGAGGAATGCAGGTAGCCAAACCAGAAAATCATCAGAGCACAAGGAGCCAGCAGTAATATTGATAGCCAGTGTCAGCTCAGGCTCTTTCTGCAACAGGATGGTACTTGCATCAAGGATCGCCTGATCAAACTCACTGCCTAATTGGAATTGCTCAATCGCAGGCAAGAACTGACCGGCAAAATAATCGGTTCCATCACGGGAAATAGAGGCGAACAGCTCGGCATGCATGCGAGTGCCATTGTCAAAACGGCATGCAGGCTGCGCCTTGAAACGCCAAAGATGGCGGGTAATCGCATCCTGGACCAAATCACGCCATGCCAGACGACCCATCATTCCCTGACTGTCACCCCCTTCCATCACAACTGCACCGCGGCGTTCGTTGCGTGCTTTACCCAACGCATTGTCCGCCTTGGTCAGTAACGCAGAGAGATCATCATTACCATCTCTGCCTGCAATACCTATCACGGATAGCGGATTGCCCTCTGCCATCGGATTGACAACCAGATCGGCAATACGTGCGTTGAGTATTTCGGCGAGATCTCTGAGCTGATCGAGGTCATCAGTTGGACACAGCAAGGCATATTCAGTTGCCGAAATGCGGGCAATGGCCGCACCATCCCACCCTTTTAGCTGCTCCCGCAGCACCTGAGCAATAGACTTGACCATATTGTCGCGAGCAGCAAACCCTTCATCACGATAGATATCGTCCAGCATATCGACGGCAACCAGCATGACACCACCTTGCCCTGCCTCGGCAATCCATGCATTCACCTGCCCCACAAAATAGGCTCGATTGCCCAGTCCGGACACCGCATCGACATACACTCTCTCGCGCAATTTTTCCGCTTCTTCCGCCTGCTCCTTAAATTGCACTGCCAATTTGCCAGACAATATATTGATGGCCTGAACAACCTGCTTCAGTTCATGCGTCTTGGGTTCTGGAATGGTATGACCGAAATGGTGCAACTCAATCTCGACTGCTTGCTCACATATCTGCTTGAGCGGTTTCAACAGGTAATTTAAGGCCCGCATCAACAAAATCGTGGTAATTAAAAAACCGATCACAAACCAGGTTGCCAATTCACTCATCCCGGCCCACAACTCGTGATAGGCCTGCCCTGGATGACCAACCACTTTCAACTTGCCAAGCTGAAGCCAACCTGAAGTCAGAATCGACTCGTTGGATACTTCTGGGAACAAACCGAGTTCAATAAACCAGTCCGGAACACCTTGAATACGACTGCTGTTTTCCTCTTCAATCACATCTTTCGAAGCAAGCAGGTCAAGACGCACAATACGGTAATAACCACCGTCGAATATCGCCTTGATCACCGATTCGGCACCGACTTTATCCCCGTTTTCAAGATAGGGAGTCAATGCCAGTCCCAACGAGGTCGCGGTGTTGATCACCGTTGTTTCCTGCTGCTGCGCAAGGTAGGAACGTGTCGAATTGAATTGCACCCAGTAAGTAGCTGCAAATAACAATCCAAACAACAACAACATGGTGGCCAATAACTGTCTATAGAGCGTCATAGGTTAATCATCCAAATTCACCACAGGCCGAGCCAATCGCCCCGATGTCATGCGATTGCGTAAATCATTCCATAATCCCAAGCGAGATGATTGACCAGCCAGTTCCCCTTGGCCACGCGCCTTCATCAACCACAAGTGACTACCGTTAAAGCTATAAATAGGTACCAGATCCCGACGTTGACTTGCCGGACGGATAGAACCGATCAGATTGTCCAAGATCACAGGTACCGATGATGGTGTCTCGTAATAGGCAACAACCATATGAAACTGGTTATAATCGAGCGCCTTGACGTACACCATCCTCATTTTTTCATCCGGGATACCTAATTCAAGCAAAGTTGAATATTTGGCAATACTGAAATCTTCGCAGTCCCCTCCGGATGCCCCCAAAAATTCAAGTGGTGTTGCCCAGTAATCCCTTTTACGCCACAACTTTATATCGTCGATAAAGCGCATCTGATTAAAAAATTGATTCACCTTTTCAAGCTTCTGCCGTTCCGTCAGTCCAGCAGCACGATTTTGTTGCACCAGTGTGCGCCAAGTCGTCACCCGCTTGCCTGCCCGAACACCATAGGTCTGCTCTGCCCGTTTGATCAGCTGAAGATCTTCCTGGGTCAATGGCTGACTGGCACAAAGCAGAAGGGAAACAGGGAGCAAGAACAACCATAGGGAATGGCGCAGGGCACGATGCAACTGACGACCGATGCCAGTCAGAAAGTCATAAATGCCACCAAGACGGCACCAGAGAGTCACATCATTCACCTGCTGCATTATTGGTGGAACACTCCTGGACAAAACTGCCGGGCAAAACAGGATGGTTGCAATATTGATGCAACCATCCTGTCCACGCTATCGCCCCATCAGGACAACAGCCAAGCAGCTTATTGTTGCTTGGCTTGCCATTCAGCTGGCTGTTTGAAATTGAATGCACTGAGCAGGCTACCTGTCGCATTCAAAATGCGATAATCAGCAAGAAGCGCATCATATTCTGCCGTGATATAGCTACGACGAGCTTCAAACAGTTCGTTCTCGGTGTTCAATACGTCCAACAAGGTTCGCTGACCAAGGCCAAACTGCTTCTTGTATGCCTGTACGGTGTCGTAGCTGGCGTCAACATGCTCTTTCAGGAAGGTCTTTTGCTTGGCCAGTGAATCTTTCGCGTTCCAGGCCAGACGAGTCCCTTCCTCTACTTGGCGGAACGCATTCAGATGAATATCTTTCGCCTGAGAGTAGAGCGCCGACGTAGCATTACTTTGCGCCACATCAGAACCGCCACGGAACAAGTTGTAACGCATCCGCACCATCGCGGTCAGATCATCGTTGCGACCTTTGACCGCATTGATATCTTCATTCCAGTTCTGGTCTACTTCAAACGTGACATCCGGGTAGAAACCGGATTTGGCACCCTCATGCTGGTACTTGGCCGCTTCGATATCTTGTAAGGAAGAGAGCAAGGTCGGATGAACTTCAGTGGCGGTCTTCAGCGCGGTCTCGAGGTTAGTCGGGATAAGCTCGGTATTGGGAACCGGCTGCACCAGATCTTTTGGCACCTCGTTCACCACTCGAATAAATTCACTTTCCGCATCGCGGTAGTTGTTTTCGGCAGCCGCCTGATTGGAATAGGCTCGAGCAACACGACCATCGATCTGAGTCTGGTCAGCCGTTGAACCAAGACCGGAATCAGTACGCTTGCGAATATCGCTGCGGATCTGCTCGTGAGTTTCGAGGTTTTGCTTGGAAAGCTCCAGGATCTCCTGCTGACGCAGCATGTTGAGGTAAACCTCAGCAACCCTCAGCGCGGTGTTTTCTGCTTCGGAAATCATCGCCAGACGCTGGGCATTGGCCTCAGCTTCCGTTCTTGAAACGTTGCTGCTGACATTGAAACCATCAAACAGCATCTGGCGCAGACTGAGTCCAGCCTCTTTGCGCGTCATTGAGTCATCAATAGTGGTCGAATTCGGGCCAGCCGCACGCGTTGTCGGACTATCTACCTTTTCATAGCCTACGCCACCACGCAAATCGATCGTAGGATAGTAACCCCCCTTGGCGCCATCGTGTTGATAGAGGCGTGCCTGATAAAGATCAAATGCTTCCTTGATCTTGGGGTGAGTGGAAAGTGCCTGCCCCACCGACTCCTCCAGAGTCTGGGCTTGGCCCAACGCTGGAATCATAGTGATGCCACTGACCAGCATGGCAACAATCGTTTTTTTCATGTTATCTCCAGTCATGTTTTGTTTTTAGATTGTTGGCTTATCGTTCTCTCAGTGCCGACTGCTTTGCCCGTAATATCGGCTTAAGCAAATAGTCTAGGACACTTTTTTTACCAGTAATAATATCAGCACTGGCTAACATACCGGGGATGATGGGAAGTGCGTTAAGCTCATCGCCCAAGTAACTTTTTTCTGTACGAACCCGAACCAGATAGAAGGAGTTCCCCTCTTCATCTTGGATCGAGTCCGCACTTATCTGTTCAACCTTGCCATGCAATCCTCCATAGATTGTGAAGTCATAGGCGGTGATTTTGACCACAGCGTCCAGTCCTGGCCGCAGAAACGCAATATCTTTGGGGGATACTTTAGCCTCAACCAGCAGGGTATCTTCCAGTGGGACGATCTCCATCAAATCCATACCAGGCTGAACAACCCCACCCAAGGTATTGATTTTTAGTTTTTTAATCGTGCCTTTTAACGGCGCAATCACACTGGTTCTGTCCACGCGATCCTGCAGTCCGACCTGACCTTCGGAGAGTTGCCCTAATCGTCCCTGTTTCTCGTTAAGTTCTGTTTGCGAGTCAGCCCTGAATTTGAGCGCGATGTCATTGCGCTTCGAGATGGTTTCGCGCAATACCGAATTGAGTTTCGGGATGAGCAAGTGGTTGCTCTCCAGCTCCCCCTGCATCTCGTTGACCTGCCGCTCCAGCTTGATCAACTCCACTTGCGGTACGATCCCCTCTTTCGCCAGCGGACGACTGATATTTAGCTCCTGTTTGGCCAGCTCAACACTGCGGCTAACGGTGCGAATTTTGGCATTGAGCTCGATAAGCTCCTGCTCATTTTGCTCAATCTGCTGACCGAGAATATAAAGCTGGTTTTTCAAATTATTGAGGCGGTCCTTTTGCACCGAACGCTCACGGTGCGCGTATTCGGCAAAGACCTTCTCATAACCATCCGGAAACTGGATTGGCGCCTCACCCACCACGACCTGCTCACGCCAGCCCAATCCGGGTTCGTTTGTTACCTTGACACTGGCCATTTCAGCGCGTAACCGGGCAATATCCCCTTTAAGGGTCACCAACTCTTGCTCACGTTCGCGAAAATCAGAACGAAAGCGTGTGTCATCAATGCGCAGCAGTGGCTGGCCTTTCTCGACGACATCGCCCTCTTTCACGAAAATCTCTTTGACGATCCCCCCTTCCAGGTTCTGGATCACCTGCAACTGGCGGGAGGGGATGACTTTACCCTGACCGACCGTCACTTCATCAAGCTCCGCCCAAGCTGCCCAGACGATGGCACTCATGAAAAAGAGAAAACAGCACCACAGCAAGACTCTGGCCCCGGTGGGGGTCGTAAGCAACACGGCGGCTGCACCATCATCCACAAATGCCAAGTGTTCGGAGGCTGGCAATACCTCATCAGAAGGCGCTTTTTTGAAGCGCTTGAACCAGCGCTGCAATCCCTTAACCATGGGACACCTCCTGCACACGCACCTTGCCTTCCTTCAATTGCTGCAACACCACCTCTTTGGGACCATCAGCCACAATCTGTCCCTGTTCGATAACGATCACTCGCGAGGCGACATCCAGCATCGAGGTCTTGTGGGTAATGAGGATAAGGGTTGTCTCCGGGCCAAGTCTGGCCAGCTCCTGCTTGACCTGCATCTCGGACTGGTTGTCCATGTTGGAAGTCGGCTCGTCCATCACCAGAATGGGAGGATCATTGAGCAGCGCGCGCGCAAGCAGGATCGCCTGACGCTGGCCGCCGGAGAGCTGGCGCCCTCCCTCGCCAATCTGCCGATCCAGCCCGTTGGGATCCCGGTTGGTAAAGTTGGTGACGCCCGCTCGTTTGGCTGCGCGCAAGACCCTCACATCATCCACCAACGGATTACCCAGCATGATGTTATCCCGTACCGAGCCGAAGAAGAGGATGACATCTTGCGGGACACAACCGATATTGCGGCGGATCACCGCTGGCGGTAGCTGATCGAGTTCAAAACCATCGATACGTACCGAACCGTCGGTTGGCCGGTATAACCCCATCAACAACTTTTCGAGGGTTGTCTTGCCAGCACCAATCCGGCCAATAATGGCTACCTTCTCACCCGGCTGAATACGCAAATTGATATTGTGCAGGGTGCTGGTTTCCATGCCTGGATATTTAAACGAGACATTCTCAAACTCGATCCGTCCGGCAATAACAGGGTGGTGGATGTATTGCTTGCCCTCCTCCTGCTCACCGGGGGTTTGCATTATTTTTTCAAGAATATCCAGCGCTGATTTTGCCTGGTTATAGCGAGTCGACAGCACTGAGAGCTGGACCATTGGCGCGATGGCACGACTCGCCAGCATAACAGCAGCAATCATGCCCCCCATGGTGACATTACCTTCCGATATTTGATAAACACCAACAATCACCAGACCGACAGTCACCACCTGCTGGATATAACTGGCCAGCGAGGACATGGAGTTGGTGATGCGCCGGGTTTGCACACCCCAGGTGGAAATATGAGAGACAGCCTGCTCCCAGCGGTGCTGGAACATACTCTCGGCCCCGAAGATCTTGACGGTTTCAAGTCCGGAAATACTTTCAATCAGGTTGGCATTCTTCTGGGAGGCAAGACGGGATCCCTCCTCAATAGACTGCTTGAGCGGCTCCTGAATATAGAAGCTGTATGCCACCAGGATCAGCATGGCCACGATGGGGACCACCACCATGGCACCAGCGAATATCCAGATGATAAACAGGAAAAAGACCGCAAACGGCAGGTCAATAAGGGTCGAGACGGTGGCAGAGGTAAAAAACTCCCGTACCGACTCAAATTCTTGCAAATGCTTGGCAAATGCACCGGTGGAGGCAGGTCGAGACTCCATCCGCATGCCCATAACCTTGGCGAAGATCTTGGCTGATAGCAGTACATCAGATTTTTTGCCCGCGATATCGATGAAATAGCTGCGCAGCTGGCGCATCACAAAATCGAAGGTGAAGACCACCATAGCCCCAACCGCCAGCACCCAGAGCGAGTCAAACGCCAGATTGGGCACAATCTTGTCGTAGACGTTCATGGTGAAGAGGGGGCTGGCGATGGCAAACAGGTTGATCAAAATGGAGGCGATCAACACATCGCGATAGATGCCGCGAGACTCGAACAGCGTGCTCCAGAACCAGTGGCCATCACGGGTTTCCAGCACCTTGGGAGAACGGTCATCAAACTTGAACTGCTTCTTCACATAGAAGAGACGACCCAGATACTCATCACCCAACTGAGCAATCGTAACCCACTGGGCTGCATCACCGGCCTGAGGAAAAATCACTTTCCCCTGGCTCCGGTCTTCACTCCACTCCAGCAAAATGCAGGCACCACTGTTGCGCATTTGCAACACACAGGGCAGCAACAGGGGGGAGATTTCCTCAAGGGGCTGGATCACTTCGCGAGCAGATAACCCTCCTCGCTCGGCGGCACGACAAAACAGCGCACTGGTGAGGCGACCGGACACCAGCGGCAACCCGGTGGTCAGGGCATCCTGACTGTTGGGCACGCCATAGAAACGGGTCAAAAAGACCAAACACTCCAATAAATCATCGATACGACTTGTTTCTGCTTGCATAGCATCCTGTCACTGCATAAATGAGGTCGATACGAATCTATCTTGCCGCATATTCCGAAATTGCGACCCAACAAAGAATAACGTTACCACTGACAAGCCTGAACAGTGGGTAAGCAAATCTTAATTAATCGCCTTTTTTCCGAAAAAGAGCGGCATCCACATCCCATCGACGCTCATTATCGACAGACAAGGGGGCCATGACAGGCCATCTCGCAGGGGATGAAATCGCTCTTAATTTATAGATATATCCATAATTGCGCATCACTATAGCAATCCGCATGCCCCAAAACTATAGCCAAGGTTATGAAGTTTTTTATATAACCCTATGTTTTAGGTGAAAATAATAACGACAAGCTCAATTACAGGTCAGATAATATGAACGGCTGACCCAAGGCATGCCCTTGTGGTCCACTGCTGGCCAGCGCTTTTGCAATATCCGCCATCGCAGTCCAGCGATTTTCACACCAGACCGGCGCCAACAGGGTCGGACGGCGCGCGGATGCCGAAATCCGGTGATAGACCACCTCGGGCGGCGTGTGCTGGATCATGGCGACGGCCGCTTCCACATACTGCTCCAGCGTCAATACCTCAAGCCGCCCCGCTTGCCACGCCTTGCCGAGGGTACTGCCCTCAACAACATGAAGAGGATGCAGTTTAATACCCTCGACGCCGGTCTCGACGATGCGATGCAGGGTATCGAGGCTGTCCATCGGTACCTCGCCCGGCAGGCCAACGATCAGATGGGCGCATACCTTGATGCCACGCTGATGAGCACGCGTCACCGCATCCACATAGGCGGCATAGCCGTGGCCGCGGTTGATCCGTTGCAGGGTCTTGTCGTTGGCGCTTTGCAGCCCGAGCTCCAGCCACACCTCGTAACCCCGGGCCTGATAGCCCGCCAGCAGATCCAGCACCGCATCCGGCACGCAATCGGGACGAGTGCCCACACAGAGCCCCACCATATCGCTCACCGACAGCGCCTCTTCATACATGCGCTGCAGATACTCGACCTCGGCATAGGTGCTGGTATAGGCCTGAAAGTAGGCAAGATAACGCTTGGCTCGGGTTACTTCGTCCCGGCGAGCCAGCAGTTGTTGCACCACGGAGAGCTGCTGGGCCGACTCGTCGGCAAAAGAGGAGACATTGCAGAAGGTGCAGCCACCGCGGCCCAGGGTGCCGTCCCGGTTCGGACAGGTGAAGGCGCCGTGAATAGAGAGTTTGTGGATCTTCTGGCCGTGACGCTGCTTGAGATCCTGGCCGAATGTATTGACGAGTTCGTGTAACTGCATGACACCTCCGCTAAAGGAGCGCCATTGTACGAGCTTGCGCAAAACAGGGGCTGAGCTGGATCAAGCTTGCGGAGGGGGTAAAACATATAAATATCCGGTCAATTTTGAATAAATATAAAGAAAAAGCGCAAAAAATAGAGTTTGGCAACTCTTTGACTATTTCAACAATAAATATCCATATGAAAATGAGACCTGATAACTCACTGTTGAACAATGAAAAATTCAAAGAGACCCGACAGAACACAATTGCAAGCATGGAATATTGAAAATGTGATCCCTTCCGCTGTCGGCAAAGTCGGGTTGGTAAAATTACTACATTCGCCCCCTGTCACTAAGCTCACCATTGAACCTTTCAATGACGATATATTTAACCATTAAAATTTGTTTATGCAGAATAATCACACCATCAACACCGATTAATCCCTCTAACCCGACATTTTGTTATGCAAATGTAACCATGAAGACAAACCTGACCTGCGATTGACCTCGCCAGAAAATCCCATTAGTTTGGAGATTCGCCACGTCAGGCAGACGGAACCACAAGAGCCAATCGCAATTTATGCAGTCAGGTGATGACTGTGCGATGCAAGGCCGAGCAAGGGAGAAATGCAATGTCACTATATGATCCAAAGCTGGAGAGGGATAACTGTGGCTTCGGCCTGTTGGCCCACATGGAAGGGGAAGCCAGCCACAAGCTTGTTCGTCTCGCGATGTCAGCATTGGCTCGCATGCAGCACCGCGGCGGGATCTCCGCCGATGGCAAGACCGGCGATGGCTGCGGTCTGCTGCTGCAAAAACCCGACAGCTTCTATCGCGCGGTCGCCGAAGAGAAGGGATGGCACCTTGGCCGCAAGTACGCGGTCGGCATGCTGTTTCTCAACCCCGACCCCGTATTGGCCCAGCAGACTCGCGACATCATCGACGAAGAGCTGGAAAAGGAGACCCTGAGTCTGGTCGGCTGGCGCAAAGTGCCGGTCGATACCAATGTGCTCGGTCCCATCGCCAAAGCCTCCCTGCCCAGTATTGAACAGGTCTTTGTCAACGCGCCTCCGGGCTGGGTTGAACAGGATCTGGAGCGTCGCCTCTATATCGTGCGCCGCCGTATCGAGAAGCGCATCAACGACGACTACTTCTATATCGTCAGCCTCTCCAACCTGGTCACCGTCTATAAAGGACTGTGCATGCCGGTGGACTTGCCGCGCTTCTATCTGGATCTCGCCGACATCCGCATGCAGGCGGCCATCTGCGTGTTCCACCAGCGCTTCTCCACCAACACCAGCCCGCGCTGGCCGCTGGCCCAGCCGTTCCGCTATCTGGCCCACAATGGCGAAATCAACACCATCGCCGGCAACCGCCAGTGGGCCAAGGCGCGAAGCTACAAGTTTGCGACCCCGCTCATTCCCGATCTGCAGGAAGCGGCCCCCTTCGTCAACACAACTGGCTCTGACTCCTCCAGCCTCGACAACATGCTGGATCTCTTCCTCGCCGGTGGTATGGACCTGTTCCGCGCCATGCGTCTGTTGATCCCGCCTGCATGGCAAAAACACCCGAACATGGATGACGACCTGCGCGCCTTCTATGACTTCAACTCCATGCACATGGAGCCGTGGGACGGTCCCGCCGGTATCGTCATGACCGACGGCCGCTACGCCACCTGCGCGCTTGACCGAAACGGCCTGCGTCCGGCCCGTTACGTCATCACCAAGGACAAGTTCATCACGCTCGCGTCTGAGGTCGGCACCTGGGACTACACCCCGGACGAAGTGCTGGAGAAGGGCCGGGTCGGCCCGGGCGAGCTGTTCGTGGTCGATACCAGCAACGGCAAGGTGTGGACCAGCTTCGAGATCGATGACGATCTCAAGAACCGCCACACCTACAAGCAGTGGATGGACAAGCACTGCACCCGACTGGTGCCGTTCGAGCAGATGGACGACAGCCAGACCGGCCGCCGCGAATTTGCCGACGACCAGTTGAAAACCTATCAGAAGCTGTTTGGCTACTCCTTCGAGGAGCTGGACCAGATCATCCGGGTTCTCGGTGAGAACGGTCAGGAAGCGGTGGGCTCCATGGGGGATGATACCCCGATGGCGGTGCTCTCCTCAGGCCCGCGCACCCTCTATGACTACTTCCGCCAGATGTTTGCCCAGGTGACCAACCCGCCCATCGATCCGCTGCGGGAGAACCACGTGATGTCGCTGGCCACCTGTATCGGTCGCGAGCAGAACGTCTTCAACGAGACCTTCGGCCACGCCCACCGGGTGCTGTTCCAGTCGCCGATCCTGCTCTACTCCGACTTCCACCAGCTGCTGGCACTGGAAGGGGAGTATTACCGTCATCAGGTGATCAGCCTCAACTTCAAGCCCGAAGAGGGACTGGAAGCGGCCATCGTGCGCATCTGCGACGAGGCCAAAACCGCCGCCAAGAGCGGCACCGTGCTGCTGGTGCTGTCGGATCGCGATATCAGCGCCGACACCCTGCCAATTCCGGCCGCCATGGCGGTGGGCGCGGTGCAGCGCACCCTGGTGGACAACAACCTGCGCTGTGACGCCAACATTCTGGTGGAGACCGCAAGCTGCCGTGACCCGCACCACTTCTCGGTGCTGCTGGGCTTTGGCGCGACCGCCATCTACCCCTATCTGGCCTACGAAACCCTGGCCAAACAGGTTGAAGAGGGCGTGCTCACCATGTCCCTGCGCCAGGCCATGGTCAACTACCGCAACGGCATCAACAAGGGGCTCTACAAGGTGATGTCCAAGATGGGCATCAGTACCGTGGCCAGCTACCGCTGCTCCCAGCTGTTCGAAGCGGTGGGCCTGGCCAAGTCGGTGGTCGATACCTGTTTCCGCGGCGTATCGAGCCGTATTCAGGGCGCCGATTTTGCCGACATCCAGCAGGATCAGCACAATCTGGCCCGCCAGGCCTGGCTGGTGCGCAAGCCCCTCGCCCACGGCGGCCTGCTCAAGTTCGTTCACGGCGGCGAGTACCACACCTACAACCCGGATGTGGTGCAGACCCTGCAAACCGCGGTGCGCTCCGGCAACTATGCCGATTACAAGGAGTACGCGCGTCTGGTGAACGAGCGCCCGGTCGCCACCCTGCGCGATCTGCTGGCCCTGAAGAAGGTCGACAATCCGGTCGCGCTGGATCAAGTAGAACCAGCAGACAAGCTGTTCCCCCGTTTCGACTCCGCCGCCATGTCCATCGGCGCCCTCGGCCCTGAGGCCCACGAGGCGCTGGCTGTCGCCATGAACCGCCTCGGCGGTCAGAGCAACTCCGGCGAAGGTGGCGAAGATCCCAAGCGTTTCGGTACCGAGAAGAACTCCCGCATCAAGCAGGTAGCTTCCGGCCGCTTTGGCGTCACCCCCCACTACCTGATGAACGCCGATGTGGTGCAGATAAAGGTGGCGCAGGGTGCCAAGCCCGGCGAGGGTGGCCAGCTGCCCGGTGACAAGGTGACTGCCCAGATCGCCCAGCTGCGTTATTCCGTGCCCGGCGTGACACTGATTTCACCGCCGCCGCACCACGATATCTACTCCATCGAGGATCTGGCCCAGCTCATCTTCGACATCAAGCAGATCAACCCGAGCTGTCTGGTGTCGGTGAAACTGGTCTCCGAGCCCGGCGTGGGCACCATCGCCTGCGGCGTGGCCAAGGCCTATGCCGACTTCATCACCATCTCCGGTTATGACGGCGGCACTGGCGCGAGTCCCCTCACCTCGGTCAAATATGCCGGCTCCCCGTGGGAGCTGGGGCTGGCTGAAACCCAGCAGGCGCTGGTCGCCAACGGTCTGCGCCACAAGGTGCGGCTGCAGGTGGATGGCGGTCTCAAAACCGGTCTCGACATCATCAAGGCGGCTATCCTCGGCGCCGAAAGCTTCGGTTTTGGCACCGGCCCCATGGTGGCGCTCGGTTGCAAATACCTGCGGATCTGCCACCTGAACAACTGCGCCACCGGCGTAGCCACTCAGGATGAGAAGCTGCGTCGCGAGCACTTCACCGGCCTGCCGGAGATGGTGATGAACTACTTCAAGTTCATCGCCGAAGAGACCCGCGAGCTGATGGCCCAGCTCGGCGTCACCCAGTTGACCGACCTGATTGGCCGTACCGATCTGCTGGAGGCCCTGCCCGGCCTCACCGCCCGTCAGGCCAAGCTGGATCTCTGTGGCATTCTGGCCCGTCCGGTGGCACCGGCAGGCTCCAGCCTGTTCAGCCAGCAGCACAACCCCACCTTCGACAAGGGGCCGCTCAACCTGAAAATGGTGGAAGATCTGCTGGAAGCGGTGGAAACCTCAAGCGGCGGCGAGTTCCGCTACGACATTCGCAACACCGACCGCTCGGTGGGTGCACGCCTCTCCGGCGAAATCGTCAAACGTCACGGCAACCAGGGGATGGCGGCAGATCCGGTCAAGGTGCACTTCAACGGCACCGCAGGCCAGAGCTTCGGCGTCTGGAACGCAGGTGGCCTTGAGATGATCCTCACCGGTGACGCCAACGACTATGTGGGCAAGGGGATGACCGGCGGCAAGCTGGTGATCAAGCCCCATGTCGGCGTGGCGTTCAAGTCCCATGAAGCGGCCATCATCGGCAACACCTGCCTCTACGGTGCCACCGGCGGCAAACTCTACGCCGCAGGCACTGCTGGCGAGCGTTTCGCGGTGCGCAACTCCGGCGCCCTGGCGGTAGTCGAGGGGATTGGCGACAACGGCTGTGAATATATGACCGGCGGCATCGTCACCGTGCTCGGTCAGACCGGCGTCAACTTCGCGGCGGGCATGACCGGCGGCTTTGCCTACGTGCTCGACGAGTGCGGCAACTTCGCCAAGCGCACCAACCCCGAGCTGGTAGAACTGCTGGACGTGGCGGATCTCGCCATCCATCAGGAGCACCTGCGCGGTATCATCACGGCGCACCTCAATGAGACCGGCAGCTCGCGCGCCGAGGAGATCCTGGCCAACTTCGACTCCTATGTGCCCAAGTTCAGGCTGATCAAACCCAAGTCCAGCGACGTGAAATCGCTGCTGGGTCACACCAGCCGTTCCAGTGCAGAACTCAGAATCCAGGCGCAATAAGGAGGGAACCCTATGAGCCAGAACGTATTTCAGTTTATCGATGTCCAGCGGGTCGACCCGCCCAAGAAGCCGCTCAAGATCCGCAAAATCCAGTTTGTGGAGATCTACGAGTCCTTCAATCAGCCGCAGGTACAGATGCAGGCGGATCGCTGCCTCGAGTGCGGCAACCCCTATTGCGAGTGGAAGTGTCCGGTCCACAACTACATCCCCAACTGGCTGAAGCTGGCCAAAGAGGGGCGCATTCTGGAGGCGGTGGAGCTCTCCCACCAGACCAACAGCCTGCCGGAAGTGTGCGGTCGGGTTTGCCCGCAGGATCGTCTGTGCGAGGGATCCTGCACCCTCAACGATCGCTTCGGCGCAGTGACCATCGGCAATATCGAAAAGTACATCACCGACAAGGCGTTCGAGATGGGCTGGAAGCCCGATCTCTCGAACGTGGTCAAGACCGGCAAGCGGGTCGCCGTCATTGGCGCCGGCCCTGCGGGTCTCGCCTGTGCCGACGTGCTGGCACGCAATGGCGTCACCCCGGTGGTGTTTGACAAGTATCCGGAGATCGGCGGCCTGCTCACCTTCGGTATCCCCTCCTTCAAGCTGGAAAAAGAGGTGATGCAGCGTCGCCGCGAGATCTTCCAGGGGATGGGCGTGGAGTTTCGTCTCGAGACCGAAGTGGGCAAGGACATCACCTTCGCCGACCTGCTCGGCGAGTTCGATGCGGTCTTCCTCGGGGTCGGCACCTACAAGTACATGAAGGGCGGCTTTGCCAACGAAGAGGCGCCGGGAGTCTATGACGCCCTGCCCTACCTCATCGCCAACGCCAACCGGTTGCTGGGGTTCGAGAAGGCGCAAGCCGACTACATCGACTTCGCCGGCAAGCAGGTGGTGGTGCTGGGCGGCGGCGATACCGCCATGGATTGCGTGCGTACCGCTATCCGTCAGGGGGCCGCCAAGGTGATCTGTGCCTATCGCCGCGACGAGGAGAACATGCCGGGCTCCAAGCGGGAGGTGAAAAACGCCCGCGAGGAGGGGGTTGAGTTCATGTTCAACCTGCAACCGGTGGCGGTCGAGCTGGATGCCAACGGCCGCACCGTCGGCATCAAGGTGGTGAGCACCGAGTTGGGCGAACCCGACGCCAATGGCCGCCGCAATCCGGTGGTTATCGAGGGCTCCGAGCAGGTGCTGGCCGCCGATGCAGTTGTGATGGCGTTTGGCTTCCAGCCCAACCCCCAACCCTGGATGGCGGAGTTCGGCATCGAGCTCGACAACCGGGATCGCATCAAGGCCCGCGAGCAGGCGGAATATGCCTTCCAGACCAGCAATCCCAAGGTGTTTGCCGGTGGCGACGCAGTGCGCGGCTCCGATCTGGTGGTCACCGCCATCTACGAAGGGCGCAAGGCGGCCGAAGGGATCATGGACTATCTGGCGGTCTAACCTGCACTTCCTCAGTCAACCCAAAACAGAGCCCCGCCAGTGCGGGGCTCTTCTTTTGAGGCTCGGAATTTAAGGCTAGGAGTTCTCGCTGGCGACTTGTCACCTATCACTCCCGTCCGGGGAGCGGCTAGATGCTCCAGCTCTCTGGCAACCGCTCGGTGAGGGTGGAGATGTACTCGAAGGTACGCGCCCGCTTGGGAGTGGTGAACATCTGGCGTGCACTGCCGGCCTCCACCACCTCACCCGCCTCCAGAAAGATCACCTGCTGCGCTATCTGGGCGGCCAGCCGCAAATCGTGGGTGGCAATCAGCATGGTGGTTCCCTCCCGGGCCAGCTGGCGCAGCACGGTCACCACCTCCTGAGCGAGCTCGGGATCCAGCGCCGAGGTGGGTTCGTCACAGAGCAGCACCTTGGGCGATGGCGCCAGCGCCCGGGCAATGGCAACCCGCTGCTGCTGCCCACCGGAGAGGGTGGCAGGCACCGCCTCGGCCTTGTGCCTGAGCCCCACCTTGTCGAGCAGTTGCAAGCCGCGCGCCTGCGCTTTCGCCCTTGGCCACTTCAACACGGTCACCAGCCCCTCAATGACGTTTTCCAGCACCGTCATGTGCGGGAACAGCTGGAAATTCTGGAACACCATGCCGGTCTGCTGGCGCAATGCCAACACGCTCTGGCGGGGCAGATGGTGAGAAAAATCAAGTTCACTCCCCCCCAGCACCAAGTGCCCCGCATCCGGCCGCTCCAGCACATTGACGCAGCGCAACAGGGTGCTCTTGCCACTACCGGAGGGGCCAATCAGGGCGGTCACACTGCCCGCCACCATGGCAAGATCGATCCCCTTGAGCACCCGCTGCCCGCCAAACTGCTTCTCGATACCACGCAACCGGATCATAGGGCGACCTCCCGGGTCTCTTTGTGGGTCAACTTGCGCTCCAGCCGGTCTTGCAAGGTGGAGAGCACCGAGCTGAACATCAGATAGATAAGGGCCGTCTCGCTGTAGAGAATGAGCGGCTCATAGGTGACAGAGGCGAGCCGCTGGGCTGCCTGAAACAGCTCGGGCACGGTCACTGCCGCCGCCAGCGAGGTGTCCTTGACCAGTGAAATAAAGGTGTTGGAGAGCGGTGGCACCGCGATACGCGCCGCCTGCGGCAGGATCACCCGCCACATCACCTGGGGCCAGTTCATGCCAATCGAATAGGCCGCCTCCCACTGCCCTTTCGGGATCGCCGCCAGGGTGGCGCGGATGATCTCCGAGCTGTAGGCGCCGATGTTGAGGGTGAAACCGATCACCGCGGCAGTGAAGGCATCCAGCACAATGCCGGCACTCGGCAAGCCATAAAAAATCAGAAAGAGCTGCACCAACAGCGGCGTGCCGCGAATAAGCCAGACATAAAAACGAACCAGTGCCACCAATGGTGTCGGGCCATATAATCTGGCCAGCGCCACCAGCAAGCCGAGCAATATTCCCAAGACAAACGTGATCAGCGTCAGTGGCACGGTAAAAATAAGCCCCGCGCTAAGCAGGGGCCAAAAAGAGTCGATCATTAACTGCAACCAGGCTGGCACGTTAATTACCTCGCGAGTTATTATTTTTCGGCAATATTATTGCGAGACATCCGTACCAAAATATTTAAGGGATATTTTCTGATAGTTGCCATCCTGTTTGGCAGTGCGCAGCGCCTGATTGATGGCAGCCAGCAATTCCGGTTGCCCCTTGGCAAGCAACACCGCTGATTGATCCCCCTTCGCCTCGGTCGCCGCCACCCTCAATTTGGCATCCGGTTTCTGTTTCTTGAAGTCGAGGAACGAGAGGCTGTCGTTGATGGTGGCATCCACTCGTCCGGTCAGCACCAGCGCCAGCGACTGGTTGAAGCCCTCGGTGGCCACCACCTCGGCCCCCGACTTTTTGGCCAGCTGAGCAAAGTTGCTGGTCAGGGACTGGGATGATTTCTTGCCCTTCAGATCGGCAAAGCTGTTGATACTGTGGTTGTCGCTGTGCACCACGACCACCGCTTTGGAGGTGATATAGGGGTCTGAAAAATCATACTTTTTCAGCCGCTCCGGGGTGATGGCCACCTCGTTGAGCACCAGATCGTAGCGCTTGGCATCCACCCCGGCGATGAGGCCATCCCACTTGCCCTCGACAAACTCCGGCTTCACCCCAAGGCCTTTTGCAATCAGCTCGCCAATCTCCACATCAAAGCCGACCAGCTTGCCGCTCTTGTCGTGATAGGTGAAAGGAGGATAAGCCCCTTCGGTGCCGATTTTGATCACACCGGCGCTCTGGATGGCAGTGAGGCTGGACTGGGCTTGCGCTGATGTCATCAAAGCCAGTGGCAGGGCAGCCAGCAAAAACAGGGAGTGCAGTTTTTTCATTATTCACCTCGTTATATTTATAAACATCCAGCACGCTTGCCAACGATAATCCGGATTGCCATGCAATTATTATTTTGAATCCTGCTGCTGCCAGCACTATTTAATCGGGTCACGCCACATATACGATGACTACCAATAAATAATTGCACTTGGCGGCACCAGCAAAACATAACGTGGTGGT
>NZ_JRGK01000282.1 GCF_000764645.1 Aeromonas finlandensis
TAAAAACGGGGCCGCAGGCAGGTATGCCAGTGGCCCCGTGAAGGATGCGAACTCCTTTTGGCGTGAGCTTATTTGGCCCAGCTGGCCAGCATTTCGCTATTGAGTTCGACCAGCGAGCTCAGCTGGTAGTTGGCGATAGCCAGACGCGGGTCACCTACCAGAGCCGGGCACATGGAACGATCTGCGCCTCTCGCTGGCTTATTTGGCCCAGCTGGCTAGGGTGTCAGCATTCAGCTCTGCGAGCGAGCTTAGCTGGTAGTTGGCGATAGCCAGACGCGGGTCTCCCACTAAAGCCGGATCCGGCACGATCAACGCCTTCATAGACGCCGCCTTGGCCGCCAGCAGACCGGTGAAGCTGTCTTCGATGGCCAGGCAGTGCACCGGCTCTACCCCCAGCTTTTCGGCGGCGTGGATATAGACATCCGGGTGCGGTTTGCCGAAACGTTCGATTTCAGCGGAGTGAACCGCCATAAAGCGATCGCGGATGCCGAGTTTGCCGAGCACCGCTTCTGCCATCGCAAACGGGGAGGAGGTCGCCAGACCCACTTTCAGCCCACGCGCCTCGATAAGGTCGAGTGCCTCCAGCACGCCTGCTTTGGCTTGACCTTCGGAGAGGATCAGGGCGTTGACCCGATCCAGAATGCGCTGCACCACCTCTTCCTGG
This sequence comes from Aeromonas finlandensis, assembly GCF_000764645.1. Taxonomy (GTDB): domain Bacteria; phylum Pseudomonadota; class Gammaproteobacteria; order Enterobacterales; family Aeromonadaceae; genus Aeromonas; species Aeromonas finlandensis. The sequence continues at coordinate 665 of NZ_JRGK01000282.1, forward strand.
GTCGGGCCGCTCCACGGGCGCAGGCGATACCAGTGGGCGACCAGCTGATCGATGCGCACACCGATGGTCGATTCGCAATCCTCTACCGTGTGGGGGTGACCCAGCTCGGAGAAAACGGCGATCTGGGCACGTTGCCAAAAGGGTTCCGAGTCGATCAGAACACCATCCATATCGAAGATCACGGCAGCTAACATCTTGTACTCCTGACAAATTTGAAGAGGGGATTATAAGCCTGACGGGGAAATGCAAAAGGGGCATTGCCATGCCCCTTGCGCCCGATCACATCGGCAAACGTTTGTTTTGCTGTGGCAAAAAAAGCCCTTAGAACATCACCTCGACCTTGGCGGCCACGGCTTTGGCTTTTTCCACCGCATCCTGGCAATCCTCTGCGCGGGTCAGCGCCACGCCAAGACGACGGCGACCGGCGATCTCCGGTTTGCCAAACAGCCGCAGCTGGGCACCCGGCACCAGCGCCAACGCCTCACCAATCCCCTGATAACGGATATCCTGGCTGTGCCCTTCGCGCAACACCACGGCAGAGGCGCTGGGCCCGTACTGGGCGATGGTGCCGACCGGCAGCCCCAGAATGGCGCGCACATGGAGGGCGAACTCGGAGAGATCTTGTGAGATCAGGGTCACCATGCCGGTATCGTGGGGGCGGGGGGAGACCTCGCTGAACCACACCTCATTGCCCTTGATAAAGAGCTCGACTCCGAACAGGCCGTAACCGCCGAGGGCCTCGACCACCTTGGCGGCCACCTCTTTGGAGCGGGCCAGCGCCAGTTCGCTCATCACCTGCGGCTGCCAGGATTCGCGGTAGTCGCCATCTTCCTGACGGTGGCCGATAGGCTCGCAGAAGTGAATGCCATCGACGGCGCGTACCGTGAGCAGGGTGATCTCGTACTCGAAGGGGACGAAGCCTTCGACAATCACCTTGCCGCGACCGGCGCGGCCACCCTCTTGGGCGTAGGTCCAGCTCTCATCCAGCTTGGCGAGATCGCGCAGCACACTCTGTCCCTTGCCGGACGAGCTCATCACCGGTTTCACCACGCAGGGCAGGCCGATGGCCTCGACGGCGGCGACAAACTCCTCCTTGCTCTGGGCGAAGCGGTAGGGGGAGGTGGGCAGACTCAGGGTCTCGGCAGCGAGGCGGCGGATCCCTTCCCGGTTCATGGTGAGCTGGGTAGCGCGGGCGTTGGGCACTACCTTGACCCCCTCTTGCTCGAGAGCGGCCAGGGTATCGGTGGCGATCGCTTCAATCTCGGGGATGATGAGGTCGGGTTTGACCTCGGCAACCAGGGCACGCAGGGCGTTGCCATCGAGCATGTCCAGCACGTGGGCTTTGTGCGCCACCTGCATGGCGGGGGCATTGGGGTAGCGGTCGGCGGCGATCACTTCGATCCCGAACCGTTGCAACTCGATGGCGACCTCCTTGCCAAGTTCGCCGGAGCCCAGCAGCAGGGCACGGGTGGCGCCGGGGCGGGTTGCGGTTCCAAACATACGATCTCTCCTGATGTCGATGGTCACTGTTGATGGCCGCTATCGCGGGAATAGCGGGCAAAAAAAGAGGCACGCATGGCGTACCTCAGGAAACGGATTTGTGAGCGCGCTGCTCCAGATGGGTCAGCAACGTAATGGCGCCGATGATGATGGCGGCGCCGAGCCACAGACGGCCGGGGGGCGCCCAGCCAAATACCAGCCAGCCCGCCAGCACGTTCATCGGCAGCTTGGCAAAATCGAAAGGCTGCACGAAGGAGGCCTCCGCCACGCTGTAAGCACGAGCGATGGACATCTGGGCCAGCGCCGTCAGCACGCCGGAAGCGGCCACCAGCAGCCACTGGCTCTCGCTCGGCCACTGCCACTCCGGCAGCGCCAGCATGAGGTTGAACGGGGTGCTGAAAATAAGCAGATACACCACTATGGTGTGGGATGATTCGTTGGCCGCCTGATAGCGTACCATCAGGGAGTAACCGGCCCAGAACAGCGCCGCCGCCACCGGCAGCAGGGAGGCCCAGTTGAATTCGTCGGTCCAGGGGGCGAGGATCAGCATGGCGCCGGCAAAGCCCGCCAGGGTGGCCAGAATACGGGCCCGGCTCACCTGCTCCTTGAGCAGCAGGGCGGAGCCCAAGGTGGCAAACAGCGGCGAGGTCATCAGCAGGGCGATCCCCTGCCAGATGGGAACGGGGAACGCCAGTGCCCAGAGCCAGAGCTGGATGCCGATCACTGCCAGCAACACCCGCAACAGGTGCAACCGGAACTGATTGGTCATCAGGGATTGGCGCAGGCCATGACGAACCAGCCAAGGCAGCAGGCAGACCAAGGCGATCAGGTATTGATGGAAGGCGACCTGGGTAGAGGCAAGGCCGAGTTTGAAGCTGACATACTGGCTCAGGCTGTTGACGGCGGCGAAGCAGAGTCCTGCCACCATCATCCAGACTGCACCGGCCAAAGGAGAGTGCCTGCGCGAGGGTATCATGGGATCCGGGTCGCTGGAAAAAAGTGCGGCGGATCATAACGGCAATCGTTTGTTCTGCCAAGGGTTGAAGCGCGGCCGCAGGGCTGGCTGGTGAGGAAGTGGCCTTGCATCAAAAATTTTGAACAAGTTGAGCATCTATTTTCGCTATCAGCAAATAAGCACAATGTTTAGAGTGACCTCCATCGACAGCAACGCTGTTCAACCGACAACCAAATGGAGTTTCACCATGGCCAATATCCTCGTACTCAAATCCAGCATCCTGGGTCAATATTCCCAATCCAACGCCCTGATCGACGGCTTCATCGCTCAGCATCAGAGCGATACCGTGACCGTGCGGGATCTGGCTGCCCTCAACCTGCCGGTGCTGGATGGCGAGCTGGCCTCCGGCCTGCGCGGTGGTGACAACCTGAGCGAGCGTCAACTGGCGGTGATCGCCCAGTCCGACGAGCTGATCGCAGAACTCAAAGCGAGCGATCTGGTGGTGATTGCGGCCCCCATGTACAACTTCAACATCCCGACCCAGCTGAAGAACTGGATCGATCTGGTGGCCCGTGCCGGCGTCACCTTCCGCTACACCGAGACCGGTCCGGTCGGTCTGGTTGAGAACACCCGTGCGCTGGTGATCAGCCCCCGCGGCGGTATGCACGTCGGCAGCGCCACCGATCTGGTGACCCCCTACATGCGCACCGTGCTGGGCTTCATCGGTATCAAGGAGGTGGATTTCATCTACGCCGAGGGGATGGGGATGGGCCCGGATGCCCAGAGCAAGGGGATGGAAGCGGCCAAGGCGCAGCTGGAAACCCTGGCTATCTAAGGGCTCTCTACCAAGGCAAGGGTTTTCTCTTCAAGGGGTTGCCCCGTCAGATACCACAACGCAGCCATCAGGCTGCGTTTGTTTTTTTGGTCGACGGTATCGCGGCAAGCGGGATCGTCTAAAAGAGGCTGGTGGAGTCACTACTCCATCATAAAGCGGCGACAACCGCGCAAGAGCAACAGCGCCACCGCGACCAGCAGGCCAAGCAAGAGGGTGGTCAGCCACTGTTCGGTACTTTGCGGCAATTGGGGCGTGAAGAGGCTGATCATCAACAGGGTGCAGAGCGTGATCAACAGGCTCTGTCGGGTCATCAATATCATGGGGTCATCCTTGGTTTGCTCACCTGAAACGAATCTAACGCCCTCTTGTGACAGGTTGATGTATCCGTGCATCACCCTGTTGGAGCTCTTCAGACCATATCAGGTTTTTACCGCAGAGCCAGCGCCATCACTGGCGCTGTGATCCCGATCCCGCTACCGACCCTTATCTGAACTGTTTCTGCGCTGGCTGGTAGTGAAAATCGCCGCTGGCGAGCCGCGCTTCCAGTGCCGCCTGATCGATCTCCTGCGCCTTGCAGAGATCGTCCAGATCGTCGTAGCGATCACGTAGCTGCATATTGACGACGCTCAGCAGCATGTTGACGTCCATGGTGGCGAATTTTTTCAAATCCATGATCACTTCTCCCGATCCAGCGATTGCAGCTGCTCGATGGCGGCGCTGACGCTGTGCAGATGCTGGCGGATCGCCTCGCGGGATTCGCTCGGCAGATAGTCGGTCAGGGTATGTTGCCAGCTGCCTGCTTCGCTCTTGAGTTGCAGGAAGAGGGCGAGACCGGCGTTGGTGAGGGAGACCAGGCTGATGCGTTTGTCCTGCTCACTGCTCTCGGTGAAGATGATCCCTTTTTCGACCAGACGGCGGATCTCGCGGGAGATACGCACCTTGTCCATGCCGCTTGCCTCGACCAGCTCTTTCTGACTGATGGGGTAGTTGGGGCCGAGCACCATCATCAGGCGCCACTGCGGCACGGTCAGCTGGTAACGCTGTTCATAAAACTGTTCGAAGGTATCCCGTAGCATCTCGGCGGCATGTACCAACTGATAGGGCGGGTAGTGAGCGAGTAACGCTATGATTTTTGACATATTACACCCTGCTGTGACGGCTGCATCAGATGCAGTTTCTTTTGATACTTTGACATTGATGATACGAAACTCAAGCTGATTTGTCTGACCCGGTTGCGATGAAATGTGCGGTGGCGCACGCCCTCAAGGAAAAACCGGGTCTGACCGACGGGATTTTAATCCATCACTGTTCAGCCTTTACGCAACCAGATGAGAGCGTTCTGCTTGAGCCAGGCCTCGCGGGTGTGGAGGGCGTAGAGCGCGGCCTCGTCACGACTGCCCGCTTGCCAGCTTTGCGGCTCCTGTTTGGGCAGCTTGCGCTGACCCAGCAGGCAGGCCGGAATGTGCGGGTTGGCCTCGATAGCGACCAGCAGATGGGGCTTGGCTGCATCAGCACCTTCGGTGGCAAAGACCATCAGCGCCTTGTTGTAGAGCAACCAGCTGGAGGCTTCATCGAAGCGCACCAGCAGGGCGGCCAGCGCCTGCCAATCCTCTTGCAGGGCATAGAGGGTGGCGAGGTTGTAGCGGCAACCCAGTTCATCGGCCACGCAGAGCGTCAGCAGATCCAGATACTCCGCTTTGGCCTCACCCAGCTTGCCAAGGCGCAGCAGGCAGTCGGCGCGACCGGCTCTGGCGGCCAGCAGGGGGCGCAGCTCGGGAGCACTCCAGCCGTGGCCGGCGACTTGCTGCCAGAAGGCTTCGTCAAACAGCGGGGTGGCATCGGCGATGATCTTCTCGAACCAGCCGAGGCGGGCCTGATGATCGCGGCAGCTGTCGGCCAGCTCGAACCAGGTCTGCCACTGCTGGGCCTGCTCGCCACTGAGGGCGACATCAGCGCTGGGGGCGGCCTGATACTGGTCGAGGTTGAGCAGCTGGTTGAGGGCGGTTTTCATGTTCTGGCGCTGGCGTTTGCAGAACTCGACAAAGGGGAGTTCGCTGGCGGCGGCGCTATAGAGCATCTGGGCCATCTGTTTGTCGCGAAACAGGCTCAGTTCGGCAGCCAGACTGAAGCGGTACTGGGTGGTTGGGTCATTCAAATCTTTCGGTCTGGGCCAAACGGCAAAGCCCTGGCTGAAACCGTAGCACCACTGACCGAGGGGATGGCTCTGCTCGAACACCTGCTCCGGGTTGTCGCTGGGCAGGCGGCACTGGCTGGGCAGGGCCAGCTGGGCGTCATCGGCTTGGGCTTCCAGCTCGGCGATCAGGTGGTTGAGGGCCTCTGCGCTCTTCTCATCCAGCTCGGCATCCTGTTCCAGCAAACCAGCCAGCGGGCGTTGCCAGTCAGGGCTTTCCGGCCCCACCAGACGGGCACAGAGAAAACCGTGCAGGGCCGGGTAGGTCATGTCCTGATCGCTGTGGCTCTGGATCCATTGATTAAGATGACGGGTACGAGTGGATGGGTTCATCGACAGTTCCTCTGGATTTGAACAGCCGCGAAGTCTACCTAAAAGTGGGGTTATTTGCAGTAAATGGCCGCCTGTTTGGCGATTTAATCACCATTGGCGAGTAAGATAGCGGCGAAAGGGCGGCCCGTGGTGGCTTGGGGACTAGGCCAGATCACTGCTCTTGAGGTAACATGCGCGCCCATAGGGGCCATGATTCAGTTGGCCCATCCGGGTAATGAAAAAAGAGAGCACCATGATACAGATTGGCAAGATGAACACCCTCACCGTTGTTGAACTCGAAGACCGTGGCGCCTGGCTTGCGGCCGATGAGTACGGTGAACTGCTGCTGCCCAAGCGTCAACTGCCGGAAGGGGTGAAAGAGGGGGATAGCGTGCAGGTCTTCCTCTATCTGGATGCCGATTGCGAGCCGGTGATCACCACCGACAAGCCGTTTGCCATGGTGGACGAATTTGCCGGTCTGAAGGTGGTCAATGCCAACAAGATTGGTGCCTTCCTCGACTGGGGCATGAAAAAGGATCTGTTCGTGCCGAGCCGCGAGCAGAACAAGCCGATGCAGGTGGGCCACGTCTATCTGGTGCGTCTGCAACTGGATAACGAAGGGCGCATGGTCGGCACCAGCCGCATCGAGCGTTTCCTGACCCCGGCCGGCAGCAACTTCAAGATCGGTGACGAAGTGACCGCCCTGCCGGGGGAGCACTCGCCCCTTGGCATCAAGGTGATCGTCAACGGCCAGTATCCCGGCATGCTGTTCAAGAATGAAGTGTTTGGCCGGGTGATGACCGGTCGGCCGCAAACCGCCTGGGTCAAGCAGGTGCGCGAGGATGGCAAGCTGGATCTGACCCTGCAAAAGCCGGGTCTGGCGCGGGTCGATGACGCCGGTGAGCGCATTCTGAGCCGGATGAAAAAGCAGGGCGGCAGTCTGGCGGTGGGTGACAAGAGCGAACCCGAGCTCATCTACAAGCTGTTCAGCATGAGCAAGGGCACCTTCAAGAAGGCGATCGGCGGCCTCTACAAGCAGGGCAAGATTGTCATCGAAGATAACGCCATTACCCTGACCGACGCCGGTGCCGCGCAGGTGCAAGCAGGCGAACAGGCGCAGGATAGCGAATAAGATGCCGAGCCCCTGTGTTGGCCTCTGCAAGGCGAAAGATGGGCTTTGCCTTGGCTGTGGCCGCACTCTGACCGAGATCGGCCACTGGTCGGCGATGGAGAGCAAGGCCCAGCTGGCGGTGATGGCCGAGCTGAATGGCTCGAAAAGCACCCACCGCTGCCCGGGGTGTGGCGAACCGGCCTATTGCGCCGTCTCTGCCGGCCAGACCATTGCGCAGTGCTGGTGCAGCCAGTTGCCGGTACTGCCGATGCAGGAGGCCAGCGCCTGCTGGTGCCGCCGCTGTCTGGCCAAGGCCATCGCGGCGCAGGATTAGCAGAGAACAGAAATAAGAGAGCACAGAAACAAGAAAGGCGCCGATGGCGCCTTTTTTATGCCTGTTGCTGGCGATGCCAGCGCACATGCACTTGATCTTCAGTCAGCAGACGGGGCAGCAGGAAGGTGGCGAAGATCACCTCAAACTCATCCTGATGATCCAGCAAACCGACCCACACTTCGACCCAGCGCTCCATATCGACCGGCTCACCCAGCTCAGTCGACCAGTCGGCATTGGGCAGGGTCGCCTCCACGGCGCCACGCTGCTCAAACT
>NZ_JRGK01000283.1 GCF_000764645.1 Aeromonas finlandensis
GAGCTCACCACCCTGCCCTGGCTGCTCTATCAACAGCTCGGCAGCTACCGGCTGACTGAAGCGGCCGCCACCGCCCTGCTGCTGCTCACACTCTGTTTCTCCCTGTTCTGGCTGGTGGAACGGGGGCTTGGAGGAAAAAATGCTGAACATTGATACGCTTGCTACCAGCTATCCCGACTGGCGCGTCAGCTTCAGCGCGACCCTGCCAAAGGGGGAGATCACCGCGCTGATCGGCCCAAGCGGCGCAGGCAAATCGACCCTGCTCGGGATGATCGCCGGCTTTGTGCCGGTGGAATCAGGCCGCCTCAGTTTCGATGGTGAAAATCTGCTGCCACTGGGCCCCGCCGAGCGACCGGTCACCACCCTGTTTCAGGATCACAACCTGTTCCTCCACCTGTCGGTGTTCGACAATATCGCCATCGGTCTGCACCCGGGTCTGCGCCTGAGTGCCGCCCAGCGGGCACAGGTGATAGATGCGGCCGGGCGGGTTGGTCTTGGCGAGATGTTAGATCGCCAGCCTGAACAGCTCTCTGGCGGCCAGCAACAGCGGGTCGGACTGGCCCGCGCACTGGTGCGGGGCAAGCCGCTGCTGCTGCTGGATGAACCCTTCTCGGCCCTCGATCCCGCCCTGCGCCGGGAGATGCTGGCCGAAGTGGCCCGCCTCGCCTGCGAACAGGGCATCACCGTATTGATGGTTTCCCACAATCCGGAGGATGCGCAACTCATCGCCGATCAGGTACTGTTTGTCGACGAGGGACGCATCGCCCTGCAAGGAAAGCCGGATATTCTGCAACACAGCGATCATCCCGGGTTGTTGCGCTACCTTGGTCGCGCTCTCGCGCCATAGTGGATGGCCAACAAGCTGATGGTCTCCCCCTATCATGCCGGAAGATGCCCAGCTTATCGCCGATCAGGTGCTCTTTGTCGATGAGGGACGCATCGCCCTGCAAGGCAAGCCAGAGATCCTGCAACACAGCGATCATCCCGGGTTGTTGCGCTACCTGGGTCGTGCGCAGATGTCATAACGAGCCGCCAATGGGCAGGATGAAAAAGGGGAAGCCGACTGGCTTCCCCTTCTTGCATGCTCTTATCGGCCGGGATCAGAGGTTTTCCTCGGCAAAGGAGGCCAGTCTGCTGCGCACCACGCCGTTGAGGAAGATATTGGCACTGCCGTCGAAATCCTTGAAACGCTCGACGATGTAGGTGAGGCCGGAGGTCACCGGGCTCAGGTAGTTGGAGTCGATCTGGGCCAGGTTGCCAGAGCAGACGATCTTGGTGCCCTCGCCGCAACGGGTAATGATGGTCTTGATCTGGGACGCGGTCAGGTTCTGGCACTCATCCAGCAGCACGAAGGTGTTCTGGATGCTGCGCCCACGCATGAAGTTGACCGATTTGAACTGGATATTGGCCTTCTCCATGATGTAGCTGAGCGAACCACTCATGTTCTCGTCCTGCTTGTGCAGTACCTCCAGCGTATCGGTCACCGCCGCCAGCCAGGGCATCATCTTCTCCTCCTCGGTGCCGGGCAGGAAGCCGATGCTTTCGGCAATTTCCGGGGTATTCCGGGTGACGATCACTTTCTCGTAAATGCCCTTCTCAATCACCAGCTCCAGTGCTGCTGCCATTGCCAGCAGGGTCTTGCCGCAACCGGCCGGGCCGGTCAGGATCACCAGATCGATGTGCGGATCGAGCAGGGCATCGAGGGCCATCCCCTGATAGACGTTCTTGGGATGGACACCCCACGCCTTGCGGGACATCAGCCGCTCGCGCCCCAGATCCTTGATGCGGATCTTGTTGCCATCGTGGCTGAGCACCCGGGCGGCGAAGAAGTTCTCCTCGTCGATCAGGTACTGGTTGACGTGAACCCCTTCCAGCAGATTGGCATCGATCACATGGATGGTATCGCGGCCATGGGTCTCGCTCTCGCACTCGCCAACCCGCTCCCAGAAGCTGCCGGGCACCACCTGAAAGCCTTTGGCCAACAGGCGGATATCGTCGATCAGCTGGTCGCTGCGGTAGTCTTCAACATGGGCAAGCCCGGCCCCCTTGGCCTTGAGGCGCATGTTGATGTCTTTGGTGACCAGCACCACCTGACGCTTCAACTCATGCTTTTGCAGATAGAGGGCCGCGTTGATGATGCGGTTGTCGGCCTCCTTGTCGGTAAAGACCTCGGCATCCTGCGGCAGATGGTGATCGCTGAAGATGCAGATATTGCCGCTCGCTTCCCCAGCCAGCGGAACGCCCTGGGTGATCTGCTCCGGCGTTGCATCGCGGAACACATCTTCCAGCGCACGAATGGCCACCCGCGCGTCGCGGCTGACATCCTTGTTGCGATCCTTGATGTTATCGAGCTCTTCCAGCACCGTCATGGGGATGAGCACGTCGTGCTCTTTGAAGGAGTAGATAGCGAGGGGTTCGTGAAGCAGAACGTTGGTATCCAGGATAAACAGCTTTCGGTCCGTATTGTCCATAAGCATCCTCCTTGGCACTGAAGGGCCACGTGTGTGAATCTCAGATGTCATTGAAACCACACGGCCGTGACAGTTTTATTACCCCCAACGCTACGCCCGATTTTACTATCACGCAACAAATCACTTAGCCACCTCATGCGTTTGAACATAAAAACAGCAATAAAAAGGCCGGCGCTGTGGCCGGTCTTTTTTCTATCGTTCAACTACTTGGATACGCCTGTCAGCCGCACTTGGAGTCGCCGCAGTTGAGGCAGGTCATGCAACCATCCTTCAGCACCAGCGCCTTGGTGTGGCACTTGTAGCAGAGCGCGGCATTGGCCGGAAAACCACTATTCGCCTGTTGCTCTTCGGCCTCCTGAGCTGCCTTCAGCTCGGCCTGTTTCTCGGCCAGAAACGCCTGCTGATGCTCGTCCAGTCCCGGCGCCTTGAGCATGCCAATCTCGGTAAGATGGCTCTCAATCACGTTGCCGATTTCGGCAATCAGCGACGGCACATACTTGCCCTTGTTCCAGTAACCGCCCTTGGGATCAAACACCGAGCGCAGCTCCTCCACCAGGAAGGTGACATCCCCACCCTTGCGGAACACCGCCGAGATGATGCGGGTCAGCGCCACGATCCACTGGTAGTGTTCCAGGCTCTTGGAGTTGATGAAGATCTCGAACGGACGGCGGGTTTCGTGAACCGTGCCCTCGTTGAGAATTATGTCATTGATGGTGATGAACAGCGAATGCTCGGAGACATGCTCCGGCGTCTTCAGCTTGTAGGTAGTACCCATCAGCCGCTCCGGGCGCAGCACGGTTTCGTGCATGTGCACCACGTCATCCTGCGGGGCCAGCTCTTCTTGCGGCTCATCCTTGGTACGCACCTTGTAGGCGACGATTTTCTTGTCGATCTTCTTGACCATAATGTCGTTCTCAGAATTTACCGTAATAGCCTTCTTTCAAGGCGTCGTAGAGGTTGGCGGCAGTGTGCAGCTCGCCATCGTATTCGATCTCTTCGTTACCCTTGACGGAGATGACGGAACCATCTTCCAGGGTGAAATCGTACAGGGTGTTCTCCAGATCCTTCTCCTTCACCAGCACGCCCTGGAAGGCCTCCGGGTTGAAGCGGAAGGTGGTGCAGCCCTTGAGGCCGGAGTCCGAGGCATACATGTAGATGTCCTTGAACTGCTCGAAGGGGAAATCGGTCGGCACGTTGGCAGTCTTGGAGATGGAGGAGTCGATCCAGCGCTGGGCCGCCGCCTGAATGTCCACGTGCTGGGCCGGGGTGATGTCATCGGCAGTAATGAAATAGTCCGGCAGACGGCTCGCCTCCTCTTCGCTGTAAGGCATGGCGGCCGGGTTCACCAGCTCGCGGTAGGCCAGCAGCTCGAAAGAGTAGACGTCTACGCTCTCCTTGCTCTTCTTGCCCGGCTTGATGACGTTACGGCTGTAGTGGTGAGCAAAGCTCGGCTCAATACCGTTGCTGGCGTTGTTGGCCAGTGACAGGGAGATGGTGCCGGTCGGCGCGATGCTGCTGTGATGGGTAAAGCGGCCACCGGCTTCGGCCAGCTCGGCGACCAGCGCAGGATCCACCTCGGCAACCTGTTGCATATAGCGGCTATAGCGCGCATGCAGCACCTTGCCCTTCACCTTGTCACCCACCTTGATGCCATCAGCCGCCATTTCCGGGCGCAGACGCAGCATCTTGCCGGTCACTTCGAACTCCTGCTCCATGATGGGGGCAGAACCTTTCTCTTTGGCCAGACGCAGGGACTCCTGCCAGCCGGTCATCGCCAGCTCCTGGGATACCTGCTCGGTAAAAGCGACGGACGCGGCAGAGCCGTACTTGATCTGCAGCATGGTCAGGGTGGAGCCCAGACCCAGGAAACCCATGCCGTGACGGCGCTTGGCTGTGATCTCCTCGCGCTGCTTGGCCAGCGGCAGCTGGTTGATCTCCACCACGTTGTCGAGCATACGGGTGAAGATGGCCACGACCTTGCGAAACGCCTGCCAATCGAACGCCGCTTGTTCAGTAAACGGGTCGCGCACAAACTTGGTCAGATTGACCGAGCCGAGCAGACAGGCGCCGTAGGGCGGCAACGGCTGCTCGCCACAGGGGTTGGTCGCGCGGATCTCTTCACAGAACCAGTTGTTGTTCATTTGGTTGACCTTGTCGATCAAGATGAAGCCGGGCTCTGCATAGTCATAGGTGGAGGTCATGATGACATTCCACAGCTTGCGGGCTGGCATGGTCTTGTAGACCTTGCAGGCGACCTGACCCCACGCGTTGAACACCACCCCTTCCTTGTTGGGCCAGTCGGCCCATAGCACCTGAGCGGGATTGTCCAGCGCAATGCCATCCTGCTCCACCTCTTTGGCGGTGTAGGGGAAGATCAGTGACCAGGGCGCATCCTCTTTCACCGCCTTGACGAAATCTTCGGTGATCAGCAGGGAGAGGTTGAACTGACGCAGGCGACCATCTTCACGCTTGGCCTGAATAAACTCGATAACATCGGGGTGGCGGATATCCATGGTGCCCATCTGGGCACCGCGACGACCACCGGCTGACGAGACGGTAAAACACATCTTGTCATAGATATCCATGAAGGAGAGCGGGCCGGAAGTGTAGGCCCCGGCACCGGAGACAAAGGCACCGCGCGGGCGCAGAGTCGAGAAGTCATAGCCGATACCACAACCGGCTTTCAGGGTCAGACCCGCCTCGTGCACCTTGCCGAGGATATCGTCCATCGAATCTTCGATGGTACCGGAGACAGTGCAGTTGATGGTTGAAGTGGCAGGCTTGTGCTCAAAAGCCCCCGCATTGGAGGTGATGCGGCCAGCCGGAATGGCACCATTGCGCAGCGCCCACAGGAACGGCTCAAACCAGGCCTCCGGCTCCAACTCCTGCTCTGCCAACGCACGGGCTACCCGCTGATAAGTCTCATCGATAGAGCTGTCGATGGGAGTGCCATCCTTGTTCTTGAGGCGATACTTGCTATCCCAAATCTCGAGGGACGTTTCCTGCATAGGGATAAGGCGGGAGCCAAGCTCACTCTCCAGCACCGGGTTCGATTTAGCCATTTTCAATCAACCTTATGTGAATGCATCAACATCATGACAACAGCAGAGAACACAACTAATAGTGCCACCCAAAATAAATGGCACAACATATAGTACACCTGATGCCATGAGGGCGCCGATTCTAACCTAAAAAAATGCCCCGGCCAGCAGATTTCTGGGCCAGGGCACTTAACTGATTAATTTACTGAGAGATTTAACACTCAGAGATAGATCAGGGCTTCTTGACGTAAACGGTCGGAGTTTCACCCGCCATATTCAGATAGAACTCGTAGACGCCATCGGCATCCGGTGAGAACTTCATGTCCTCATACTTGGAGCAGGGGTTGACCGGCACAGCCTCACCGCCCAATACAGCAACACCGTCACTCGGGCTCTTATAGCCAAAGTTGGTACCGCAGCTCCAACCGGAGTCAGCAAACTTGAACTTGTAGGGCGCCCACTCTTTTTTGAGGGTGCCTTTGGCCATGTAGAGCTTGTCAGCTACCTTGACCACCTTGCTCGCATCAGTCGCCATCCAGTCGTTCATCTCCCCACGCAGGTAGATGGACTTACCACCGAAGTCGCTGTTGTCTGCCGCGGCTTGCTCTGCACCACCATTGGATGCGCAACCGCCTAATACCAGGGTTCCCGCCGCCAGCATCATCGTTACTGTTCTTTTGAACATGGGTCTATTCCTTAAATTATTGTGATTCCTTGGTCCATCAATGTGGACTGTAGAATTAAACCAGAGCAGGTATCACAAGAAAGGTAGAGGCATCACATTCTGTGTTTTTTATATCCAACCCATTGAGCCAACGAGCAAATATCGAACAGAAAATAGAGGTTCTTTTGGCGCTTTATGGGAGATTTTATTGAATTGCGGGAAGAGGGAAGGCTAATTCAAGCGATTTTCTGAATATCAGCCAATAAAAAACCC
>NZ_JRGK01000284.1 GCF_000764645.1 Aeromonas finlandensis
GCCCACTCCTGCAGCACATCGCCGCTGTCCATCATCGCCAGCACGGCAAACGGCTTGCCGTTGCCATCATTGAGCGGAAAAGCGTGCAGGCCGCACTGCTGGCCAAGGTTGGCCAGCAGTGCGCGAAATCCGGCATGCTCGATGCGGGCGCCACCGTAGAGGGAGTCCCAGGTGCGGGATTGCGCCTTGTGCAGCACATAGGCGAGTGGATGGGAGAAATCATCCACCGCCAGCGCCAGCGCAACCTCCTGCCCCTTGACCCACCCTTTGCACTCCAGCTGACGGCCGCTCACGTCCAGCATGCCGAGCAGCAGACCTTTGGGCTTGAAGCTGGCATTGAGGGTCGAGCTCCACCAGTGGCAGAGATGTTGTTCATCCCGTTGCGAGGTAAGCGCGAGGGCGAATGCGAGGGCTTGCTCCATGGTCAGCCCTCCACCTCGGCTACAAACTGGTGATCGGCCACCGAGAAGCGCACCCGGTTGATGGGTTCACCGGCCGAGAGGCGCTGCAGCAGTTGCAGGGAGACCGGCGGCAACAGGGCGCCATCGATGACGGACTCCAGCATACGCGCACCGTTCTCGCTGCGGTTGGCCCGCAACAGGATCTCCTCGGCCACCTCGCTCTCCAGCACCACCTCGGCACCGAAACGCTCCTTGAGCAGCTTGACCAGCCGGTTGAGTTTGCCACCGACGATCTGCACAAGGGTGTCGTGACCGAGCGGCAGGTAGGGGATCACCTCCATCCGCGCCAGCAGGGCCGGTTTGAAGAAGGCAGCCAGCTCCGGATAGAGCGCGTCCAGCAGCACGTCGGGCTGCTCGGCATGCTCGACGATGGTCTGGAAACCGAGGTTAGAGGTGAGGAAGAAGACCACGTTTTTGCAGTCGATGATCCGCCCTTCCCCATCAGCCAGCTCGCCCTTGTCGAACGCCTGATAGAAGAGATTAAGCACGTCCGGGTGCGCTTTTTCCACCTCATCCAGCAGCACCACCGAGTAGGGTTTCTGCCGAATGGCTTCGGTCAGCACGCCCCCTTCGCCAAAACCGACATAGCCGGGAGGGGAGCCGATCAGGCGGGAGACAGTGTGCTTCTCCTGATACTCGGACATGTTGATGGTGGTCAGATACTGGCGACCGCCAAACATCAGCTCGGCAATCTGCAACACGGTTTCGGTCTTGCCGACTCCGCTTGGCCCCACCAGCAGGAAGGCCCCCAGTGGACGGCCCGGACGACGCAGGTCGGCACGGGCGGTCAGCAGGTGTTTGTGCAGGTGGGCCACCGCCACATCCTGCCCCTTGATAAGCTCGCCAAGGTACTCCGGCAGACGGGTCACCACATCGAGCTCACCTTGGGAGATGCGATTAAGCGGCACTCCGGTCCACTCGGCAATCACCGCGGCGACCTGAGTCTTGTCGACATGGGCAGAGACCAGCACCTCACCCTGTTGCAGCTCGGCCAGTTCGCGCTCAAGCCCGGCAAGCTGCTCGGCGGCCGCTTGCGGATCGAGCGGCGCATCGGCCAGATCCAGCGCCTCTTTGGCCAGCATCTCATCCTGCTGATCGGCCAGCAGGGCGGCACGCAGCTCGACAATTCGATGCACCAGTCCCTGTTGCTGTTGCCAATGGGCCTCCTGCTCACGCAGGGTGTCACGGCAGGTCTGCTGGGCCGCTTGCAGTTCGGCGAGGCGCTCATCGTTGTCACCCAGACCGATCAGGCTCTGGCGCTCCAGCTGACGGATCTCCAGCTCACGCTGGCGCAGTTCGTTTTGCAGGTGGCTGACCGCGCGCGGCGGCGTGGTCAGGTTGATGGCCACCCGGGCACAGGCGGTATCGAGTACATCGATAGCCTTGTCCGGCAGCTGACGGCCAGAGATATAACGGGCGGAGAGCTGAGCGGCGGCTTGCAGCGCCTCCTCGTCAATCAGCACCCCGTGAGCCTTCTCGTAGATGCTGCGCAGACCGCGCAGGATCACGGTGGCCTCCTCGGCATTGGGCTCACCCACTTTCACCAGCTGGAAACGGCGCGACAGGGCGGCATCTTTTTCCACGTACTTCTTGTACTCGCCCCAGGTGGTGGCGGCGATGGTGCGCAGCTCGCCCCGGGCCAGCGCGGGTTTGATCAGGTTGGAGACATCCAGCCCACCCGCCTGATTGCCCGCCCCGATCAGGGTGTGGGCCTCATCGATAAAGAGGATGACCGGTCGTACGGCGTCCTTGACCTCCTGCATCACCCCCTTGAAACGCTTCTCGAACTCCCCCTTGACCGAGGCGCCCGCCTGCATGGCGCCGAGATCCAGGGTCATCAGCTCCACATCGCGCAATTTTTCCGGCACCTGACCCGCGACGATGCGCAGGGCCAGCCCCTCGATAAGGGCACTTTTACCGACGCCCGCCTCCCCCACGACTATGGGGTTGTTTTTGCGGCGACGGGAGAGGATGTCGATCATCAGGTCGATCTCGTGATCCCGGCAGAGCACCGGATCCAGCGAGCCCTGACGAGCCTGTTCGGTAACATTGACGGTAAAGCGGCCCAGCAGGGTGGCGTCGCTCGGCAATGCGGCCTGAGTCGAAGTACCGTTGGCAGAAACGGTCACTTGGGTCTCGGCAGAATCTTTGACCCACTCGTCGAACTGCTGGCGCAGCAGCTCGCGATTGACGTTGGCAAGCAAACGGGTCACCGAGCCCGGCAGGTAACGCTGGGGGGTCATCAGCAGCACCAGCAGCATGACGCCGCTGCGCAGCTGGCCGTGTTGCAGTTCGGCAGAGGCGAGCAGCCAGCTGTCTTGCAGCCACTCCACCAATAGCGGCGAGAAGGAGGGATAACCCTGACCATAACCGTTATCGGCCGCCGAGGGTTGCAGCAGATTTTTTAACTCTTCAACCTCAACCTCGGCCCGTTTGAGGATCTGGCGCACATCGCAGAGGGGAGTCTCCAGCATCTTCAGCAACAAGTGCTCGATGCGGATCTCGGCGCCCTGATGATTGACACAGAGGGCCGCGGCCTCCTCCAGCATGTGACGGCAGATGGGGTTGAGTCTTTCCACCAGTACCGGTAGCTCTATACGAATCAAGGCGTGCTCTCCTTAAGTATTTATTTTAATAATTCGCCCAGTTGACGCAGTACGTCCTGGGTCTGGTTATTGAGTTGGTGGTGATAGAGGCCAAAGATGATGGCCAGGATCAGCGCGCCCCCCATAAACAGGGTGCGCAGGGAGACTTGCTTGCGCAGCTGATAGCGAGACGCCTGCTGACCGAGATCGAGATGAAACACGCTGGGTGCCTCGCCGCCACGTTCGAGTGACAACTGCTTGTGCAGTTGCTTGACGATCCGTTCAAACTCGTCACGGCCCTGGCTCATCACCTTGTAGCGCCCCTCAAAACCGAGGCACAGGCAGAGATAGATGAACTCCAGGATGTCGCGATAGCGCACCGGATCTTCCTGCAGACGCGCCAGCAGCACGAATACCTTCTCGCCGCCCCAGGTCTCGTTGTGAAAGCGGGCCAGCAGAGAGTGCTGAGACCATTCGCTCTGGCTGCCCCAGTCGCGGCCCATCACCGCTTCATCGATGAAGGTGCAGAGGATGTAGCGAAACGAGAGGACGACGCCGTTCTCGTAACCCTGCGCCATCAGCTCCTGCTCGATGGCCTGGATCTCGGTCACTACCCGCTGATACAGCTCGGGCACCCGGTCGTAGCGCGACAACAGACGCACCCGCTGCACCAGCCCCAGCAGCGGGGTCACCGCATCGATCATCGGGTTGATGCTCTGGCCACGCAGGCGGAACCAGTAGTCCGAATCCATGTCCAGCTGCTCGGCGTGATCGAACAGCAGGTCGCTCAGTTGCTCGTTGTTGATAATGTCCGTGGTCATCTCTGCTTGTTTCCTTGATGCGATCACTGGCTACGGATGGCCCAGAGCTGCATGTCGAGCTCGGGGAAATCGCCGGCAATGTGGAAGGCGAGCGTGTTGCTGACCGCCAGCATCTGCCAGGCAGGGCTCTGACGGTCGAGCTGGAAGTAGCTGTAACCGGCGTGATAGGGCAACTGACGCGGCGCCACCGGCAGCGGCAGCAGCGGGATGCCGGGCAACTGCAGGCTGATGAGTTCGCGGATCTTGTCGCTCGACGCCACCTTGGTCTGCTGCAGCAACTGCTTGCGCAGCTGCTCCTGCGGCATGCGGGCACGTACCGCCAGCACGAAGTCGGCGCTTTGCATCAGCTCGCTTTCGTTGACCATGGCCACCATGACGCCGTACTGGTGCTTGCGCAGCTGGATGGAGACAGCGCGTGGCGACAGTACGGTACTGAGCGCCTGACGCAGGGCCAGCATCACCGGTTCGAAGCTCACCTGCTGATCGTCATGACGATAGGCGGCAAACTCGGGGGGCAGACGGGACTCGTCGGTAAAGGTCATCAACTCGCCACAGAGCTGCACCAGCGCCTCGTGCAACCGCTCCGGGTGCAGGGTGCCAAGGCGCGCCAGATGGGAGAGCTGGGGCTGAGCCCGGTTGAGCAGTTGCAGCATCATGAACTCGGCCACATCGGCCACCCCCTGCTGCCCCGGCGCAGCGATGCGCAGGGAGAGGCTGCGAGCCCGCTCGGCCACCAACCCGGCCGATTCGCCGAGGAAGCGCTTGAGGGTCGGAATGGCAGAGACGCTGATGCTGCAAGGCATGAAGTTGGGATCGAGCACCAGACCGCCGTCGGGGCGCTTGTCCAGAATGCGGGCGATGGCGAGGGACGCGTAGGCGCTGCGATCTTCCCGCTCCAGCATCAACCGCAAGCTGACCCGCCCCACTTCGAGGGAGACCACGTCGCCCCCTTCGCTGTGCAGATCCCGTACATCGTGGCGATGGGCCTGCAGCCGGGTGGCCACCTGACCGCCCTGATTGACCTCGTTGACCCCGCTCACCGAGAGCGGCAGCGCCAGATAGACCTTCTGGTTGGCCACCGAGGCATCGGTGATCTCCAGCGGGGTCGGCAGCACATCATCGTTCGGGATGTTGAAGACGGTGCCGTCCGGCAGGATGCCGGTAGCCCCCACCAAGGCGATCCGGCCAAAACCGAGGTAATCCTCGTTGATGGCGAGGGACTGCAGCCCGTAGAAATAGTCGGACAGCGCGCTCAAACGCGCGTGCAGCGCGTAATCTGAATGTCTCTGTTGTTGCTGGAAGTGCTGGGGCTTGATAAAGAGCCCTTCACGCCAGATAACCCGATTTCGACTCGACATAATTATTCTTCTTCTTTTTGTAGTTCCACTTCATCCAGACGCAGGTGCACCAGGATTTGATAGGCCGTCCCCTTGCTCTTGACCTTGATGACCTTGCGCCACTCGGCGCTGTCCGGATCGGCGTACCGTGCAATCACGCCGATGTAACGGGTCTTCTCGTCAAGCTTGACGGGGGGCAGGTATTTGAACTGACCGGGCAGCAGGGTGTAGTCCTGATGATCCAGGTAGTTCTTGCCAAGGGCCTTCTCTACATCTGCCGTCACCTGGTCATAATCGGTGGCGAGCAGCTTGGAATCTTCGGCCAGCAGCACCACCTGAAACTCGATAGGCGCCGCCTCCCCGCTTTCGTTGGGGTTGACGTCAGGCTCAGCCAACAGGCTCAGCCCCAGGGTGGAGGGCTGGTCATCATTGCTCCCCACCTGAATATCCGGGTTCATGGCCACATCGGCCATCTTGCCCATGGTGGTACAACCGGCCAGGGCCAGCAGACAGGCCCCAAACCACAGTGCACGTATCATCAAATCAGTCCCTGTTGCTGACGCACGGCCTGGTCATACGCCTGGGCGTAGACCTGATGGAACAGCTTGTCGAACCCCTGCTGACGGGCTGAGGTGAGCTCGCGGTAGTAGTGCTGGTACATGTTCCAGGCCCAGCCTTCGTCGGCCACACCCGGGGCACCGGTACGACGGTAGTGCTCGAAACGGCCGAGCAGCGCCTCGGGCGAGAAGGCCTGCAGGATGCTGTCCAGCGCAGCGCCAATCGCCTGCTGGTTCGCCACGTGATGAATGCGCACGTTGCGCAGACTCTCGGCCACCGCCGCCGGTGCGGTCAGGTGCACCGGGCTCTTCTGCTCGGCAAACATCACCGCCAGAGTTTCGTCATAATCGAGGCCAAGGCGCAGCGGGTTGTCCTCAATGGGGCGCAGGTGTTTGTCTGCCAGCGCAGCCTGATCGCTTTGCAGTTGCAGCAGCCCCTCCACCATGGCGCGCACTGTCTTGCCCATCTCTTCGAGCATGTCGTGGGCCTGCCGGGTGTCCTGCAGTTGCAGGTTCTGGCCCAAACCGCGCATCAGCGGGGTCAGAGCGACGTGATCAACGCCCTCTTGCGGCTGGAAGTCGGGGTGGTTCTCGATGGTGGGCATATCCAGAAATTCTTGGTTCATGGTGTTCTCGGCGGCAGAAAATGGGGCGAGGGATACGGTGTCCATATCCGGTTGAAAATGCGGTTGAGCCTGCAGGCGGGCATCCACCAGCGGACTCGGGGCCGCACGCTCCTGCTGCAATGCCAGCAGGGGGTCGACCGCAAGGGCTCGTGGATCATCCAAGGTCTGGGGGTGGTGAAGATCGCTGGCCAGCCACTCATCAAGCTGCTCGGTCGGACGGTTGCCCAGCACCTGCTGCAAGCTCTGCTCGGGTGAGATGGCACCGAGATAGGCTCTCAGGCGAAAAGGGCCGACAATCAGCTCGTCACCCTGCACGAGGTTGACCTTGCGGGCCCGTCCGATGGGCGAGGTGGCGCCGTTGATGTAGGTTTGGCCGCTGAGATCGCACAGGCAGAAACGACCGTCATTGAGCTCGACGCGGGCATGGGCTGGCATCACCGCCCCCAGCCTGTCTCGCAGTTGCCAGTCATCCTGTTCGGAGGAGCCCAATGTGCCCCCCATCTCGTCGAAGCGATATTGCACCTGCTGGCTGCCGTCGAGCTGCTCACTGTTAAGCACCACCAGAGATAGTTGCTGGTTAAAGTCGTCCACATTCACTCCTGCACGTATTCCTACACTGAATTTCCTGTGCTTATTCCTGTACACAGATCGTCACGAACGGGTCACTCGGCGGTTGGCCAAGAAAGGTACTCCACCCCAGACGGGCACTCTGCTCTTCACCGAGTCGCAGTCCTTTGGCCTGCTCCTGACCGAAGCCAAGCCGCAGATCCCAGGCCAATTGGTCTCGCAAGATGAAGGAGACAAAGGTCACCAGGGCGTGGAAATGCTCTCCGTTCGGGAGAAATCCGAGAAACTGGCTAAAACTCAGATCATTGATTTTCAATAAAAACTTGCCGGCACAATCATTGACCTTGTCACCGATCACGAAGTCGCTGCCCAGCGTGGCGCAAGCGCCGCCCAGGCGGTTTTGCTGCTCCGGATGGATGGGGACCTTGCGCCACTGCCAGGCACTCACCTCCACATCCGCCAGATCGAAGCAGTGGGCCACCAGACCGGCGACCACCTCGGGAGAGCGGCTGGGACTGGCCAGCATGCCCGCATAGGAGAGCATCTTGGCGCGGTTGACCGGCAGGCTCTGGCACACGGCGTCATTGCCAAGCCCCACCAGCGCAAACATCAGGCGGGAGAACCCATCCTCACCGTCGTCCTGAAAACGGACGTGGTAGCGATACTTGCGCCAGATCCGGTGCAGCAGGGTCAGCAGGCGGTGGTGGAAGAAATCCAGGAAAAGACCGAGTTTCTGCTCCCCCTGGGCGTACTCCCACGCCAGCGAGTCGAGGTAATAACCGGGCATCGGCGACTGGCTGCCGTGCAGACCCAGAAAGGCTACTTCCAGCTCGTGACGTCCCTTGCCGTCGCGGCCAATTTGCAGCACGTCGCTGGTGGGAAACCCCAGCGATGCGGTCGCCTTGAAACGAATATTCTCGTCACTCGGCAGGTGGTCGAGACCACGCTCCTGATCGGCACCATCCAGCCGGTTGAGCAGCTCAACCAGCTGGAAGAAATTGAAACGGGGCGCCTCGTTGGTGGCGCTCACATCAGGGAGTGCTGACCGATCTGGACTGGCCACTGATAGCGCTCCTTGTTATCGAGATTGACCACCTCAAGCAGGTGGAAAGCGTTGACGCTGGCATAGAGCGAGAAGAAGTGGGCCAGCACGGTGCTAAAGAGATAGAGCTCCCCTTCGCTGCCAAAGGCGGACTGACGGATGGAGAGCACCGACTTGAGCCCGCGTACCGGCATGCCGCGCACCAGCCTGTCCACCGGCGTGGTCTCGATCTCCTCGATCCCCGCCAGCCGCTTGCGCGACCCCTGCTCCGCCTGCTTGTCGTGCAAAGCGGGAAAGTCATAGGTTCGCAGCACCTGCACCAAGGCATCCCGGCGTAGCAGAGAGACATAATTCAGCGACAGGTTGGAAATCAGGGTCCAGTGCAAACTGCCATCCAGTGCCGGACGCAGCGGCCGGGTCGGCCGGATCAGGTTGCGGAAGGTGGCAAACGACGGCGAGCTGCCGGTCGGCACGCAGATACTGCCCACCTTGAGGCGGGCAGCGCGGGAGCGGTTGGTGCAGGTGAGCGTCACCGAGATGGATTCATCCAGATCGACCGTGGTGGTTTCATCCCCCCGCACAAACGAGAGGCTGTGCTCGAAACCATCACCGATCACCGACTCCCTGACCCGCACCCGGTAGTAGAGCGCCAACCGCTGCTTGGCCCGCTCAATCTGGTGCTGAAAACTTTCGAACGGCTGATAGATGCGCGGCGTACCGCGGGAGCGGCCCAGATTGCCCTCAACCCAGCCTTCAACCTGATCCACCGAGAAAATTTCGAAACTGTCAGCATAGCGATAGCTCGCCTTGAGCGGGTATTCCGCCTGACGGCCGTTGAGATTGACCGGCTCGCTGTCGTGCTGGAACAGGTTGATGGCCGGCACGCAGTTGAGCATGAAAGAGTCAGGGCGGATCTTGAGCTCCGCCGGCAGCGGTCGGTCGAAACAGAAATGGATTTTGAATTCACTCACCGGCAGCGGCTGTTTGGGCCACTCGCCACCCGAGAGTTCAAAGAAGAGGAAGCTCTCCGGGAAGCAGAAATACTCCTGCAAGATCCGGTAGCCGGAATAGACATTGTTCGGATAGGGCAACAGCGCATCATCGCGCTCGAAGCCGACCGATTTGAGTGCCTTGGCCTCCTGACGAAAGCGCTTGCCGTCGATCTCCAGCTCGATATGGGAGAGCTGGTTGGAGAGCCAGAAGTAGAGCTCATACGCGGTGTAGCTGTCGCCACCGAGGAAAAAGCGCAGCTTGTCCAGCTGCAACTCGCTGAGCGGCAAGGGTGCATGCAGCGCAATATCGAGCGAGATGGTGGAGAGATCGTTGCCACTTTGCGCCGTGATCTGGCGCATCTCGGCCGGATAGACCCAGGCATCATGACAAGTCTGAAAGTGGCAGGTCACGTCGTCGACCGGCAGGCTGTCCAGCTGGCAACCCTGCCTGACCAACGCCGGCTGCGCGATGGCCCCCGGAATGACCGAAAACTGCATGATGGTCATGCTGGGAACGGGACGCAGATAGTTCGGCCAGAGCATATTGAGCAGACCGTGGGTCAGCTCGGGAAACTCGTCCTCGATTTTGGCGCGCAGGTTACCCGTGAGAAACGCAAAGCCTTCCAGCAAGCGCTCCACATCCGGGTCGGTATTCTGCTCCGACAAAAAACGGGTGAGTTCGGGATAGCTATCGGCAAATTCGCGCCCTTGCAGGCGCAAAAAGGACAACTCATCCCTGAAGTAGTGTTCCAGCGACATTGATCAGACCATGCGGTAGTGACGGTGACTGTCCATTTGGACGTTGAACGAGGTAACTTGCTCGATATGCTCCAGCTTCACATGGGCCGTCACCTGAAACGACATCTCGAGCGGACTCGCCTGATGGTCGGGTGAACGGACATCTACATGAATGATCCGAGGTTCATAACGACGGATGCATTGCCGGATCGCTTCACGGATCCGCCCCTTGATATCCGCACTGCCCTGGGTTGCGTCATTGAGATCGATGACACCAAGATCAGGGGCACTGCGGCAATTACCGGGACGGGTGTTGAGGATCTGCTCGAGCTGCCGTTTGACAGACTCAACCAGTTCATCAACTTCCGAACGGGGAGAAGGGCTCTGCCCCTCCCCCCGAATACGATCGAACAGGCTGGCCGCATTTCCTCTATCCCAGGAAGAGAGATACGGCATCGGGCCTTATTCCTTGTCCAGTCGACCTACCAGAGAGAGCTCGAAGCTCGCCCCCATGTACTTGAAGTGCGGACGAACAGACATGGCGACCTGATACCAACCCGGCTCCCCTTCCACATCCAGCACTTTGATCTGGGCGGCGCGCAGCGGACGACGGCTACGGACGTCTGCCGGCGGGTTCTCCTGATCGGCAACAAACTGCCGGATCCAGCTATTCAACTCACGCTCCAGATCCTGACGCTCCTTCCAGGAGCCGATCTGCTCGCGCTGCAGCACTTTGATGTAGTGCGCCAGGCGGTTGATGATGAACATGTAGGGCAACTGGGTACCCAGTTTGTAGTTGGTCTCCGCTTCCCTGCCCTCCTTGGTGTTGGGGAACACCTTGGGCTTTTGCACCGAGTTGGCAGAGAAGAAGGCTGCGTTGTCAGTGTCTTTACGCATGGTCAGGGTAATGAACCCCTCTTCTGAGAGCTCATATTCGCGACGGTCGGTGATCAGTACCTCGGTCGGGATCTTGGCCTGCAGCTGACCCATGGCCTCATAGACATGCACCGGCAGATCGTGGATAGCACCACCACTCTGCGGGCCGATAATGTTCGGGCACCAGCGGTACTTGGCGAAGCTGTCGGTCAGGGACGTGCCCATCAGATAAGCGGTGTTGCCCCACAGGTAGTGATCGTGATCCGAGCTGATATCTTCCTGATAGTTGAAACCCTTGATGGGGTTTTCGGTCGGATCATAGGGCAGACGGGCCAGGAAACGTGGTGCGGTCAGCCCCAGATAACGGGCATCTTCCGACTCACGCAGTACACGCCACTTGGTATAAGCCGGTCCCTCGAATACCGATTTGAGATCCTTGATGGAAGAGAGATCGGTAAAGCTGTCGACGCCAAAGAAGGCGGGCGCGACAGAGGAGATGAAGGGGGCATGGGCCATGGCACCCACGGCGCTGACATACTGCATCAGCTTGATATCAGGTGAGCTGTGGGTGAAGGCGTAGTCACCAATCACGGCACCAACGGGTTGACCACCAAACTGACCATAACCGCTGGAGTAGACATGCTTGTAGAGACCGGATTGGGTGATTTCGGGGGAAAACTCGAAATCTTCCAGCAGCTCTTCCTTGGTAGCGTGCAGCACCTGGATCTTGATGTTCTCACGAAAATCGGTGCGATCTACCAGCAGCTTGAGGGAGCGCCAGGAGGACTCCATCTCCTGCAGCGCTTTGGCATGCAGGATAACGTCCATCTGCTTGCCGAGCTTCTTGTCGAGCTCGACAATCATGCTGTCAACCAGCGCCTTGTTAACCGGCTCGGCGGTAGAACCGCTATCCAGAATATTGGCGATCAGGGCAGCAACGCCCTGCTTGGCAACACTGTAACCCTCATCAACCGGCGTGATGCGAGCCTGTGCCATGATTTCATCCAGCAAAGAGGACGAGGAGGCAGCACCCGCCCCCGCTTGAACCTGTTCTTCGACCAAAGACATGTTTGTTCCTTTCTCGTCAGTCAATACAACCAGCCGATCACTCGGCAGGCTTAATCAAATCCAGCTCTTTGAGCAGTTGCTCACGAGCTTCATCACTGGACAGCAGATCCTGCAAACGATTGCGGAAGGAAGGGATATTTCCCAATGGCCCCTTCAGGGCAACCAAGGCCTCACGCAGTTCAAGCAGTTT
Organism: Aeromonas finlandensis; assembly: GCF_000764645.1. Classification (GTDB taxonomy): domain Bacteria; phylum Pseudomonadota; class Gammaproteobacteria; order Enterobacterales; family Aeromonadaceae; genus Aeromonas; species Aeromonas finlandensis. The sequence goes on from NZ_JRGK01000284.1 coordinate 11,861, forward strand.
GCGCAGCTCGGGAACCTGCTGGGCCACGCTATCAGGCGTGAAGTCATCCAGAGACTGGATCTTGATCGAAACCGGCAGCTCGTCCTGGCTGTTCTCTTCCAGGCGATTGGGAACGGAGAAGTTCAGTTCCAGTGCGGATTCTTTCATGACAGATGAGAAATTATTCTTGTCGATGGAGACGGTCTGACGCTCCTCAATGGGAGTCTCCTCGCTGCGTCCTTTCATATTACCAACCACCATCATGGTCAGCGGAAGTTCAATTTCCGCATGCTGACCACCAGTTGCCGGTACATATTTGATATTAATACGCTCTTTGGGCGCGACGGTAGCGCCGTCAATTCCTTTTCCCATGCTCTAGTACCCGATTTGTAAGGTTTTATCAGAAGAAGAAAAGCTTATAGCTAATATCACTAGCGACAACTGTAATAAATGACAGTTGAACATCACCACCAATTCAATCAGGAAAAACCATAAATAGAGCAACGGCTTTAATATGTAATTACATATCAAAAAACTACCGCCATACAGCCTGCTTGGCACTTACCTTCTCTGCGAATCTCTCTTGTTTTCTGTTAGTGAAACTAAAATCCTCCCCGATTCGCAATCGGGAGAGCAACCCATAAAAAACTTAAAAAATAATGACATGTAGCATATCTACCGACCGCCACACACTCAAAAACCATGAAAAAAACGCTAACAAATACCAGCGCAACATACTCTCGCTATCATTACGCAAGAAAATGACAAAAATTGACGCATCGAAGCCAGACACCTGAATCTATTGCCAATAGACACACTTACTGGTAAGCAAAGAGATTATTAATAACAATTTAAGTGATCCGTGAACTCTGACCGAAGGCTAATAGCTTGTGACCAGCCATCACAAAAAATTCTGTCGTGCAATCAAGGGAGATATCCCGTGCATGTCAATAGTGAACTCTACACCTTTAGCCCAACATCACAGATATCGAATTATATCAAACACCTACTAAGGCGTGCGTCAATAATTGCCGCATTAACCATGAAATATCATAATCAGGTTCATCTCAGTTTCGTTATTGACGAAAAGTGCCCTGTGCATTGAGCTCACCACAGAGTGCATTTGCATACTTCCGTACTTTTATGCAGCGAGATGCCCACCACCAAACCTACCCGATGACAATACTTGTCATCCCCGATTTGGCCGATACAAAGATCACCTTGTAGTGGTCAACTAAATCCGGACACTTGGTTAGGCCTAACCTCGGCTTTTGCTGGCGGCATCCCGTCATTGTGTTGATGTGGATGGCGCCAGTTGTAGTAATCCATCAGGTAATTACTGATATCCCGCTTCGCTTCCCGTAGGCTCATGTATCCCGTTACCGGGAACCACTCTGACTTCAAGCTTCTGAACAATCGTTCAATCGGGGCGTTGACGCTCCCAGCAATTACCACGACGACTCATGCTCTGGGTCATGCGATAGCGCCACGGTCGTTGCCGAAATGCCCGGCTGCCATATTGACTGCCCTGGCCTGAGTGAAACAGCACACCGGATGGGTAACCCCGCTGCTGATAGGTCATCTCCAGTGCTGTGATGGCCAGCGCTGCATCAGGCTTGTCAGGCATCGCCCAGCCCACGACTCGGCGGGTATGAAGATCAAGAACCACAGCCAGGTAATGCCAACGAGCACCTGCCCAGACGTAGGTGATATCGCCACACCTGATTGGTTTGCGGAACACCAAATTCGCGGGCCAGCAGATTGGGAATGTCCGGTCGTTCAGACCGTGCCACCTTATAACGGTGTGCGCCCGGCTGCTTGGATGCCAGCCCGGCTTCCTTCATCAGGTTACGTACTTTGAATCGACCAATCTGGTACCCCAACGCCCGCATCATCGACATCAAGGCACGGCTGCCTGCCGAGTCCCGGATCCCTTTAAACAAACGGCGCAACTCGCTGCGTTGCTGTATCCGCTCACGGTTAATCGTCCGCTTGCGAGCCAGATAGTCGTAAAAACAGGATGTTGGAACATCGAAAGCGCAGCAGACCAGGGTGATGGGGGCTTGCTCTCTTAATTGGTCTATCAGCGCGTACGTGTGAACTCGTCCGTCATCAAGAGAGCCGTAGCCTTTTTTAGAATGTCCTTTTCGCGCTCGAGCCGATTGATGCGGGCTTCCAGCTCCTGGATTTTCTGCTGCTCCGGAGTCAGCGCCTTGCTGATAGGGGTGGTGCCGGTTCGTTCGGATTGCAGTTGCGGAACCCAGCGACGGAGCACGGTTTCACCGACATCCAGTG
>NZ_JRGK01000285.1 GCF_000764645.1 Aeromonas finlandensis
CGATGCGCACCGTCCCGCCCACGCCATAGGCACGGGTCTGGGACATGTTGAAGGTCTCGGCCACCACACCCTGACCGGCCATCGCCGAGTCACCGTGGATGGTGATGGGCAGCACGCTGGAACCATCCTTGTCGCCGCGACGATCCATACGGGCACGGACCGAGCCGATGACCACCGGGTTGACGATCTCGAGGTGAGAGGGGTTGAACGCCAGCGCCAGGTGCACGTTGCCACCCGGGGTCGCGAAATCGGAGGAGAAGCCCATGTGGTACTTCACATCACCGGTCCCCCAGGATTCGCCATGCTTGCCGGCAAACTCGTCGAAGAGGTCCTGCGCCCGTTTACCGAGCACGTTGATCAGCACGTTGAGGCGGCCGCGGTGGGCCATACCGATCACGGCCTCTTTGCAGCCCTGCTCACCGGCGCGACGGATCAGCTCCTTGAGCATGGGGATCATGGCGTCGCCACCTTCCAGCGAGAAGCGCTTGGCCCCCGGGAACTTGGCGCCCAGATATTTTTCCAGCCCTTCGGCAGCGGTCAGGCTCTCGAGGAAACGGGTCTTCTCTTCGAGGGTGTAGCTCCCCTTCCCTTCAATGGATTCGAGGCGCTGTTGCAGCCAGCGCTTCTCTTCCGTGGAGGTGAGGTGCATGTAGTCGGCACCGATGGAGCTGCAGTAGGTCTTTTTCAGCGAGGCAACGAGTTCGGAGAGCACCATGGTCTCGCGACCGATGGCGTAGGAGCCCACATTGAAGGTGGCCTCCATGTCGGCGCCCTGCAGATTGTGAAAAGCGGGATCCAGTTCGGCAACGGTTTCACGCTGCCACAGGCCCAGCGGGTCCAGATTGGCATTCTGGTGACCACGGAAACGGAAGGCGTTGATCAGCTGCAGCACCCGCACCTGTTTGGCATCCACTTGGGGATCGGAGACGGGGGCACTGTAGCGAGAGGGATCCTTGGCCAGACGACGGAAATAATCGCGGACCTGGGAGTGGGGTTGTTCAACCGCATGGCCATTGACCTGGGGCAGCTCGCTAAAGAGGCTGCGCCACTCGTCGGACACGGAGTCAGGATTTTCCAGGAAGGATTCGTACAAATCCTCGATATAGCTTGCATTCGCACCAGCCAGGTGAGATGACTCCAACCAGGCCTTCATCACGCCGTTATGCATTTCTATCCCTTGTACTTCTTGTTACTGCTGCGCAGCTTGTAGGGGTCAAATAGCCATCCTGCCACGGGTGGGATGGCTATCCAGAGGTCGGGCCAGCGCGGGGCCGGCCCTGATACTAAACAGCCCGATTGAGCAACATCGACTTGATCTGACCAATCGCCTTGGTCGGGTTCAAGCCTTTCGGACAGACGTTCACGCAGTTCATGATGCCATGGCAGCGGAACACGCTGAATGCGTCGTCCAGATTTCCCAGTCGTTCGGTGGTCGCGGTGTCGCGGCTGTCAGCCAGCCAGCGGTAGGCGGCGAGCAGCCCGGCCGGACCGATGAACTTGTCGGGATTCCACCAGAAGGAGGGGCACGAAGTGGAGCAGCAGGCACAGAGAATGCACTCGTACAGGCCGTCAAGCTTGGCGCGCTCTTCCGGGGATTGCAGGTGCTCACGCACCGGCGGCAACTTGTCTTCATTGATGAGGAAGGGTTTGACCTTCTCCCACTGGGTGTAGAACTGGGTCATGTCGATCACCAGATCGCGGATCACCGGCAGGCCAGGCAAGGGGCGGATAACGACGTTATTGCCCTTCTTCAGCAGATCGGAGAGCGGGGTGATACAGGCAAGACCGTTCTTGCCATTCATGTTGAGACCGTCTGATCCACAGACCCCTTCGCGGCAAGAGCGGCGAAAGGCGAGTGTGGGGTCCAGCTCTTTCAACTGGATCAGTGCGTCGAGCACCATCATGTCGGAACCTTCAGGAATATCAAGACGATATTCCTTCATATAAGGGACGTTATCAACATCCGGATTGTATCTGTAGACAGAGAAAGTGACGTTCATAGGGCTGGCTCCGCAATCAGTAAGTCCGGACCTTGGGCGGGAACGCCTCACGGGTCTTGGGTGACATGTTGACAGCGCGACGGGTCATGGACTCGGTGTCCGGGTGATAGAGGCTGTGGCACAGCCAGCTCTCGTCGTCGCGATCCGGGAAGTCAAAGCGGCTGTGAGCACCGCGACTCTCGGTACGGAAGTTGGCCGCCACCGCCGTGGCAAATGCCGTCTCCATCAGGTTGTCCAGTTCCAGACACTCGATGCGCTGGGTGTTGAACTCTTTGGAGGTGTCATCCAGACGGGCATGCTTGAGGCGCTCGCGAATGATCTTCAGCTCGGCCAACCCTTCGGCCATCGCATCCCCTTCGCGGAACACCGAGAAGTTGTTCTGCATGCAGCGCTGCAGGTCTTTGCGGATCTGCACCGGGTCTTCGCCGTCACGGCAATTTTCCCAGCGGTTGAAGCGCGCCAGCGCGGCGTCGATGTCGGAGTCGGAGGCATCGCGGCCATGATCCATCTCGCCCAGGGTGTTGACCAGATGCATGCCAGCGGCACGACCGAACACCACCAGATCCAGCAGCGAGTTGCCACCCAGACGGTTGGCACCGTGTACGGAGACGCAGGCAATTTCGCCCACCGCAAACAGGCCGACCACCGGCACGTCGTTGCCATCCTTGTCTTGCGCCAGACACTGGCCATTCACGTTGGTCGGCACGCCGCCCATCATGTAGTGGCAGGTCGGGATGATCGGGATCGGCTCTTTGACCGGATCCACGTGGGCGAAGGTGCGGGAGAGCTCGCAGATGCCCGGCAGACGGGATTCCAGCACCTCTTTGCCGAGGTGATCCAGCTTGAGTTTGATGTGCGGGCCCCAGGGACCATCGCAGCCACGCCCTTCGCGGATCTCGATCATGATGGAGCGGGCCACCACGTCGCGACCGGCCAGATCCTTGGCGTTGGGGGCATAACGCTCCATGAAGCGCTCGCCATCTTTATTGAGCAGATAGCCGCCTTCACCACGGCACCCTTCTGTCACCAGCACCCCGGCACCGGCGATGCCGGTCGGGTGGAACTGCCAGAACTCCATGTCCTGCACCCCTACCCCGGCGCGCAGCGCCATGCCGACACCGTCACCGGTGTTGATGTGGGCATTGGTGGTGGACTGGTAGATACGACCGGCGCCGCCAGTGGCCAGCACGGTGGCCTTGGCCTTGAAGTAGACCACTTCGCCGCTCTCCATATCGATGGCGGTACAGCCAACGATGTGACCGTCCTGGTTTTTCACCAGATCCAGCGCATACCACTCGGAGAAGACGGTGGTCTTGTTCTTGACGTTCTGCTGATAGAGGGTGTGCAGCAGGGCATGACCGGTACGGTCGGCCGCTGCTGCGGTACGAGCAGCCTGCTCGCCACCGAAATTCTTGGACTGGCCACCAAACGGACGCTGGTAGACAGAACCGTTGTCGAAACGGGAGAAGGGCAAGCCCATGTTCTCCAGCTCATAGATGGCTTCGGGGCCGGTCTTGCACATGTACTCGATGGCTTCCTGATCTCCGATGTAATCGGAGCCTTTGACGGTGTCATACATGTGCCACTGCCAGTTGTCGTCGTGGGCATTGCCCAGCGCAACCGTGATGCCGCCCTGGGCGGAGACAGTGTGAGAACGGGTCGGGAAAACCTTGGACAACAGAGCGCAGCTCTTGCCGGACTGGGCAATCTGCAGCGCGGCGCGCATACCGGCACCACCGGCACCAATCACCACCGCATCAAATTCACGAGTTGGAATAGTCACCTTACACACCCCACAGCACGACGAAACCCGTCATCAGATAGACAAACAGCACCACGACCAGGGCAAATTGCAGCGCCCCGCGCAGCCCTACCGGCTTGATATAGTCAGTCAGCACCTGCCACAGACCGATCCAGGCATGGATCAGTACGCAGAGCAGGGTCAACAGGGTGAATACCTTGGTGAAGGTGTTGGCGAAGAAGCCTGTCCACACCTCGTAGGTGATGTCGTTGAACGCGACAAAGCCCACCAGATAGAGGACATAACAGGTCATGATGAGGGCGGTGGCGCGGATCAGGATGTAATCGTGAACGCCGCTGCGCCCGAAGGTTGCAGAATTGGTTACCATACAAGCACTCCCGCCAATACAGCCAGGATCGCGGTGATCACGAAGGCCACGCGGGCGCTCTGATTGCCGGATTCCAGCTCTTCCCAATAGCCCATATCCATGACCAGGTGACGCAAGCCGCCCACAATGTGGTATGCCAGCGCAGTCAGGATCCCCCACAGCACGAGTTTGACCAGGAAGTTGTCCATGATGGCAACCACGGTTTCAAACCCTTCGGGAGAGGCGAGTGAAGTACCAAGCATCCACAGCAAGATGCCCAGTGCAACAAAGGTAATAACCCCTGAAACACGGTGCAGGATGGATGCAATGGCAGTGACAGGAAAGCTGATCGTCTGTAGGTCGAGGTTGACCGGTCTCTGTTTGTTTTTCACGCTTGCCCACTCAGCTCCATTGAGCACGTTAGTTATTGTTTTAACTCACACTTGAGGGCACGGAATGGTGATTGTTGGTTTTTTGTTACCAAAACACGCTGAAAAAGCCATAAATCGAGTTTTCGGTTTCACATCAGGCTTTGCCAAAGCGTTTCAAACACCCGCAGCCATGACCCACGTGGCGCAGTATATCGG
>NZ_JRGK01000286.1 GCF_000764645.1 Aeromonas finlandensis
GCCATGTCCTATATCATGTAAAAGAGCTGCAACTAAAACAAGGTTTTTATCTCTCTCACAAATATCTATATTTATATTTGATAACTGCTTTTCAACATGTGAAATTATTTTTCTCATTACATGGTAAGTACCAATTGAATGTGAAAACCTTGTGTGATCTGCACTAGGAAATATCATGTTGGCAACTGACAACTGTTTGATTCTTCTTAGTCTCTGAAACTCATCAGAATTGATAACGTCAATGATTGATGAGCTAATATAAATGTCGCCGTGAACACTATCCCTAATTATTAAATCATTATTTTCATACCATTTACTAGGCATTAACAACTCCTAATGTTAAAAGCATATGTATTTAAAAAGCCCTTGAACAACTGATCATAAGAACCATCAAAGGTTCCTTATGGCAACCACCATATGATACTGCAAGGTGTACTAATAACAAGGTAGCTATACGAATAAACTTGCTCTTGCTGCTGTTAAAAAATAAACCTAAGCAGTAGTTGAGACCACTTAATGCGTTAGTTGATGATTAATTTCTTGATGCTTTGATAAAAACCTTAACGCAAAAAAGAACTCTGGCTATTAGCTAAAAACTAATGCTTCACACACTAATGTGAAGCAGTTTGCCAACCCCCTCCCCCTTGCTATTGGGCAGGGTCTGTTTAAAGGCGCCGAGCAGCTGATCGAGGTTGAGATCGCTGGTACCGAGGGAATCCTTGAGGGTATTGAGCTCGCTTTGCAGCGCATCGAGGCGGGTACTCTGGGTGCCGTTGGCCAGCTGGTTGCGGGCAGCATCGATGGCGGCAGGGAGGGATTGGCCGCCATTCTCCTGCCCCAGGGTCTGCATCAGCTCCCCCATAAAGTGGTTGATGGCCGCGCGGTTCTGTTCGCTGTCGGCATCCTTGATGCCGAGTCGCTGGAACAGACTCTGGACGGTCGGGGCGAGGTGCTCTTCCTGCACGGCAGGCTGCACGGGCTGGGGTTTACTACTACTGCTGAGCAGTTGACTGCCCAACTTGAGGGCGATCGAGGCAAGGGGAAGCAGGGTACTGATCATGATATCTCTCCGCGACGGCAGCCCTTGATGGTGATGTGAGAAAGTCTGCATAAGCGGGGCCAGAACGATGAAAAAAACGCCAACCATAGCCAACTCATTGAGCCACCGAACGATTTGCATGGCCGCCTCGTGCTTGGGCATGACCACGGCGAGTATCAGGAGGGAGCCGGGCGGCCAGCGGCTGCCGCGGTGGATCGGGGCGGCAAAGGGACATTGCCGGAGCAAACCGGAAGCGACGGGATTCCCTTCCCTCCACGCCCGCCACCCCTCGAGCACGCCATTTTTCATTCATGAAACTTATGACCATTAAGATCATGTAAATTTTCTTATATAGCATGTTCGCGCATGATGGCTCTCAAACCGGATTTGCCGTTGCCGCTATGCTACCCGGCAGCCGCGCTTCCCTTGCCTCTTTCGATTCTGGAGTCGTTATGTCCCTGATTACCCCCCATATCTCCCCCGAAGTCACTCAACTGGCCCCGGGCTTTCGCGCCCTGAGCATCACGGTGCAGGCCGCTGCAGTGGTTGACCCGAACGTGGGGGCGCGCGCCCTTGATGAAGCCAGCAGCGCCATGACGGCCGCCGATGTGCCGTGGGCAGAGGCGCACCTCGCAGCCTGGGGCGAGCTGTTCAGAAAGTTCGGCGCCAAACCGCAGCGGACCCCCTGCTCCGCCGAGGCTCTGAGAAAACGGGTCGCCCGTGACGGCAACCTGCCGGCCATCGATCCCGTGGTCGATCTCTACAATGCCATCAGCATTCGCTACGCCATTCCGGTGGGGGGCGAAAACCTGCTTGCTTATGAAGGGCAACCGCGACTGGTAGTGGCCGATGGCAGCGAGCAGTTCGATACCATGAAGGGGGGCGAGCCCGCCCACGAACCGGTGGAGCCCGGCGAGGTCGTCTGGCGGGATGACAAGGGGGTCACCTGTCGGCGCTGGAACTGGCGGCAGGGTGTGCGAACCCGATTGAGTGTCGATTCGGGCCAGATGTGGTTCATTCTGGAGAGCCTGCCCGAGATGCCGCTGGCAGCGCTGCATGAGGCGGGGGAAAAGCTGGTCGCCGGACTGCGGGAGATGATGCCGGAGGCGGTGATCACGCAGTGCCTGATCGGCGATGTCGAGTAAGCCGAAGGACGAGCCACCTCGTCACCGATAGATACAAAGAGGGGCGCCGCAGCGCCCCTCTCTCTTTCACCCGACTCAGCCCAGCAGCAGATAGAGCTGGTGCGCAGCCACCCCGGCGCACAGGCCGCCGACCGTGTGGGCGACGATGGCGCGGGAGGTGAGGTGGCGATAGCCGAGGGCATCCAGCATGGCAGTGTGGGTGCTCAAGAAACCGCTCCAGCACATCCCCATGGCGGTAAACACCGCGACCTCGTTACCGGTGATCCACCCCTTGGCAATAAAGGGGGGAACCAGCGACATAGCGGCACCGACCGCACCGAGCGAAGTAGCCGGGAAGGCGACCAGCTCAGGCTGCTGGAAGCCAAACAACAGGTCAAACAGCCAGCTCACCTTGGCGGCCAGCACCGGCAGCAGGGCAACCCCCTGAAACGCTTCGCCGGTATACCCCTTGTCGCCCGGGCCGAAGGTGAGCAGCATCACGAAGGTGCTGATGATCAGCACCCCGGGGATCACCGCCATCCCCAGCTCCACGCCGGATTTGCCGCCATCGAGCAGTGAGTTGAGGATCCGCAGCCAGCCGGGAGCGGCCTCTTTGGTCACTCCCACCTTGGGGCCGTTGCCCGCAGGCTGGTCATCGATCAGCACTTCCCCCACCAAGGGGCGGATCATCCGCTGCATCAGTCGGGTAGAGACCACCGAGCCAACCAACGCGCCAAGCAGGCCGATCAGCGCCGCGCTGGCGGTGGATTCGCCGCTCGGCAGTTGCAGGGTGGCCATAAAGGTGACCACGATCAGCCCCATGCCAAAGGCGGTACCGAAGTTGGTGAGCGACACCAGCTGCCAGGGGGTGAAGCCTTTGCGAAAGCGGCTGTCCTTGGCGAGGCTGATCACCGCCGGGTTGTCAGAGAAGAAGGTCATCAGGGCCGCCAGCGCGGTGCGGCCGGGCAGACGAAACACCGGCTTCATCAGCGGCGCCAGCAGCACCTCCAGCAGGCGGATCACCCCGAACTCGCTCAAGAGTTGGCTCAGGGCACCGGAGAGCACAGTGATCCCCATGATAAAGAGCACGGTATTGAGCAGCAGCTGGTGGGCGGTATTGAAGAGGGTGTTGACCATGGCGGAGAGGCCCATCTGGCTGCCGAGGTAACCGAACAGGCTGCCGAGAATAAGCAGCACCAGCACCGGCTCCAGCCAGTCCCGAATGGCGGCAAGTCGCCCCTTTGACTCTATAACTACATGATTTTCCATATCTATCCTGCGGTTCATCTGTGCGTGTGTGGTTGTTTTTATGGTTATAAACGGACTTGCCCCAATAGAAAAAAGCCCTTGTCTTGCGACAAGGGCTTTTTGAATTGGCTCCTCCTACTGGACTTGAACCAGTGACATACGGATTAACAGTCCGCCGTTCTACCGACTGAACTAAGGAGGAATTGTACTTCGGAGACCAGATATCGCTATCTCATCAACCTAATTGGTGCCCAGAGACGGAATCGAACCGCCGACACGGGGATTTTCAATCCCCTGCTCTACCGACTGAGCTATCTGGGCAAATGGTGCCGGCTACCGGAATCGAACTGGTGACCTACTGATTACAAGTCAGTTGCTCTACCTACTGAGCTAAGCCGGCACACTTTAAACCATTGTGCATGAACAAATTTTTTATTTCATGGCACCAAAATTGGTGCCCAGAGACGGAATCGAACCGCCGACACGGGGATTTTCAATCCCCTGCTCTACCGACTGAGCTATCTGGGCGTGGGCGCTATTAAACGGATTTTAAGGCGGATGGTCAACGGGAAATTTCACTTTTTGTCTCGTTCGTCTCTTTTTTGCGCAACATCACTCATTTCTGCCACTTCCTCGGCACAGGCAGCACGTTTTTTCCCCCATAGTCTGGGTTCCTCTCCCTTGAGTAGACGGGAGATGTTCTCGTGATGGCGGATCAGGATAAGGCAGGAGAGCAGCGAGACGGGCAGGGTGTATTCGGGTTTGATCAGGTAGGTAAATAGAGGAGTGAGCAGCACGGTAATGATGGAGGCCAGCGAGGAGTAGCCGCTCACCAGCAGCACAACCAGCCAGGTGCCTATCACAGCCCCCCCCATGGTAAAGCCGAGCGGCATCATGGTCCCCAGTGCCGTGGCGACTCCCTTGCCACCGCGAAAATGAAAGAAGATGGGGTACATATGGCCGAGACAGGCGGCGACCCCGATGAAGCCAAGATAGACGGGTTTGATCTGCAGATACCAGGCGAGATAGACGGGAGCAGTGCCCTTGATCACATCGAGCAGCAGCACCACCAGCGCCGCCATCCGGCCACCGAGGCGCAGCACATTGGTTGCCCCCGGATTGTGGGAGCCATGATCCCGCGGGTCGGGCAGACCGGTACAGCGGGAGACCAGCACAGCACTGGATAGTGAACCACCCAGGTAGGCCAGAATAATCATCAAAATCGTCAGGGCCGTCATCTTGGTCGTTTTTACCACGATATGAATGGGGTATGATGCGGGCCACATACGCTGGCATGGGCCCATGCCCACCCAGAGCGCCTCGGCAAGCCTGTTGCCCGGCCAGCATCCCTGCGCTGTCATCACAGCCCATCAAGAGTAAAGAAGAAGTACAGTCATGGACAAGGTGTTTATTCGCGGACTCGAAGTTTTGACCACCATCGGTGTATATGAGTGGGAGAAGGGCATTCGCCAGAAGCTCCGTTTTGACCTCGAGATGGGGTTCGACAACCGCCCCGCGGCAGCAACCGACGACATCAATCTGGCACTGGATTATGCCGACCTCTCCAACAAGATCTGCGAGCATGTCACCGGCAAGGTGGTCGAACTGGTCGAGACCATGGCCGAGCAGGTCGCCATGCTGGTTCTGACCGACGAGCGGGTGCAGTGGGTCAAGGTGACCCTCACCAAGCCGGGCGCCGTGCCCAATGCCGCCGGGGTCGGCGTCGAGATCCTGCGCCATCGCACGCCAGCCACGAGCAGCAACTGATGACCACCATCTATATCAGCCTGGGTTCCAACATCGCGCGAGATCGCCATATCCGCGCGGGGCTCGATGCCCTGCACGCCGAATTTGGCGAGCTGCGGGTCTCCCGGGTATTCGAGAGCGAAGCTGTCGGCTTCAACGGCCGCCCATTCTACAACCTGGTAGCGGCTGCCGAGACCGACCTGCCGCTGGCCACCGTCTGTCAGCGACTGCGGGCCATGGAGTTCGCCCACGGCCGCGAGCCGGATGCCAAGAAGTTCGCCCCGCGCACCCTGGATCTCGACCTGCTGCTCTATGGCGATCTGGTCTGCGACACCCCGCTGGTACTGCCGCGCGGTGAAGTGCTCACCAACGCCTTCGTGCTGTGGCCACTGGCCGAGCTGGCCCCCAAACTGCGCCACCCCGTCGATGGCCGCACCATGGGCGAGCTGTGGCTGACCTATGACAAGGCCTCCCAGCAGTTGTGCCCCATTCCCTTTCACTGGGAAGCGCGGGAGCTACAACACGACTGATCGAAAAGGGCACCTCGCGGTGCCCTTTTCGTTGATGCCACTTCTTATCCTTTGGCCTGAGCCGAAGTCGTTCCCCCATCGCGCGCCAGCTGGGCGAAGATCAGCGCCGCCAGCATGGAGAGCAGCCCGACACAGAGGTAGGTGAGGTGAAAGCCTCCCAGCCACTGCCCGTTGGCCGCTGACGATCCCGCCGAGAAGAGCCCCAGCAGGCTGGCGGCAATCGCTACCCCCAAACTCATGGAGAGCTGCATCACCACCGAGAGCAGGCCATTGCCGCTACTGGCCAGGGTCGGGCTGAGATCTTGCAGCGTGAGAGTGTTCATGGCGGAGAACTGCAGCGAGTTGATGGCGCCGAAGATCGCCAGCCAGCCCAGCAGCACGCCATAGGGAAGCTGGTTGTCGATAAAGTAGAAGCTGGCGATCATGGCGCCGAGCAACAGGGTGTTGCCGATCAGGATCCGGCGATAGCCCACCCTGGGGATGAGTTTGTTCACCAGCGTCTTGGTCAGCATGGCGCCCAGCACCGTCGGGATCATGGTCATCCCCGCCTTGCTCGGGGAGAAGCCGAGCCCCAGTTGCAGAAAGAGCGGGGTGAGGAACGGCATGGCACCGCTGCCGAGGCGGGCAAACAGGTTGCCCCAGACCCCGATGGCGAAGGTGGCGGTCTTGAACAGATTCAGGCTGAACAGCGGCTGCTCCGCATTGGCGGCATAAAGCCAGTAGCTCGCCATCGCCGCCAGCCCGAAGATCAGCGCAAACAGCGCCCAACCGGTAGAGATGCTGTGCTCCCCCAACCCCTGCAAGCCGACTGACACCAGCACCATGCCAACGCTGAACAGCACGAAACCCTGCCAGTCGAAGCGGGCGGTCTGCTGCCGCAGATCGGGCATGAAGTACCAACTCGCCATAAAGCCGAGCAGCCCCACCGGCAGATTGATGAGAAACACCCAATGCCAGCTCGCCACTTCCACCAGCCAACCACCGAGCGCAGGCCCCATCAGCGGGCCAAGCAGCCCCGGAATGGTGACGAACGACATCACCCGCAGCAGCTCGTGCTTGTCATAGACCCGCAGCACCGCCAGCCGCCCCACCGGCATCAACAAGGCGCCGCCGACCCCCTGCAACACCCGGGCAGCTACCAGCATGGAGAGGGAGTTGGAGGCGGCGCAGGCGAGCGAGCCCAGCGTAAAGAGCGAGATGGCGGCCAGATAGATGCGGCGGGTGCCGAACCTGTCCGCCAGCCAGCCGGAAGCCGGGATCAGCAGCGCCACCGTCAGCATGTAGGCGATGATCACCGACTGCATCTGCAGCGGGCTCTCCCCCAGGGTTTCGGCCATACTGGGCAGGGCGGTGTTGAGGATGGTGCCATCCAGCGCCTGCATAAAGAAACCGACCGCCGCCAGCAGGGGCAGCCACTTGCGCTGGGCCGGGGTCACCCCGAGTGAAACTTCCGCCATAACAGACCACCTCCACTTCAGGAATAAAAAGACCCGCTCTCGTTGTTACGGGCGGGTCATGTCAGACATCAGGCATCCGGCTGGCCAAGCATGGCCTTGAGCTGCTCTTCGATGCTGGGCTCGGGAGCCTTGAGCGTATCAAGAAACAACCGCTCTATCCCCGCCTTGTCCTGAGTTTTCACGATAAACACCAGTCGGGACTGGGCCTTGCCCTCCGGCCACTCACCCAGAGCCTGCAGCGGATAGAGCTGACCGTGGACGCCGTGGATCACCACCGGCTGGCTCTCTCCTTCCAGCTGCAAGATCCCCTTGAGGCGCAGCAGGGCATCGCCGTATTGGGCCTGCACCGCATCGATCGCAGCCAGCAGACGAGAGGGTTTGAGCGGCTCGCCGATGCGCAAAGAGAAACTTTCGATGTTGCCGTGCTCGAAGTGGGTGGGCGCCGCTGTGCCCACCTTGGCGGCGAACGGCTGCATCTTCGGCTGCATCGGTGAAGCCAATCCCTGCTTGGGGGATTCGGTACGCAGCCAGGCCAGCAGCTGGCGTACATCACGCCCAGCCGCTTCGTTGTAGGCACCGAGCTTCTCCAGCACCTTGGGCGAAAGCTCGCCATTGGTCACCAGCTGGAGCGGCGCCGCCGGATTGAGTGCCGCCAGCTGGATTTCGACCCGCTCCAGCTGCTCGCCATCCACCAGATCGCCTTTGCTCACCACCAGCAGATCCGCCAACGCCACCTGTTTCACCGCCTCATACTGGGCCGCCAACTGCTGCTCGATATGACCGGCATCCACCACAGTGACGGTGCCATCGAAGCGGTAGCGCTGGGCGATAAAACCCTCTTCCCTCAACGTGAAGAGCACGGGGGCCGGATCGGCGAGGCCAGTGGTCTCGATAATCAGCCGCTTGAACGGTTTGATCTTGCGCTGGATGGCCTTCATAAACAGCCCCTGCAACGCCTCAACCAGAGAGCCCTGCACCGAGCAGCAGATGCAGCCGGAGTCGAGCAGCATCACCTGCTCATCCACCTGCTGCACCAGATGGTGATCCAGCCCTACCGAGCCGAACTCGTTGATCAGCACCGCACACTCGCCGAGCTCCGGCTGCTTGACCCAGTGGTTGAGCAAGGTGGTCTTGCCGCTACCGAGAAAGCCGGTCAGCAGGGTCACTGGAATACGGGTATCTTGCATATCGGTCATGTCAGATCCTTACCGGTTGGCAAACAGGTCGCTGAGCCAGCGGTTTTCAAAGCGGCCATGGGGGTCGAGTTCACGCTGCAAGGCCACGAAGTCGTTCCAGCGCGGCAGCAGGGCCGGGAAGTCGTAGAGATCCATCGCCAGATGCTTGCCGAAGTGGGGAATGCCGCCGAGCGGCACCAGCAGTTGCTGCAGCTCGCGCATCTGCTCCATGGAGCCGTTGACGAAGGTGCCATCCGCCGCCAGATAGACCAGAAAACCGACCCAGCAGACCGACTGGCCATGGGCGGCGCTGAGCCAAGCCTCGGAAGGACCGGTGCAGCGCAGGATAAAGGGGTAGTGCAGCACACCCGGATTGGCCTGCTGCCACGCTTGCAGGGTCTCCAGCGCCTCGTTCATGCGATGGAGTGGTACTGCTACCTCGCAGTTGATCTGGGGTGCCGGGATCCCCTTGCAGAGGATCTGGTAGACGTTGCCC
Organism: Aeromonas finlandensis; assembly: GCF_000764645.1. Taxonomy (GTDB): domain Bacteria; phylum Pseudomonadota; class Gammaproteobacteria; order Enterobacterales; family Aeromonadaceae; genus Aeromonas; species Aeromonas finlandensis. The sequence goes on from NZ_JRGK01000286.1 coordinate 8,816, forward strand.
ACCAGATCGGAGGCATCCTTGAAGCGTCGCACCGTCTCGAAGTGCTCCCCCGCCAGCGCCTCATCCTTGGTGTCCTTCGCCATCTTCTGCAAGGTGGCGTCAATGGTGGCATTCATGCGGGCGTCGATATCGCCCTCCAGCAGCAGCGGCTCGCTGCCACCGGCCCGGTAGCGAGCCACCTCGTCATCGGAGGCGGGATCCACCAGCCAGATGTGGCTCTCGCCGGTCCAGGCAAACCACCAGCTCTTCACGAAGCCGTGCTCGCGGTTGAGCCGCTCGTTGTGTTCCAGCAGGAAGGGGTAGTCGGTGGTGAACTTGGTGCAGCGCATGATGCGGTTGGGTACGGTGCGCAGAGTGACGTCGAGCAGGATGCCGAGCATCCCCATCCCCATCACGAAAGCGCCGAAGCGCGGGTCAGTGCGATCGACCCGGACGATGTCGCCACTGGCCAGCATCACCGTCATGGCCTCTACCGCATCGCAGAGGGCAGACTGGTGCAGCCCCTGACCGTGGGTGCCGGTGCTGAGGGCGCCGCCCAGGGTCTGGATACCGATAACGCCGGGGGATGCGGGCAGCATCCGCTCCATGGCGATCAGCTCGGCATAGACGGTATCGAGCGGCGTCCCCGCCTGATAGGTCACGGTATCGGCGGTTTTCGCCAGCTGGCCGCGCAGGTGGTGCAAGTCCACCAGCAGCGCCTGACTGCCCTCGGCATAGACGCTGTGAATGGGTTCAAAAGAGAGGCCGGAGCCGATAAGGCGTAACTTGCGCTCGGGGTGTTCCCGCAGCAGCGCTTGCAGCTCGTCGCGGGTTTTCGGGCGCCACACCTGATCCAGTGCTCCGAGGGGATTGGTTCTCGACCAGTTGAACAGCACCTCCCGATTACCGATCGCCTTGATGCTGTGAAATGCCTGGAACTGAACCGTCATACCGCGCCTCATCTTTTACTGACGTCAAAATGAGCGCCGATTCTACCGAAAAGCGAGCCACAAGGCATGGAAAACAAGCCCCTGCACTCGAGGGGGGATAGCGGGAGCACTCGCTACCGAACTAAAGCCAGTCATCACCAAGCGACACAAAAGCTAATTAGAATCACATATCCACAAACATTGGATTAATAGATCGCTTCTGCTTACAACTGCTGCTTTCGGCCTCCCGGTAACAACTCATCGCAAAATTGACGCAGTGACATGGGGCGAGCAAACAAATAACCCTGCAGATAATCGACCCCTTTGCTTCTGAGATAAGCCGCCTGTGACTCGGTTTCAACACCTTCCGCCACCAGGGCCAATCCCAAACGTGTCGCCAGATCGATAACATTATCCACAATATGTTCCGAAAGTGACTCGGTACCGATCCGGGTGACAAAAGATTTATCAATCTTGAGGTAATCCACATGAAATTGCTGCAGGTAAACCAGGCTGGAGTGGCCAGTACCAAAATCATCAATTGCCAATTTAACCCCCATATCATTCAATTGTCGAAACAGGGAAAGAGTCTGGGTATTTGCCACCAAGAGTTCCCGCTCAGTTAGCTCCAACACCAATACCACTTTACCGGGCGTAAACTGAGCGAGGAATAGGCGACACTCCTCCAACAAGGAAAAGTCGTGACAATGAGCAGCACAGATATTGAAACCGATGTGAAAATTATCTGGTAATAATGACTCTATCCGACTCAATCTTCTCGCCACCCCCCGAATAATATGGTCAGTCATCGGCACTATCAGCCCAGACTCCTCTGCCTGTGGGATAAATAAATCGGGCCTGATCAACCCCTCGGTCGCATGTCGCCAGCGCATCAAAACCTCGACTCCTATCATTCTGTGGTCATCACTGGCAAACAGAGGCTGTAGATAGGGGATAAACTCGTTGGCTTTCAGTGCTCGTCGCAGGTCATCAACCTGCGATGCTGGCCGCCCTAACAATAACCACACCAACTGGGTAAGCAGTAAAGAAAAACCGATGAGCAACAGCAATATCTGATACTCGGCCTTCCAGAACGATAACCAATATTGCGGCATGACATTACCGACATAAATAGTAAAAGGATAATGCGCGGAAGTGAGCTCTAAACTACTTCCAGAATGCAGAGCAGGATGAGTTGGAGAGGAGCGTAGAAAGCGGCCAAACTCATCAATCCAAACAGAACCAACCCGTAGAAACAACTCGCGGGAATTACCACTCAAGGCGAGCATGAAGGCAATTTGACCACCATCAATAGAGCTGAGGGTAGCATTCTTTCCCGAGTCACTGCGCAGCAACAGCAACGCATGGTTCTGTTGCACCTGATTACCATTAATCAGTAACAACTTGCGTTTAATATAAACCGAACTGTCATCCATATTATGGATTTCACCCAATAATGAAGAGCAATATTGCACACCATCGTGTACCAATATTATTCCGCGCAAGAAAGGTTCAAGTGCAGCCTTTTTACGCAGGATAAACAGGTTATCTACACAAGGTTGTTCGACCAGTGGCAATACCTCCCTGTTCGCTCGCTCGGCAACATCCAGCATTGAATCCATCATGTTGACTGCCTTGACGGCTGATGCACGCGAAACCATCTGCAGATGATGCTCGTAGTTAGTGTGTATTACCCACCCTCCAGCTGACAATGACAGGGAAAAAACCAACAAGGCACTGAAAAATCGCAACTTTGTTCTGGAAAGATCCATCCGGAGAAAAAACATAGTACACCTCGCTGCAACTCATCAGGCCTGCTTCAAGTAAGCGCACAGTGGCAAGGACCCACTTCACGTTAGTCGCAATAGAATCCTCATTACTGATAATAGCCAGATAACATAACGCAAAACGTTTATAAAACGCACGCCCAGTGTGATAAATAAATGTATAGCCTCATACAAGGTTCCGATTGGTTCAAATCAATCAACTTTTTTGTCATTGAAACCTGCCTAATACACATCTCTTTTGCCACAAATCATGGCAATTTAATAAATTTCAATCATCTATAGGTAGCTATTTACTTGTCATTACCTAAATCCATATATTGCGAACAAATAGTTATTTTCCAATATCAGCGCCAGTGAAAAATACACGGTTATTCAGATAGCCATAATAATAAGCACCTCCAAATATTTATATATTTGTTCGAATGTCACCACACTATTATCGAATCCCTTTAAATAGTACGAACCAGACCTTCGAGCACAACGAGATCAGGGCCGGAGGGGAGTTGCACTTTGTTATGACCGGCGACAAGAGGGAGGCAATGACCCGACTCTAACCGTCCGTATGAACGAAAGATCCGCATAAATGAAAAATGCCGCGTAGCTACGCGGCATTTTTATTGGCTGATACAGAGCCCCTGAAGGGGTCCTGTCATCCATTCACTCAGACGGCTTGCTGCAGGATCACCACATCGGCCTTCTTGGTGTAGGAGGCGATCTCGTTGAAGTTGAGGTAGCGGTAAGTATCTGCCGCCGTGGCATCGAGCGCCTTGGCGTATTGCAGGTACTCCGCCACGGTCGGGATCTTGCCGAGGATGGCGGCAACGGCTGCCAGCTCCGCAGAGGCCAGATAGACGTTGGCACCTTTACCCAGACGGTTCGGGAAGTTACGGGTGGAGGTAGAGACCACTGAGGCCCCTTCCGCTACCCGCGCCTGGTTGCCCATGCACAGGGAACAGCCCGGGATCTCGATGCGGGCACCGACCCGGCCGAAGATGCCGTAGTAGCCCTCTTCGGTCAGCTGATCCTTGTCCATCTTGGTGGGGGGCGCGATCCACATGCGGGTCGGCAGCTCGCCCTGATACTTCTCGAGCAGCTTGCCGGCGGCGCGGAAGTGGCCGATGTTGGTCATGCAGGAACCGATGAACACCTCGTCGATCTTGTCGCCAGCCACGTCGCTCAGCAGACGGGCATCGTCCGGATCGTTCGGCGCACAGAGGATCGGCTCCTTGATGGTGGCCAGATCGATCTCGATGATTTCGGCGTACTCGGCATCCTTGTCCGCTTCCAGCAGGGTCGGGTTGGCCAGCCACTCTTCCATCCCCTTGATACGGCGGGTAATGGTGCGCACGTCGCCATAGCCTTCAGAGAGCATCCATTTGAGCATCACGATGTTGGACTTCAGATACTCGATGATCGGCTCTTTATCCAGTTTGATGGTGCAACCGGCGGCGGAACGCTCGGCGCTGGCGTCAGCCAGTTCGAATGCTTGTTCCACTTTGAGGGTCGGCAGACCTTCGATCTCGAGGATGCGGCCGGAGAAGATGTTCTTCTTGCCCGCTTTCTCGACGGTCAGCAGCCCTTTCTGGATGGCGGCGTAGGGGATGGCATGAACCAGATCACGCAGGGTGATGCCCGGTTGCAGCTCGCCCTTGAAGCGCACCAGCACGGATTCCGGCATATCCAGCGGCATCACGCCGGTGGCAGCGGCGAAAGCTACCAGACCGGAGCCCGCCGGGAAGGAGATGCCGATGGGGAAACGGGTGTGGGAGTCACCACCGGTACCCACGGTATCCGGCAGCAGCATGCGGTTCAGCCAGGAGTGGATGACGCCGTCACCCGGACGCAAGCTCACACCGCCGCGGTTCATGATGAAGTCCGGCAGGGTGTGGTGAGTCTGCACGTCGATGGGCTTGGGATAGGCCGCGGTGTGGCAGAAGGACTGCATGGTCAGATCGGCGGAGAAGCCGAGGCAGGCCAGATCTTTGAGCTCGTCGCGGGTCATCGGGCCCGTGGTGTCCTGAGAGCCGACCGTGGTCATCTTGGGCTCGCAGTAAGTACCCGGGCGAATGCCCTTCACGCCGCACGCCTTGCCCACCATCTTCTGGGCCAGGGTGAAGCCTTTACCTGTATCGGCCACCGGCTGCGGGCGACGGAATACGGTGGAGAACGGCAGACCCAGCGCTTCGCGGGCCTTGTCGGTCAGGCCGCGACCGATGATCAGCGGAATACGGCCACCGGCGCGCACTTCGTCGATCAGCACGTCGGTTTTCAGTTCAAACTGCGCCAGCACCTGCTCGGTACCGTGCTTGCAGATCTTGCCAGCAAACGGGTAGATGTCGATCACATCGCCCATTTCCAGCTTGGAGACGTCCACTTCGATGGGCAGCGCGCCAGCATCTTCCATGGTGTTGAAGAAGATCGGGGCAATCTTGCCACCCAGACAGACACCGCCAGCGCGCTTGTTCGGCACGAACGGAATGTCGTCGCCCATAAACCAGAGCACCGAGTTAGTGGCGGATTTACGGGAAGAACCGGTACCGACCACGTCACCCACATAGGCCAACGGGAAGCCTTTCTCTTTCAGGGCATCGATGGTCTTGATGGGGCCGACGGCGCCATCCTTGTCGGGGGTGATGCCGGGACGGGCGTTTTTCAGCATCGCCAGGGCGTGCAGCGGAATGTCCGGGCGGGACCAGGCGTCCGGTGCCGGAGAGAGGTCGTCGGTGTTGGTTTCGCCAGTCACCTTGAACACGGTGACGGTGATCTTCTCGGCCAGTTCCGGGCGGGAGAGGAACCACTCGGCATCGGCCCAGGATTGCATCACCTGTTTGGCGTGGCCATTGCCCGCCTTGGCCTTCTCTTCCACGTCGTGGAAGGAGTCAAACATCAGCAGGGTGTGGGAGAGCCCCTTGGCGGCAAGTGGCGCCAGGGTCGCATGATCCAGCAGATCGATCAGCGGTTGAATGTTGTAACCACCCTGCATGGTGCCCAGCAGCTCAACAGCTTCGGCGGCAGTCAGGATGGGAGAGTGGGCGTCGCCCTTGGCGACAGCAGTGAGGAAACCGGCTTTGACATAGGCCGCTTCATCAACACCGGGGGGAATACGGGAGGACAACAGCTCTTTCAGAAAGTCTTGTTCGCCAGCGGGCGGGTTCTTGAGCAGTTCAACCAGGGCGGCGACCTGCTCTGCATCCAGAGGTTTGGCAACCACGCCCTCGGCGGCACGTTCTGCGACGTGTTTACGGTATGTTTCAAGCACGACTAATTCCTCTTTGGTCTTTTTTTGGGGTTCGCCCACGCTCGCGGCGATCGTCCTTGCGGGACACCCCGTAGGGTGCCCCCCACTATATAAGTTTTAACGACTAATTAAAATCCAAACCCTGTTTACTTATTCACCACAAAATCGTAACCAATTAAACAGGCTGGTATTTTTTGAAAATTTATTGGCCGACCACAACCAGAGTTAACAAATTGGCATCATTTCGGCATTATTCGAACGTACTGCCCAATTGCAGATAGAAGACGTCATTGCCCCCCTCCGCCATGCCGTAGCCAAGGAACACCGGGCCGAGGAAGCTCTCCACCCCGACATAGACGGATCCGGCGGTAAACGAGCTCTCCAGACTGATATCCTCACCCTTGTTCCAGACCCCGCCCTGCTCGATAGATCCCCCCAGATAGAGCGGCATCTTGAGGGCGCCGAAGTCGTTGTCCGCCACCCGATAGATGTAGCGCAGCCCACCAAACAGGCTGTAGCGACCGCTCAGCTGATAGCGCTGGAAGCCGGAGAGACGGAACAGCCCCCCCAGATCCTGAATATGCAGCGGCACCACCTCTTCACTGCCAGAGCCCCCCCCTTCCAGCATCAGGTTGAGACTGTGCCTGTCCCAGGACCAGGGCTTGATCATGGAGAGGTGATAATTCCAGCCTTCACTGCGGCCATCTGCCGACTCGAGTCCATCCACACTGACGTGGGAGTGGCCCAGTTTCATGTCCCATTTCACCCCCTGATAGGGGAAATAGCGGCTATCCAGATTGTCGTGTTCAAAGCGGGCATAGGGGCCCCACGCCGTGGCATCCATTTCGAGCCCCTTGACGTTCTTCACATCAATCGTGCCCAGTTGTCCCTCCAGCCCCATCGACAGCCGGCTCCAGGGCTGGCGGTTCCAGCCCACCGCCAAATCGGCACTGAAGAAGGAGTATTCGGAGTCGAGATAGCTTATCGCGACCGTCTCGGGATCCGGATTGGGGAAAAACAGGCGGCGCAGGGTCTGGTCATAGGCCAGACTCGCCTCGCCATAGAAGGTCTGGGAGGGTTCGAGCGGCGTATAGAAGTCGGTCTTGATATGTTTGGCGGTCCCCAGCGACGCCTCGGTCAGCCACTCGGCGCCCCAGTCATTGACGTTGGTGAGGGTGTAGGACATGCCGACGTTGTAGTTGGAGGTGTTCTCGAAGTCGTCGGTGAAGCCGAACTGGAAGTTGAGATAACCCGGCCCCCAGTTCTTCTCGCTGGCATCCACCACCAGCACGTTCTCCCCATCCCGCTCCTCCACCTCATAGGTGATGCGGTCAAAGGACTCAAGGGCATAGAGGCGACGAATCCCCGCCTCCAGACTCTCGTTGGTCTGTACCTTGTCCGGCCGCACTTTGAGCATGGCGCGTACCGTCTCGTCGGAGAGGCGCGACTTGTTGATGATCTCCACCTTGTCGATGAAGTAAGCGGGCTGACCGCTGCGCTCGGCGCGGCGACTCAGCTTCTGGTTGCGATAGGCGTTGTACTGCTCCTTGGTGAGCGACAACCGATCGAGTTGCAGCGACGCCTTGTCGGCTGCCGCCTCACCGATCTTGATCCCCTCTGGCATGCGGGCAAAGTCGGCGATCCCCATGCCACCAAACTCGGGCACCAGCAGAATATCCTTGGGCCCCATCAGCGCCTTCTGCTTGTCGGTGCCCACCTGGGTCATGTAGGTGGTGAGCTGGTCGACCATGGCCAACCCTGATTTGAGGGACTCCCGGGTACGCAGCTTGGCACCGATATCCACCGCGATCACCACGTCGGCCCCCATCGCCTTGGCGACATCCACCGGCATGTTGTTGACGCTGCCGCCGTCCGCCAGGATGTGGCCCTCCCACTCCACCGGCTTGAGCGCGCCGGGGATGGACATGGAGGCCTGCATCGCCTTGGCGAGGCTACCGTGATCCAGCACGAAGGGGGTGACTGTCTCCATGTCAGTCGCCATGGCGCGGTAGGGAATGGGGAGATCGTCGAAACTCTGCTGTACCGGCAGGTTGGAGGTGGCCCCCCGCAACAGGCTGGCCATGGATTGGCCCTGGAAGAACCCGTCCGGCAGCTGGGTGGTGTCACCATTCACCCCGATGTCGGTGCGCAGCTGATACTGCTCGTTCTGCTGCTTCTTGCGCAGGGAGAGCTCATCACGGCCAACCTTGTCCTGATACCCCTTGTTCCAGTCGATGGCCAGGGTGGTGCGCTCCACCTCCTCGGCACTGAGCCCCATGGCGTACATCCCCGCCACATAGGAGCCCATGCTGGTGCCGACGATGATGTCGACTGGTATCCGCTTCTGTTCCAGTACCTTGAGGATGCCGATATGGGCCGACCCCTTGGCACCGCCACCGCTGAGTACCACCGCAATTTTCGGTCGCTCCCCTTGTGTCGCCATGACCAACATCGGACAAGCCGCCAGGATCACCAAAAGCAGACGGGTCCATCCCGCACCAAAGCTGCGTATCATATTTTCCATATTATTCAGGGGGTCAGTCACCAAGGATGGCCTCTACTATAAGGGGCCGGGCAGTTAGCGCAACCGTCAATCCGCATCCAAAATGGCCAGCACGCAGGAAGGGCGAGCCGTCGCCTGAGTGAGCGCAAACACAATCTGCAAATAAAGGCCCACCTGCCACATAGGCGGGGCTGTGCGACCGCTAATATAAGAATCGTCAATCCTCAACTTTTTGAGAACCTTATGCTGGCAACCCTCACTCTCAAACAGAAAATACTGGCTACGGTCACCCTGGCCGTGGTCGTCTCCTGCCTGCTGGTGGGCTACTTCAGTCAACGCTCGGCCCAGCAGTTGATCGAAAAACGAATGTTCGAGCAGGAGCTGCCCAACCTGACCCAGCGGATCAGCAAGGAGATTGAACAAGATCTCCACAGCATCGCTCAGGCGGCTCAGCAACTGGCCACCGACCGTTTCATCCTCGACTGGGTGGATCGGGGCATGCCCAAGGAGCAGGAGCCCATCCTCATCAACCAGCTCAAGGATGTAGCCAACCAGTATGGTCTGGTGACGGCCTCCTTCGCTGATCGTCAGACCGCCGCCTACTACAACCAGGACGGCTTTCTACGTAACATGACGCCCGCGCGGGATGCCTGGTTTTTTGACTACACCCAGGGGCAGAAGGCGATGGCCATCCGCACCTACCGCGAAAAGAGCAACGGAGAGATGAAGCTGTACGTCAACTTCCAGCAGCTCAATGGCCGTGGTATGGCTGGCTTTGCCAAATCCCTCGACACCATGGTGACCATGATCTCCAACTTCCGGCTGGAACAGAGCGGGATCGTCTTTATGATCGATGGCAGCGGCCAGGTGAAGCTGCACCCCGAGGCCAACCGCATCGAGCGTGACACCCTTGGCAGCATTGCCAGCGGTGATACCGGCAGCCTGCTGGCCAAGCGTCCCTTTGCCGTCATCAACGCCGAAGTGAACGGCGAGCCCATGGTACTGGCCAGCAGCTATATCCCGCTGCTCGACTGGTATCTGGTAGCCCAGGTGCCGGAAGCCGAGATCTATGCCGAGCTGGATCAGACCCGCAACGATATCCTGATGATCTCGCTGGTGATTGCGCTGGCCATGGGGCTGATGGGGATGCTGCTGGCAGGCTCGGTCAGTCGTCCGCTCAACGAGCTGGCCCGCCTGTTCAAGGAGCTGGGCAGCGGCGATGGGGATCTCACCCAGCGTCTCAAGGTGGAAGGTCGTGACGAACTGAGTCAGGTAGCCACCGGCTTCAACAACTTCGTCGCCAAGATCCATGCCTCCATCGAGCAGGTGGCCGAGAACTCCCGCCAGCTCGCCAACACCGCCAACGAGGTGGCCAACAAGGCGCAGCTGACCCAGCACAACTGTACCGCCCAGCGCGACCGCACCGTGCAGGTGGCCACCGCTATCCACGAGATGGGGGCGACGGTGAGCGAGATTGCCGGTAATGCCTCGCAAGCAGCAGACGTTGCCAAACAGGCCAACGATCAGGCCGATGCGGGAGCTGTGGTGGTGGCGCAGGCGCGCCTCGGCATCGTCGGACTCTCCGGCGAGATTGAGCAGGTGTCAGGGGTTATCGAGTCACTGGCGAGCCAAACCGACTCCATCGGCAGCATCCTCGACACCATCCGCAGCATCTCGGAGCAGACCAACCTGCTGGCACTGAACGCCGCTATCGAGGCCGCTCGCGCCGGTGAACAGGGTCGCGGTTTCGCAGTCGTGGCTGACGAGGTGCGCAATCTGGCCAACCGCTCTGCCGCCTCGACCGCCGAGATCCAGGGGATGATCAACCGCTTGCAGGAGCAGAGTGCCCGCGCCGTCAGCGCCATGGCGCAAGGCCGTAACCAGAGTCTGGAGGCCGTGGCACAGGCCGATGAAGCCAACGCCGCCCTCGGCCATATCACCGCCCACATCACCCAGATTAACGACATGAACATCCAAGTCGCCACCGCCACCGAGGAGCAGTCCAGCGTGGTGGGCGAGATCAACCGCAACGTGGAGGATATCAACCAGCTCACCATGGAGACCGCCGATATCGCCCACCAGCTGACCGAGTCGAGCCGCAGCCTGCAGCAGCTCTCCGGCCAGCTGGACAAGCTGGTTGGCAACTTCCGGCTATGACCCGCACCTTGATCTGAGCCATCAACAACAGAGAGCGCCGTGGCGCTCTCTGTTGTTTCTCTTACCGCATAGCCGTCAGCGCTTGGCATCCCGCTTGCGCTGATACATCAGTTCATCCGCACGGGTGAGCAGCTCAGTCAGCGAAACACTGCCGAGCCCGTCATAGCTGACAATCCCGGCACAGCAGGCCAACGCATAACCGCAACCACTGCGCTGATTGTGCTCGGCCAACATGGCATTGAAACGCTCATAGGCCAGTTGCGCCTGCGCCTCCACCACATTGGGCAGCAGGACGGCGAACTCATCGCCGCCGATGCGGGCAAACACGTCTGCGCCGCGAAAAGCCTGCTTGAGCAGCGTGGCAAAGGCAATCAGGGCCCGATCCCCTTCCGCGTGCCCCCATCGATCATTGATCCCCTTGAAGCCATTGAGATCCAGATAGAGCAACGCCAGTGGCATCTGCAGGCGACTGGCCAGCGAGAGACTCTTCTCTGCCAGCATCACGAACCCGCGCCGATTGGAGATCCGGGTCAACTCATCAATGGTGGCCAGCTGCACCGCTTCGAGCTCCCGCACCACCATCGCCGCCAAATCCTTGAGCAGACCCACATCCTCGTCGTTCAATTCCCGCGGCACCGTATCGATGATACAGAGCGTACCCAGCTTGCAACCGTTGGCGATCTGCAGTGGCTGTCCGGCATAGAAACGGATGCCGGGCCCGCCCACCACCAGCGGATTGTCGGCAAAGCGGGGATCCTGCGAAGCATCCGGCACGATGAAGGTCTCATTACCCATGATCGCGTGGCCGCAGAATGAGATATCCCGCGCGGTCTCACTGACCTCCAATCCGATACAGGATTTGAACCACTGGCGATCTTCATCCACCAGACTCACCAGCGCGATAGGGACATTGAACACTCGCCGGGCCATGCGGGTCAGCCGGTCAAACCGCTCCTCGGCCTCGGAATCAAGCAAAGAGAGCCGCCGCAGGGTGTCCAGTCGCAATGCCTCATCGGGTGGAATGGGTGCCTCTAGCATGGGTTCTCTCTCATTAGCGCCAAAACCTACCTTTAGCATATGTGGCCTGAGAAAAGTCAAAGCGGTGCGGAGAAAAACAAAAAGCCGCTCGATTGAGCGGCTTTTTCAGGCTAGCGGGGGAAGAAAATTACTTTTTCTTCTTGGCCTTGGCGTTCGGCAGGTCGGTGATGGAGCCTTCGAACACTTCGGCAGCCAGACCCACAGACTCGTGCAGAGTCGGGTGAGCATGGATGGTCAGCGCGATATCTTCGGCGTCCGCACCCATCTCGATGGCCAGACCGATTTCACCCAGCAGTTCACCACCGTTGGTACCGACGATGGCACCACCGATGACGCGGCCGCTCTCCTTGTCGAAGATCAGCTTGGTCATGCCGTCGGAGCAATCAGAGGCAATGGCGCGACCGGAAGCAGCCCACGGGAAGGTGGCGACTTCGAAGTTCAGACCTTGTTGCTTGGCCTCTTTCTCGGTCAGACCCACCCACGCCATCTCTGGCTCGGTGTAGGCGATGGACGGGATCACTTTCGGGTCGAAGTAGTGCTTCTTGCCAGCAATGACTTCGGCGGCAACGTGACCTTCGTGAACACCTTTGTGGGCCAGCATCGGCTGACCAACGATGTCACCGATGGCGTGGATGTGAGCCACGTTGGTACGCAACTGCTTGTCCACCTCGATGAAACCGCGCTCGGTCACGGCAACGCCAGCCTTCTCGGCATCCAGCATCTTGCCGTTCGGCACACGGCCGACGGCAACCAGCACGTTGTCGTAACGGACCGGCTCGGCCGGAGCGTGCTTGCCTTCGTAGGAGACGTACAGGCCATCTTCACGAGCTTCAACTGCGGTGACCTTGGTCTCCAGCATGATGTTGAACTTCTTGGCGACACGCTTGGTGTAGATCTTGACGATGTCTTTGTCGGCAGCCGGAACCAGCTGGTCGGCAAATTCCACCACGTCGATCTCGGAACCCAGAGAGGAGTAAACGGTACCCATCTCCAGACCGATGATACCGCCACCGATAACCAGCAGTTTGCCGGGAACGGTTGTCAGCTCCAGCGCATCGGTAGAGTCCCATACGCGCGGGTCATCGTGGGGGATGAATGGCAGCTTCACCGGACGGGAACCGGCAGCGATGATGGCGTTGTCGAAGGTAACGGTGGTCTTGCCGTCTTCGCCGGTCACTTCGAGGGTATTCGGGCCGGTAAATTTACCAAAGCCGTTAACAACCTGCACTTTACGCATCTTGGCCATGCCAGCCAGACCGCCGGTCAGCTGGTTGATAACCTTCTCTTTCCACAGACGGATCTTGTCGATGTCAGTCTGCGGCGCACCGAAGACGATGCCGTGCTCGGCCAGCGCCTTGGCTTCTTCAATCACTTTGGCTACGTGCAGCAGCGCCTTGGAGGGGATGCAGCCCACGTTCAGGCAGACGCCACCCAGGGTGGAGTAACGCTCGACGATAATAGTATCCAGACCCAGATCAGCCGCACGGAAAGCAGCGGAATAACCGGCAGGGCCAGCACCCAGTACTACAACCTGAGTTTTGATTTCTTTACTCATCATGACCTCTTTGTCGTTCTTATATCCCCGGACAGCGCAGTCTTAAGCCTTCTTTTTGTTACAAAACAAGAGGCCGCTGCAGCCGTGAAAAAAACGGGGCAAGTTTACGATCATGTTAATGAAATGAGAAGTAAAAAGGGCAGGCTCTGGGCCCGCCCTCTCACTTACAGGACCAGTCGACGAATGTCGGACAGTACGCCATTCATGGTGGTGATGAAGCGAGCGCCATCAGCACCATCGATCACGCGGTGGTCGTAGCTCAGAGCCAGCGGCAGCATCAGGCGCGGCGCGAACTCTTTGCCGTTCCACTTCGGCTTCATCTCAGACTTGGAGACACCGAGGATGGCCACTTCCGGCGCGTTGACGATCGGGGTAAAGCTGGTACCGCCGATGCCACCCAGGCTGGAGATGGTGAAGCAACCGCCCTGCATGTCGGCAGCGGTCAGCTTGCCGGCACGGGCCTTCTTGGAGATCTCTGCCAGATCGCGAGACAGCTCCATGATGCCCTTCTTGTTAACATCACGCACCACGGGCACAACCAGACCGTTGGGGGTATCCACCGCCACACCGATGTGGATGTACTTCTTCATGATCAGCTTGCTGCCATCTTCGGACAGAGAGCTGCAGAAGCGCGGGTGAGCTTCCAGCGCCTTGGCGGCGGCTTTCAGGATGAACACCAGCGGGGTGATCTTCACGTCCGACTTCTGCTTCTCGAGCATCGCGTTCTGCTCTTTGCGGAACGCTTCCAGCTCGGTGGTATCGGCTTCGTCGAACTGGGTGACATGAGGGATCATGACCCAGTTGCGGTGCAGGTTCGGACCGGAGATCTTCTGGATGCGGGTCAGATCGACCTCTTCCACATCACCGAACTTGCTGAAATCGACCTTCGGCCACGGCAGCACACTCATGCCGTTGCCAGTACCGGTGCCAGCAGCCGGAGCAGACTCGGCGCGCTTGATGGCATCCTTCACGTAGGCTTGCACGTCTTCTTTGACGATGCGGCCCTTGCGACCGGAGGCTTTTACCTTGGCCAGGTTGACGCCGAACTCGCGCGCCAGACGGCGTACTGCCGGGGAAGCATGCACGTAAGCATCGTTGGCAACGAAATCGGTCGCAGCGGCAGCAGCCTGAGCAACCGGTGCCGGAGCAGCAGCAACGGGGGCTGCAGCGACCGGAGCGGCAACTTGAGCAACCGGTGCGGCAGCAGGGGCAGCGCCAGCCACTTCGAATACCATGATCAGGGAACCGGTGGAGACCTTGTCACCCGCCTTCACCTTGATCTCTTTGACCACACCGGCGAACGGTGCTGGCACTTCCATGGAGGCCTTGTCACCTTCCACGGCGATCAGGGACTGGTCGGCTTCAACCTTGTCACCCACGGCAACCATGATCTCGGTGACTTCCACTTCGTCGCCACCGATGTCCGGTACGTTGACCTCTTTGGCAGCAGCGGCAACCGGGGCAGCAGCCACGGGCGCAGCGGCCTGGGCCGGAGCAGCAACGGCAGCTGGCGCAGCGCCAGCCACTTCAAAGACCATCACCAGAGAGCCGGTAGAGACCTTGGCGCCAGCGGCAACCTTGATTTCGACCACGCGGCCTGCGAACGGTGCCGGGACTTCCATGGAGGCCTTGTCACCTTCCACGGCGATGATGGACTGGTCAGCTTCAACCATGTCGCCCACGGCGACCATGATTTCAGTCACGTCCACTTCGTCGTCACCGATGTCCGGTACGTGCACATCTTTGCGCACGGCAGCGGCAGGTGCGGCGGCCGGAGCAGCAGCAACCGGTGCAGCCACTTCAGCAGGGGCGGTAGCGCCTTGCGCTTCAAAAATCATGATCTGGGAACCGGTGGCAACCTTGTCACCCACCTTGATCAGGATCTCTTTGACGATACCGGCAGACGGCGCCGGTACTTCCATGGAGGCCTTGTCGCCTTCTACCGCGATGATGGACTGGTCCAGCTCGACCTTGTCACCCACGGCCACCATGATCTCGGTGACTTCAACTTCATCGGCGCCGATATCCGGCACCATAATCTGTTTGGACATTGTGCTTTATCCTCTTGCGTGCATCCGCGTGACTGACTGCTGTCACGCGTCTCTCGCGTTAACCTTTGCAAGGTCGTGCCGGGCAGCGAGTCCCGGCACGACACTTGATCCTCTTACGCGTACAGCGGGTTGACCTTGTCGGCATCGATGCCGTACTTGGCGATGGCGTCGGCCACAACCTGCTTGTCGATTTCACCGCGCTTGGCCAGTTCGGTCAGAGCAGCAACCACCACGTAGAATTCGTTCACTTCGAAGTGACGACGCAGGTTGGCACGGCTGTCGGAACGGCCGTAACCGTCGGTACCCAGCACGCGGTAGTTCTCGGTCGGAACGAAGGCGCGAACCTGATCGGCGAAGGACTTCATGTAGTCGGTCGCAGCGATGGTGGCTTCGGAACCCAGTACCTGAGCGATGTAGGGAACACGCGCTTCAGAGGTCGGGTGCAGCATGTTCCAGCGATCCGCGTCCTGACCGTCACGGGCCAGCTCGTTGAAGGAGGTGACGCTGAACACATCGGAACCGATGCCGTACTCGGTCGCCAGGATCTGGGCGGCAGTGCGCACATGACCCAGGATGGAACCACAACCCAGCAGCTGAACTTTCGCCTTGGCACCGGCGACGGATTCCAGCTTGTAGATACCCTTGCGGATGCCTTCCTCGGCGCCTTCCGGCATGGCCGGCATGGCATAGTTCTCGTTCAGGGTGGTGATGTAGTAGAACACGTTCTCCGGGTTCTCACCGTACATGCGGCGCAGGCCGTCCTGTACGATCACCGCCACTTCATAGGCGTAAGACGGGTCGTAGGAGATGCAGTTCGGGATGGTGTTCGCCAGGATGTGGCTGTGACCATCTTCGTGCTGCAGACCTTCGCCGTTCAGGGTAGTACGACCGGAGGTCGCACCCAGCAGGAAGCCACGGGCTTGCTGGTCACCGGCTGCCCACGCCATGTCGCCGATCCGCTGGAAGCCGAACATGGAGTAGTAGATGTAGAACGGGATCATCGGGCAGTCGTTGGTGCTGTAAGAGGTCGCAGCAGCCAGCCAGGAGGACATGGCGCCCAGCTCGTTGATACCGTCTTGCAGAACCTGACCCTGCTTGTCTTCCTTGTAGTAGGAGACGATGTCGCGGTCTTGCGGGGTGTACTGCTGACCGTGCGGGCTGTAGATTCCGATCTGGCGGAACAGACCTTCCATACCGAAGGTACGGGCTTCGTCAGCCAGGATCGGCACGATGCGCTTGCCGATGGACTTGTCTTTCAGCATCACGTTCAGGGAACGCACGAACGCCATGGTGGTGGAGATTTCGCGCGCCTGCTCACCCAGCAGCGGGCCGAAGGCATCCAGCGCCGGGATTTCCAGCTTGGTGGTGCTTTCGCGCAGGCGGGTCGGCAGATAGCCTTTCAGGGCGGCGCGACGGTCGTGCAGGTATTTGTGCTCGGCAGAACCGGCTTCGATCTTCAGGTAAGGCAGATCGGCCAGCTGCTCGTCGGCCACCGGCAGGTTGAAGCGGTCACGCAGGTGACGCACGGAGTCCAGCTCCATCTTCTTGACCTGGTGAGCGATGTTCTTGCCTTCAGCCGCTTCACCCATGCCGTAACCCTTGATGGTCTTGGCCAGAATAACGGTCGGCTTGCCCTTGGTCTGGGTCGCCTTATTGAACGCAGCGAACAGTTTGCGAGGATCGTGACCACCGCGGTTCAGAGCGAAGATCTCCTCGTCGGTCATGTCTTTGACCAGCGCGGCAGTTTCCGGATAACGGTTGAAGAAGTGCTCGCGGATGTAACCACCGTCACGGGACTTCATGGTCTGGTAGTCACCGTCCACGGTCTCGTTCATCAGCTGGATCAGCTTGCCGGAGGTGTCTTTCTTCAGCAGCTCATCCCACTTGCGACCCCAGATGACCTTGGTGACATCCCAGCCGGCGCCCGCGAACAGGCCTTCCAGCTCGTTGATGACCTTGCCGTTACCAACAACCGGACCATCCAGACGCTGCAGGTTGCAGTTGACCACGAACACCAGGTTGTCGAGCTTTTCACGCACGGCAACGGTCAGGGCACCCTTGGCTTCCGGCTCGTCCATCTCGCCGTCACCCAGGAAGGCATAAACGGTCTGCTCGGAGCAATCTTTGATACCACGGTCGGTCAGGTACTTCAGGAAGCGAGCCTGATAGATGGCAGCGATGGGGCCCAGACCCATGGATACGGTCGGGAACTGCCAGAAGTCCGGCATCAGTTTCGGGTGCGGGTAGGAAGGGATACCCTTGCCGTCCACTTCCTGACGGAAGTTGTCCAGCTGCTCTTCGGTCAGACGACCTTCAGCGAAGGCACGGGCATAGATGCCCGGGGAGATGTGACCCTGGAAGTAGACCAGATCACCACCATCCTTCTCGTTGCGAGCACGGAAGAAGTGGTTGAAGCAGACATCATAGATGGTCGCAGAAGAAGCGAAGGAAGACATGTGACCACCCAGGTCCAGGTCTTTCTTGGAGGCGCGCAGCACGATCATCATGGCGTTCCAGCGGATGATGGCGCGAATGCGGCGTTCCATCTCCAGGTCACCCGGGTAGTCCGGCTCGTCGCTGGACGGGATGGTGTTGATGTAATCGCGATTTGCCTTGGCAGCCACGTCCACACCGCTTACACGGGCTTTCTCGGCCAACTGTTCAAGGATGAACTGAGCGCGTTGCGGACCCTCTTCACGCAGCAGGGATTCCAGAGAGGCAAGCCACTCCAGCGTTTCTATCGGGTCCACATCGTTCTTCAGGATATCAGACATGGCTGGTTCCTATTTTGTTGTGATTGCACGGCATTGCACGGCGAAGGGCGCAAGCATTCGACAATAAAGCCTTGTGGGATTAGTTTTCCTGCTGACGGATCCGACGCATGGATCGCTGGATCCGGCTGTCTTCCCTCTGCATATCCAACAAGGTGTCCTCGATAAAGGCCAGATGCTCATGACAAGCTGTTCTGGCCCGCTCCGGAGCCCCCGAAAGAATAGCTTCGATAAGATTCGCTCGATGGCGACGTATCTTGGCTACCACTCCCGGGCGGCGATTCAAAATCTCGTTATTTTGCAGAATGTTCAGCTCGAGCATCGGGCTCATGGCCCGCAGCAGGTGCAGCAGCACCACGTTGTGGGACGCCTCGGCCACCGCCAGATAGAACTGGGTCACGGCTGCCGACTCGGCCACCAGCGAGCCCAACTGGCCCGCCTCTTCGATGGTGCTTTGCACCTGACGAATGCGCTCGAAATCAGACCCGGTTCCCCGCAAGGCCGCGTAGTAGGCACAGATGCCTTCCAGCGCGTGGCGAAACTCCAGCAGGTCATACTGAGCTTCCGGATGGGTACTGAGCAGTTCGAACAGGGGATCGGCGATCCCCTTGCTCAGGGCATTCTGCACATAAGTGCCGCCGCCCTGACGGCGATAAAGCAACCCGCGCGCTTCCAGCCGCTGGATGGCTTCGCGCAGGGAGGGGCGCGATACCTGAAACTGGATGGCGAGTTCCCGCTCGGGAGGCAATTTCTGCCCCGGCTGAAGGCTGCCTTCCAGAATCATCTGTTCCAGCTCGGCGACAATGGAGTCGGCCAACTTGGGTTGCGTAATCTTGCGATAGGGCATGAGGCTACTTTGTTAAATTGGTATTACCAATTTCATGGATGGGGCGAAAATTATCAGAGGCCTTTTGAAAAGTCCACTCAAAAGATGATCTGCATCAAGAATCGACCCCACCCCTTAAGGGGTAAAACAGGCTAAACATGATTTAGCTCATAGAAAATGGTCTGACCAATATTCTTGATGGCGCTCACAGATAACATCTGCGCAACCAGAGACAAAAATGGCCTGCCAGATCGGCAAGCCATTGATTTTAAAACCCAAACTAAATTTTAATAATTACTTTAGCTGTTTAGTAACTGCCGGTAATAATCCCACTGAAAACTGGCACCAGGATCCGTTTTGCGCCCTGGCGCTATGTCACAATGGCCGACAATTTTTTCGTGGGTAATCGCCGGATAGCGCACTGAAATGGCTCGGGTGAGCCCCACCAGCGCCCGGTACTGGGCCTCGGTATAGGGGGTCTCGTCGGTCCCTTCCAGTTCGATGCCGATGGAGAAGTCATTGCACGCCTCCCTCCCCTGCCAGCTCGAGACACCTGCATGCCAGGCGCGCGCGCCAAACGGCACATACTGCACCAGCTCGCCATCACGGCGGATCAGACAGTGGGCCGAGACCCGCAACTGATGGATACCGGCAAAATAGGGGTGAGCATCAGGGTCGAGCCGCCCCATAAAGAGATCGTCGATAAAGGGGCCGCCAAACTCCCCCGGCGGCAGGCTGATGCCATGCACCACCAGCAGGGAGATATCGTCCGGCGCGGCCCGTTCATTGTGATGAGGAGAGAGCACCTGGCGCGCCTGCTGGCACCAACCAGCGGCATCGATAGAAAAGTGAGGTTGCGGAGCGAGTTGAATCATCGGCTACTCGAGTTGGCTGATTAATGGCGAAAAGATGACGATACCTGATAGACAACCTGGCACCAACTCGCTGAATCAACGGGAAATTGTATGTTAGGCTGAGTCATCTTCCGCTCGATATGGATGGGGTATGCAGCACACGGCACGCTGGATGTGGTTACTGGCCTGGCTCTCTTTGATGGGCCTGCTGACCCTCTACTTCCACTCCCGCTCGCAACCGAGCGTCACCGCCAGCGGCGAGCTGCTGCTGCGGGCCGACCAGAGCGGCCACTATCGTCTGGAGGGTGCCATCAACGGTCAGCCGGTGCAACTGCTGCTCGATACCGGCGCCACACGCATCACTATCCCGCAGCAGGTTGCCGAGCGGCTCGGCCTGACGGCTCATGGCAGCAGCCAGGCCAATACCGCCGCAGGGCAGATCCGGGTCGGCAACGGCACTATCGAAACGCTGGCGATGGGGCCATTGACCTTGTACGATCTGGCCATCTTTATCAATCCGGCGGCAGACGGTGACGAAGTGCTGGTTGGCATGAACGCCCTCGGTCGGCTGGAGCTGGTTCAAAAGGAGCGGCAACTGCTGCTCAGACCCTTGCAGGAATAAGGCATGTTTCAACAGGATGTCAGCCGCGCCGTGCGCGCCGCACTACTCGAAGATCTGGGCGATGCCCTCACTACGCTGGACCAACCGGACGCCAGCGCCGATATCACCGCCCAGTTGATCCCGGCAGACCGGACCTCCAGCGCCCGGGTCATCACCCGCGAAGCTGGCGTGTTCTGCGGCCAACCCTGGGTGGATGAAGTGTTCGCGCAGCTGGGCGGCGAGGTGAAGGTGGAGTGGAAGGTGCAGGATGGCGAAATGCTCGCCCCCAATCAGGAGCTGTTCCGCCTCCATGGCCCTGCCCGCCTGCTGCTGACCGGCGAGCGCAATGCGCTGAACTTTGTCCAGACCCTCTCCGGCGTCGCCACCCTCACCGCCCGCTATGTGGCTGAGCTGGAGGGCACCGACTGCCGCCTGCTCGACACCCGCAAGACCATCCCTGGGCTGCGTACCGCCCAGAAGTACGCGGTCACCTGCGGCGGCGGCAAGAATCACCGCATCGGCCTCTATGACGCCTACCTCATCAAAGAGAACCATATCCTCGCCTGTGGCGGCATCGCCGAAGCGATCAATGAGGCTCGTCACCTCAATCCCGGCAAACCGGTCGAGGTAGAAGTCGAAACACTGGCAGAGCTGGAGCAGGCGCTGGCGGCAAAGGCCGATATCGTGATGCTCGACAACTTCGATGTGGCCATGATGCGGGAAGCCGTCGCCATCAATCAGGGGCGCGCCAAGCTGGAAGTCTCCGGCAATGTCACCCTCGACACTCTGGCCGAATTTGCCGCCACCGGCGTCGATTTTATCTCTGTCGGGGCGCTCACCAAGCATGTGCGGGCTCTCGATCTCTCGATGCGCTTTATCCAGCAGTAAGGCGAACCACTTAAGATTGAGCAAATACTCGACCTAACCGGATAAACAACTTGCAAAAGGCGCCATAGGCGCCTTTTCTTTATGCAGGTTCTCTCAGCAAAGGAGTGTGATGATGGGCCTGACCCGGCGATAAAAAAGAGTCGATAGAAGCCGCTTGTTTTATGATTTCTATCATGTTTTTGGTAAATGATAGAAAAGTGGTTAACAAAGACTGCAATCTCTGTTGCCACCCCTGACAGCTCGGATAAGATACTGACGTGCGGATGGTTTTCTACCGGCACTTCCCAGGAACCAAGGATAAAAGGACATTTGAAATGAAGAAACAATCGGGTTTTACCCTTATTGAACTGATGATCGTGGTCGCGATCGTAGCCATTCTGGCGGCGGTAGCACTGCCGGCGTATCAGACATACACACAAAAGGCGAAGTTTTCTGAAGTAATTGCTGCAACCGGACCCGTTAAAACTGCTGTCGAATTGTGCTTTCAGAGCACAGGGGCAGTAACTAGCTGCCAAGCTCAAGGGGCCAATGGTATTCCTAATGCCCCCAGCGCTGCCGGTAGTGTAGCGAGCGTAGTTTTGGCCGCAGGTCCAACAGCAGCTAGCCAGTTTAAAATTACAGCCACCTCACAAAATCTATCGACCAACTACAACTATGTGCTTGTTGGCGATACAACCAATGGAAATGTTGTCTGGACACCAAATCCTTCTGGCTCTGCCGGTACATGTGCCGCAGCAGGTGTTTGCTGATAGATACATGACCTCTAGCCCTAATAGCGGCCTGGCGTTAAGCCTGGCCGCCTCTTCACTGATCAGTGAAGAGGATTCCCAGCGCTATCTGAGCCAGGCCAAGGCCCAGCGCAAACCCTTTGTGACATTTCTGATAGAGAACGACATCCTAGACAGCAAGGCCCTCGCCGATTTCTGTGAGCTGGAGTATGGGGTACCTCTGCTGGATCTTGCCGCCTTCGACTTGGCCGAGATCCCGCAGAAGTACCTCAATCAGAAACTGATTGAGAAACATCACGTACTGCCCATCTACACCCAGGGCCACACCCTCTATATCGCCATGTCGGACCCGACAAATGTCTCGGCCCTGGAGGACTTTGGCTTTAGCTTCGGCCTTCATACCGAAGCGCTGCTGGTAGAGGAGAACAAACTCACCGCCGCCATCGGCAAGCTGCTGGAGAGTGAAAACGATGCTCTCGGCATGGAAGATATCGACGAATCGGAGATCTCCGAGCTGGAAGTCTCGGATGAAAATTCCCGACTCGACGAGAGCGTCAATACCACAGATGACGATGCCCCCATCGTCAAGTACATCAACAAGATCATGATGGATGCCATCAAGCGCGGCGCCTCCGACCTGCACTTCGAACCCTACGAGTTCAAGTATCGGGTGCGCTTTCGCATCGACGGCATTCTGCACGAAATTGCTACGCCGCCGGTCAACCTCTCAAATCGCTTCTCCGCCCGCCTCAAGGTAATGGCGCGACTCGATATCGCCGAGCGGCGGCTGCCACAGGATGGCCGCATCAAGCTAAAGCTGTCGCGCAACAAGTCGATGGATATGCGGGTCAACACCCTGCCCACCATGTGGGGGGAGAAGATCGTTATCCGTCTGCTCGACTCCTCGGCGGCGCGCCTCAATATCGAGCAACTCGGCTTTGATGACCGGCAGAAGGCGCAATACCTGCGCGCCCTCTCCAAACCACAGGGGATGATCCTGGTGACCGGCCCCACCGGCTCGGGCAAAACGGTCTCTCTCTATACCGGCCTCAATATTCTCAACACCACCGAGGTGAACATCTCCACCGCCGAAGATCCGGTGGAGATCAACCTGCCCGGCGTCAACCAGGTGCAGGTCAACCCCAAGGCGGGGCTCACCTTCGCCAGCGCCCTGCGCTCCTTCTTGCGGCAAGACCCGGATGTGGTGATGGTGGGGGAGATCCGCGATCTCGAAACCGCCGAAATCGCCATCAAGGCGGCGCAAACCGGCCACCTGGTGCTATCCACCCTGCACACCAACTCCGCCGCCGAGACCCTGACCCGGATGATGAACATGGGGGTGCCCGCCTTCAACATCGCCTCCTCGGTAACCCTGATCATGGCCCAGCGGCTGGCTCGTAAACTGTGCGACCACTGCAAAGCGCCGGAAGTGGTGCCGGAAGCCGAACTGCTGGAACTGGGCTTTACGCCGCAGCAACTGGCGGCCGGACTGCGACTGTTCAAACCGGTCGGTTGCAAAGAGTGCTCGGGCGGCTACAAGGGACGGGTCGGCATCTACGAAATCATGCTGATGTCGGAGAACATCGCCAAATTGATCATGCAAGGCGCCAACTCCCTGCAGATCGCCGCTATCGCGCAAAAAGAGGGAATGCGTACCCTGCGCACCTCCGGACTTGAGAAGGCCCGGCTAGGGGTCACCAGTCTGGCCGAGGTCAACCGGGTCACCACCAACTAATTCACGTGGTGCAGCGTTCTACCGGTTCGGTTGGCAAAGGGGCTGTCACCCACGAATACAGAACGGATGATAGCCCCGGCAATAGAGTAATCAGACATTCAAGTTACCGGGTTGGCGCCAAGAAGGTACCACCCTACCCGATAAGTACCCCGCAGGCATCAAGCCAGTCGGGCACCTTGACCAGGTTGGTAACGCACAGAGCCCGGCTCTGACAACCAACCCCATTGCAGGATGCAAAGATGGCAACCCTAACGAAAAAGAACAATGCCCCCAAGAAAGTCTTCGCCTTCCGCTGGCACGGGGTAAACCGCAAGGGGCAGAAAGTCTCCGGCGAACTGCAAGCCGACAGCATCAACACCGTCAAGACCGAACTGCGCAAGCAGGGGGTCAACGTCACCAAGGTAGCCAAGAAATCCCAGGGACTTTTCTCCAAAGGCGGCGCCAGGATCAAACCGATGGATATCGCCATCGTCTCCCGCCAGATCACCACCATGCTCTCCGCCGGTGTCCCGCTGGTGCAGAGCCTGCAGATCATAGCCCGCAGCCACGAGAAAGCCTCCATGCGCGAGCTGATGGGGCAGATTGCAGCCGATGTGGAGACCGGTACTCCCATGTCGGAGGCGCTGCGCCGCCACCCCCTCTATTTCGATGATCTCTACTGCGATCTGGTGGAAGCCGGTGAGCAATCCGGTGCGCTGGAGACCATCTACGACCGTATCGCCACCTATCGGGAAAAGTCGGAAGCACTCAAGTCGAAGATCAAGAAGGCGATGTTCTACCCCACCATGGTCATTCTGGTCGCCATCGTGGTGACCTCCATCCTGCTGCTGTTCGTCATTCCGCAATTTGAAGATATCTTCAAGAGCTTCGGCGCCGAGCTGCCGGTGTTCACCCAGTTTGTCATCGGCATCTCCCGCTTTATGCAGAACTGGTGGTATGTCTTCTTTGGTGGCACGGCCCTTGGCATCTTCCTCTATGTACGAGCCTGGCGCGCCTCCCAGAAGGTGAAAGACAATACCGACAAGTTCGTCCTCACCATCCCGGTGGTCGGGATGATCCTGCACAAGGCCGCCATGGCTCGTTTTGCCCGCACCCTGTCTACCACCTTCTCCGCCGGTATCCCGCTGGTGGATGCGCTGATTTCGGCGGCAGGCGCCTCCGGCAACTATGTCTATCGCACCGCGGTAATGGCCATCCGCAACGAGGTGGTGGCGGGCATGCAGATCAACGTGGCGATGCGCACCGTCGATCTCTTCCCCGACATGGTGATCCAGATGGTGATGATCGGTGAGGAGTCCGGTGCCATCGATGATATGCTCTCCAAGGTCGCCACCATCTTCGAACAGGAGGTGGATGATCTGGTCGATGGCCTCACCAGCCTGCTGGAACCCCTCATCATGGTGGTGCTCGGGGTGCTGGTCGGCGGCATGGTTATCGCCATGTACCTGCCCATCTTCAAGCTTGGCGACGTGGTAGGCTGATTTATCAGGGCATGGCACCACAACCATGCCCTCCCCCTCATTCAATAACTGACGGTTGGTTATGACACTTCTTCTCGAGCTGGCTCACAGCTTGCCCTGGCTCTACTTCTCGCTGGTTTTTCTCTTCTCCCTGATGATCGGCAGCTTCCTCAACGTAGTGATCCACCGCCTGCCCATCATGTTGGAGCGGGAGTGGCAGGCCGAGTATCGCAGTTACTTCGCCCCCGATGAGGAGGCCACTGCGCCAGAGCGCTACAACCTGATGGTCCCCCGCTCCGCATGTCCTCACTGTGGCCACGCCATCACTGCGCTGGAGAACATCCCGCTGTTGAGCTGGCTCTGGCTCAAAGGGCGTTGCCGCGACTGTCAGGCCCCCATCTCGGCCCGCTATCCGCTGGTAGAGCTGCTGACCGCCCTGCTCTCGGTGGCCGTAGCCATGGTCATAACGCCGGGCTGGGGTACGTTGGCCGCCCTGTTGCTGACCTGGGTGCTGGTCGCCCTCACCTTTATCGATCTCGACAAGATGTTGCTGCCCGACCAGCTCACCCTGCCACTGCTGTGGGGCGGGCTGCTGTTCAACCTGGCAAGTGGCTTCGTGCCGCTGGCGGATGCCGTGATCGGTGCAATGGCGGGCTATCTGGTGCTCTGGAGCCTCTACTGGGCTTTCAAGCTGCTAACCGGCAAGGAGGGGATGGGCTATGGTGACTTCAAGCTGCTGGCGGCACTGGGCGCCTGGCTCGGCTGGCAGGCGCTGCCCATAATTCTGCTGCTCTCATCTCTGGTCGGTGCCGTGATCGGCATCAGCCTGATCGCCTTGCAAAAACATCATCAGGGCAAGCCCATCCCCTTCGGCCCCTACCTCGCCATCGCGGGCTGGATCGCCCTGCTATGGGGCGATACCATCACCCGCTGGTATCTCTCTACCCTGCTTTGAGCAAGAGGCCCCCATGTATGTAGTTGCTATCACAGGTGGTATCGGCAGCGGCAAGACCACTATCGCCAACCAGTTTGCCGAGCTGGGTATCGAGGTGGTGGATGCGGATGTGATCGCCCGCGAAGTCGTTGAGCCAGGCACCCCAGCCCTTACTGCCATCGCCGACCATTTTGGCCCGGATGTGATTGATCCGAGCGGCCAACTCGATCGTCGCGCCCTGCGCGAGCGGGTCTTCAGCGACCCACAGGCCAAGGGGTGGCTCAATGCCCTGCTCCATCCGCTGATTCGCAGCGAAATGCAGCGCCAGTGTGCCGAGGCACGCTCACCTTATTGCCTGCTGGTCGTGCCGCTGCTGGTGGAGAACAAACTCACTGGCCTCGCCAACCGGGTGCTGGTGATCGATGTGGATGAAGCCACCCAGATTGAGCGCACCTGCCACCGGGATGGGGTATCGGCCGAGCAGGCCAAGGCCATCATCGCCGCCCAGGCGAGCCGGTCGGAGCGCCTCGCCGCGGCGGATGATGTCATCGAAAACCACAATGGCAGCGAAATGGCGATTAAAACGCGGATTTTGGCGCTGCACGAGACATATCTGGCAATTGCCTCTCAACAAGCCCGCCAAGTGTGAGTACACTAGGCCGGTTTATGGCTGGCCAGGATTAGGCATGATTTACGATTTCCCCCTCAATGAAAAAAGCCGGACCTATCTTCGTCTGGAGTCCCTGTTTTCCCAGATCCGCGACAATCTGGAGAGTGAACAATCCTGGGCACATATCGCCTTCTTCAAGGGGCTGTTCGATCTGCAGGAGTTGCTGGAGCGCGGCGACCTGCGCGCCGACCTCATCAAGGATCTGGAGCGTCTCGGCCAGCGTCTGAGCCACTGGGCCAGCCTGCCCGACGTCGATCTAGAGCAGATCAAACAGATGCAGCAAGAGAGCAGCCAGCTCTCCCGCAACCTGCTCAACTCGCCACGCCCGGGTGCCCGCCTGAAAGAGGATCGCCTGCTCGGCTCCATCCGCCAGCGCTTTTCCATCCCCGGTGGCCTGTGTGCCTTCGATGTGCCGCAACTGCACCACTGGCTCGGAACCCCGGCCATAGCACGGCACCAACAGATGCAGGGCTGGCTGAGTGACATCAACCTGCTGATGAATGCCATCACCCTGCTGCTGGGGCTGTGGCGCGAGTCAGGCAGCTTCACTGAACAGGTCGCCAGCAACGGCTTCTTTCAGGATACCGCCGAGAGTGCCGAGCTTATCCGCATCAAGCTGCCGGGCAATCTGTTCTGCTACCCGACCCTGAGCGGTCACAAGAACCGCTTCGCCCTGCGCTTTCTGCCCACCGCAGAACAGCCGATTGGCGATGTGCCGTTCCAGCTCGCCTGCTGCTAAGGAGTAGCCATGGTTACCAAGGTCAAGTGCCCGACTTGCCAAACCGAGCTGGAATGGGGCCCGCAGAGTCCGTTCCGCCCCTTCTGCAGCAAGCGCTGCCAGCTGATCGATCTCGGCGAATGGGCCGATGAAGAGAAGCGCATTCCGGGGGAGATCAATCCGGATCTGCTGCCGGAGCCGGAAGAGGGCGATCAGTGGCTATAAGCCAGTGGTCACTCACCGCTGCAAAATGAAAAAAGGGCCGATGGGCCCTTTTTTGATGCTTATTGATTGCTACCGGTTCAAGCCAGCAGGCCCTGTAGCCGCGCCACAATCGGGCCATTCGCATCGGGAAAATGGTAGTTGTGCAGCTCGGCCACCGGCACCCACAGACACTCCTGACCCTCTTTGCCGAACGGTTCGCCGCTGAAACGGGTCACCTTCCAGATATCCAGCAAGACCTGCTTCTCGGGGTAGTCGTGCTGCAGCTCCATAAAGGGAGCGCAATCCTGCACCCGAATACCAATCTCTTCCCACAGCTCCCGATCCAGTGCGGTGAGCAGATCCTCGCCCGACTCCACCTTGCCACCGGGAAACTCCCAGCGATCCCCCTGATGACGATCGGAGGAGCGTTTAGCTATGAAGATCTCACCCTGTTCATTCTCAATGACGCCAACCGCCACCCAGATCCGTTTTTTCTGTTCCATCTTGTTACCCTTGCACGCTATGCCTGACCGGACCGTTCGATGAGCCCAACCTCCGGCTGGGTGAGCGGCCGATCATGCCTGATATCCGATTTCCCTTCGCCAAGCGACGCAACAACCATGACTTCGCCGCCATCTGACAAAAACAAGGCGGGCACCGGGCCCGCCTTGTCATGGCATTGCGTCGATCAGGTCAACTGACCGTGGCAATGCTTGTACTTCTTGCCGGAGCCGCACGGGCAGGGATCGTTGCGACCGACCTTCTGCTCGTCACGTACGAAGGTGGTGTGCCCCTCTTCGCCTGCGGCCTGTTCATCGGCCAGCTGGCTCTCGGCAGCGGCGTGGGTATAGGTACGGGGAGCGGCTTCCGCCTGCTGGCGCTGCTGCTCTTCCATCGCTTCCACATCACGCTCCTGCACCTGAACACGGCTCAGGATGCTGACCACGTCGCGCTTGAGGGTTTCCAGCATCTGGGTGAACAGATCGAAGGATTCGCGCTTGTACTCCTGCTTGGGGTTCTTCTGGGCGTAACCGCGCAGATGGATGCCCTGACGCAGGTGATCCATGGCCGCCAGATGCTCTTTCCACAGACCATCCAGGGTTTGCAGCATCACCGCCTTCTCGAAGTTGCGCAGCACCTCTTTGCCGACCAGCTCTTCCTTGTGGGCATAGAGCTTGGTGGCTTCGTCCAGAATGCGCTCGCGCAGCTTCTCTTCATACAGCTTGTCATCTTCCGCCAGCCACTGTTGCAGCGGCAGATCCAGCGCGAAGTCCGCCTTCAGGCGTGCTTCCAGACCCGGCACGTCCCACATCTCTTCCAGAGACTGGGGCGGGATGTACTCGTCGATCACCGCGCCGTACACGTCGTCACGGATAACGTGAATAGTCTCGGAGATGTCGTTGGTATCCAGCAGCTCGTTACGCTGCTCGTAAACCACCTTGCGCTGGTCGTTGGCAACGTCATCAAACTCCAGCAAGCTCTTGCGGATGTCGAAGTTGCGACCCTCCACCTTGCGCTGGGCGTTTTCGATCGCCTTGGTGACCCAAGGGTGCTCGATGGCTTCGCCCTCTTCCATGCCCAGCTTCTTCATCATGCCGGTCACGCGATCGGAGGCGAAGATCCGCATCAGGGTATCTTCCATGGAGAGGTAGAAGCGGGAGGAACCCGGGTCACCCTGACGACCGGAACGGCCGCGCAGCTGGTTGTCGATACGACGGGATTCGTGACGCTCGGTACCGATAATGTGCAGACCACCGGCGGCCAGCACTTCATCATGACGCACCTGCCAGGCTGCTTTCAGCTCGGCAATCTGCTCGCTGGTCGGGTTATCCAGCTTGGCAATCTCTGCCTGCCAGTTGCCACCCAGCACGATGTCGGTACCACGACCGGCCATGTTGGTGGCGATGGTGACCGCACCAGTCTGACCTGCCTGGGCGACGATCTCCGCTTCCATAGCGTGGAACTTGGCGTTCAGCACCTTGTGCGGGATCTTCTCCTTGGTCAGGATGCCGGAGAGCAGCTCGGAGTTCTCGATAGAGACGGTACCGACCAGTACAGGCTGGCCCTTGGCCACGCACTGACGGATATCTTCGATGATGGCGGCATACTTCTCATTGGCGGTCAGGTAGACCAGATCGCCCATGTCCTTGCGCACCATCGGCTTGTTGGTCGGGATAACCACGGTATCCAGGCCATAAATCTGTTGGAATTCAAAGGCTTCAGTATCCGCTGTACCGGTCATCCCCGCCAGCTTGTTGTAGAGACGGAAGTAGTTCTGGAAGGTGATGGATGCCAGTGTCTGGTTCTCGTTCTGGATCTTCACCCCTTCCTTCGCTTCTACGGCCTGATGCAGACCATCGGACCAGCGACGACCCGGCATGGTACGGCCGGTATGCTCGTCAACGATGACGATCTCGTCCTTCTGAACGATATAGTCAACGTTGCGTTCGAACAGGGTGTGAGCACGCAGACCCGCGCTGACATGGTGCAGCAGGCTGATGTTGGAGGCGGAGAAGAGGGAGTCATTCTCGTCCAGCAGCCCCTCTTTCTTGAGCAGCTCTTCCACGAAGATCTGGCCGTTTTCAGTCAGCAGCGCCTGACGGTTCTTCTCATCCACCGTGTAGTGGCCGTCGCCGGTGTACTCCTCGGTGTCTTCCTTGTCCTGCTTGACCAGCAGCGGGATCAGCTTGTTGACGCGAATATAGAGCTCGGAGCTGTCTTCGGCCGGGCCGGAGATGATGAGCGGAGTACGGGCTTCATCGATAAGCACCGAGTCCACCTCATCCACCAGCGCATAGTTGAGCGGGCGCTGTACGCGCTGCTCCGGCGAGAACGCCATGTTGTCGCGCAGGTAGTCAAAACCGAATTCGTTGTTGGTACCGTAGGTGATGTCGGCAGCGTAAGCGTCACGCTTCTGGGACGCATCCATACCGGGCACGTTGCAATCGACGGTCATGCCGAGGAAGGAGAATAGCGGACGGTTCGCTTCCGCATCACGTTTGGCCAGGTAGTCGTTGACGGTCACCACGTGCACACCACGGCCACTCAGGGCGTTCAGGTAAGCAGGCAGGGTTGCGGTCAGGGTTTTACCTTCACCGGTCTTCATTTCCGCGATGCGGTTGGAGTTCAGCACCATGCCGCCGATCAGCTGCACGTCGAAGTGACGCATGCCGAACACCCGCTTGGAGGCTTCACGCACGGTCGCGAACGCTTCCGGCAGCAGCTGCTCCAGCGTTTCGCCCTGCTCGATACGCTGACGGTACTCGGCCGTTTTGGCCTGCAACTCGGCATCGGACAAAGCCTCGAACTGCGGCTCCATCGCATTGATCTGTTTTACAATTTTGCGCAAAGCCTTGAGCGTTCTGTCGTTCCGGCTGCCGATAATCTTGGTAAGCAGTGTGCTAATCATGGGTACCAACTATTTCTGGTTATAAAAGCGTTCCGTCACTGGAACCTGGAGAAAAAAAAACCTAACCCCGTCTGGCACTCAGAAAGCGTGCGGGGTTGACCTGACGACCGTCTTTCAACACTTCGTAATGCAAATGGACCCCGGTCGCGCGACCGGTCCGCCCCATCAAGGCAATCTTCTGACCCTGATCAACCAGGGTGCCCACCTCGACCAGCAACTTGGAGTTGTGGGCATAGCGGGTGATCAGACCATTGCCGTGATTGATCTCCACCATGTTGCCAAATTCCGGATGACGGCCCGCCCAGCTGACAATGCCGGGCCCGGTGGCCAGAATGGGGGTTCCGGGCTTGCCACGGTAATCTACCCCTTTGTGCATCTTTGCACGCCCATTGAACGGGTCAACCCGTCCGCCAAACCCGGACGAGACCCAAACCCGCTCCTGTTTGACTGGCGTGCCGGAAATAAAACCGGCATCGGTGATATGGTGATTCATGATGAAAGATTCAAGTACCGACAGCTGCTCTTCGCGGCTGCTGAGCTGCTGGCTGAGGTGTTTCATCGAGGCTTGCAGCTCGTTGAGGCTCACTTCCAGCTCTTCATCATAAGAAGGACCGCCCATCGGGGGCAGCTCTTTGAAATTGAACTCGTCAGGATCGAGATCAGCCTGCTCGGTCAATCGCTCCCCGAGGGCATTGAGACGGCCAAGCTGGCCCTGCATGGTGCCTACCTGAGCAGCCAGCATCGCCAACTGTTCACGGGCTTCGTCGCCACTCTGGTCGACGGACTGTTGCTCGGCAACGGCAAGCGCCACTTCCAGCGCCTCCATTTTCTGGTGCCAGCTCTGCCAGAGCCAACCACCACCAAGAGCCAACAGGGAGAAGAGAATACCGCCGACCCAGGCCAGACGTTGTTTGGGCAGGTGCAACTTGCGTCGCTGCTTGCCGTGGAGGATCAGGGTAATGCTCATAGAACTAAGTCTGCTCGGTCAGGTGCGGCCAGGAGCCTGCACGGGAAATAAAACCGGGAGATAATCGGTATTAAAGGATGGAGTAAACAAATGACGGAACGTCGGTGCGGAGAGAGGACCGACGTTCCGTTGCACAGCTATCAGGCCAGAACCAGACCGTTATCGTAGTAAGCGATAGGCGCTTTGTCGCCCTCACCCTCGAAGGTCACCAGTTCCCAAGCCTCCTGCTCGGCCAGCAAGGCACGCAGCAGCTTGTTGTTCAGGGCGTGTCCGGTCTTGTAGGCACGGAACTCACCGATGATGCTGCGGTTACACATATAGAGGTCACCGATCGCGTCCAGCATCTTGTGCTTGACGAACTCGTCCTCATAACGCAAACCGTCTTCGTTCAGCACCCGATAGTCGTCCAGTACCACGGCGTTTTCCAGGCTTCCGCCCAGCGCCAGGTTCTGGGAACGCAGGTACTCGATATCACGCATGAACCCGAAGGTACGGGCACGGCTGATCTCTTTCACGAAGGAGGCACCGGAGAAGTCCAGTACGCAACGCTGGTTGCGCCCTTCAAAAACCGGATGCTGGAAATCGATCTCGAGATCCATCTTGAAGCCGTTGCGATAGGGGTGGAATTCCGCCCACTTGTCACCGTCTTCAACCCGGATGCTCTTCTTGATCCGTACAAACTGCTTGGCAGCATTTTGCTCACGGATCCCGACTTCCTGCAGCAGGTAGATAAAGGGATGCGCACTGCCGTCCATCACCGGAATCTCGGGCGCGTCAACCTCGACATAGAGGTTGTCGATCCCCATCCCGGCCAGCGCGGCAGAGAGGTGCTCAATAGTAGAGACACGGACACCGGCTTCGTTGACCAGAGCGGTACAGAGCACGGTATCGCGCACCTGATCGGCATTGGCTGGCAGCTCCACCACAGGATTCAGGTCGGTACGCAAGTAAACGATCCCTGTGTTCACAGGCGCCGGACGGAACGTCATGGTGACTTTCCGGCCCGAATGCAGGCCGACACCGGTCGCCTGTACACTCGTTTTCAAGGTTCTTTGTCTAATCATGGGTGTACCCTAAACAGCTTAAAATCCGGACCAGATGGTCGTTGGCAGGCCATCTTAGCACATTCCTTGAACAACAAACAAACAAGAGCCATAAGAGGCTTAGTCAGCTTGCTTGCGCAGGAACGCCGGAATATCCAGGTAATCCGGTTCGCGACGAGCTTGCGGCTCGGCGTTGACCACCTTGGCCGGGGCTTCGTCCATCACGCGGCCTTGCATCATGTCGCTGACCAGCGGCTGACGTACCGGGCGCTCTTGCACCTGGCTGCTCTTGACTAGCGTGATGTCCGGCTTGCGCTCGGCACCGATACCGGTAGCAACCACGGTCACACGCAGTTCGTCGTGCATTTCCGGATCGATTACGGTACCCACTACTACAGTGGCGTTCTCGGAAGCGAAGGCCTTGACCGCGTTACCCACGGTTTCGAACTCTTCGATGGTCATGTCCATACCAGCAGTGATGTTGACCAGGATGCCACGGGCACCGGCCAGATCCACATCTTCCAGCAGCGGGCTGGAGATGGCTTTCTCGGCCGCTTCTTCGGCACGGTCATCACCGGAGGCAGAACCGGTACCCATCATGGCGGTACCCATTTCACGCATTACGGTACGCACGTCCGCGAAGTCGACGTTGATCAAGCCCGGACGGGTGATCAGCTCGGCAATGCCCTGTACCGCGCCAAGCAGTACATCGTTGGCCGCCTTGAAGGCGTCCAGCAGGGAGATACCGCGACCCAGCACCTTCAGCAACTTGTCGTTGGGGATGGTGATCAGGGAGTCGACGTTTTTGGAGAGCTCTTCGATACCGTGCGCGGCGAAGCCCATCCGCTTCTTCCCTTCGAAGGAGAACGGCTTGGTGACGACGGCAACGGTCAGAATGCCCATCTCGCGCGCCACTTCGGCCACGATCGGCGCAGCACCGGTACCGGTACCACCACCCATACCGGCGGCGATGAACACCATGTCGGAACCGGTCAGCAGCTCACGCAGCGCTTCGCGATCTTCCATGGCCGCATCACGACCCACTTCCGGATTGGCTCCGGCCCCCAGACCCTTGGTGATGCCACCGCCGATCTGCAGGGTAGTGTTGGCGCTGGAGTTACGCAGTGCCTGGGCGTCGGTGTTGACGGTAATAAACTCAACACCCTCAATATTTTGACGAACCATGTGCTCGACAGCGTTACCGCCGCCGCCACCTACACCGATCACTTTAATGACGGCTTCGTCAGTGTGGCTATCCATAAATTCAAACATGTTGTCTCTCCGCTTTATTTGCCTGACTCAGCAAAATTCTTAGAACTCGCCACGCAGCCAGTTACTAACCCGTTTGACCAGGCCACCGACGCTTGCCTTGGCGGCATATTCTTTGTTGCTACCTGTGGCTTGATGGGTGCGGCCATATTGCAGCAACCCGACCGCAGTCGAGTACACTGGAGCCTGCACGTAATCACTCAAACCACGTATGTTCATGGGCTCTCCCACCCGGACCTGGCTCTGGAAGATCTGCTCTGCACACTCCACAATGCCTTCAATCTGGGCAGCGCCGCCGGTCAAGACCACACCGGCTGCCAGCTGATGCTTGACCCCCTGCGCTTTCAACTCGCTCTGTACCCGCACCAGCTCATCATTCACCATGGAGAGCAACTCGGTGTAACGGGGCTCAATCACTTCAGCCAGTGTCTGCCGTTGCAGGCTGCGCGCCGGACGACCGCCGACACTGGGCACTTCAATATTGTCTTCCTTGCTGACCAGACGACCGAGGGCGCAGCCGTAGCGCACCTTGATCGCTTCTGCGTCGAGCGGCGGCGTGCCGAAGGCGTAGGCAATGTCGCTGGTAACAGTGCTGCCAGCGTACGGGATCACCTTGGTGTGGCGCAGGGCACCGCCGGTAAACAGCGACATGTCCATGGTGCCACCACCGATGTCCACCACGCAGACACCCAGCTCTTTCTCGTCTTCGGTCAACACGGCATAGCTGGAGGCCAGCGCGGAGAAGATCAGCTGATCCACGCGCAAGCCGACCTTCTCCACACATTTCTCAATGTTGCGGGCCATGTCGTTGTGGCAGGTGATCAGGTGAACCTTGGCCGCCATCCGCACACCGGAGAGGCCAACCGGATTCTTGATCCCTTCCTGATAATCGATGGCAAACTCCTGAGGCAGCACATGCAGCACGCGCAGCTCATCGGAGAGGCGAACCGACTTGGCGGTATGGATCACGTTGTCCACATCCTCCTGAGTCACCTCCTCATCGGAGATGGGCACCATACCGGTCTCGTTGCGGCAATCAATATGCTTGCCGGACAAACCCAGATAGACCGAGCTGATCTGGCAATCTGCCATCATCTCGGCCTCTTCCACCGCACGGCGCAGTGACTTGACCACGGAGTCGAGGTCATTGACCCCGCCCTTCTCCATTCCGCGGGAAGCGTGACTGCCCATACCGATGACGTTCAGTTCACCGTCCGGCAATACTTCCCCGACCAGAACCGCCACCTTGGTTGTGCCGATATCCAGTCCGACAATCAAATTCCTATCTGCGGTGTTGGTCATGCACTTTCTCTTCGCTCTTCTTCCAGCCAACTGCCATTCCGGTGTCGTATCGAAGATCCACGTAGGCAACTTGCGCACGGGGTTCGATAACCGGGAAGGCATCGATAAACCGCTGCAGCCGGAGCGCAATGTCATTGCGTCCCAGGAACAGCTTGATATTGCCATCCAGGGTCAGTTCCCAGGCATGGCGGGGGGTCAGATTCACCCCCAGCAACTTGTATCCCTTGGCAGCCAGTTGCGACTCGTACTGCCGACTCTCTTTCAACACCCGGGCGGCCTGGTCATCCGGCCCTGACAGCTGCAGCAGCGGCGTCTTGACCCGATCCGGGGCACTGAATACCTTGCCCCTGGTGTTGACGAAGCGGTTGCCATTCCAGCGCGCCGCCACATCTTGTTCCGTGAGGTAGATCTTGATCTTGTTCGGCCACTTCTTTCGTACCGAGACCTGAGCTACCCATGGCAGGGCATTGAGCCGTGCCTGCAATTCGTTGACGTCCAATTCGAAGAAGTTGCGCAGCTCAGCGCCATCCAGCACGGCCATCCGCAGCTCTTCGGTTTGCAAATACTGGTGTTGCCCCTGCAGCAACAGCTCGCTCATGGGCAACCGGTTGGCATCTGTCAGCCAACCTTTAACATCCAGCGCCGTCCGGTAGCAGCCCCATATCACCAGCAGGAAAAACACTACCCCTGCGATGAAGCCACCCTTGGTGCGCCCCTGTGCCCTTGCCTCCACCCGATCGATCCCCGTGTAACGCGCTAAACCGGCCTTTTGACAGACCGGTTCGCCATTATATAGGCCCCGGCTTGGCGGTCAAAATACTCATTGGGCCCTCAGGCGCCAGATTTCATGCTATCTATGCTCAATTTCATCTCTCCGAGACGACGGGCAAGCGCCCCGACGTTCCCGGCGCCTTGAGTCAGCACCAAATCGCCCTCGCCGATCAGGTCGGCCAGCACGGCTGGCACGTCATCTGGTGTGGCGACGAAGATGGGGTCCAGGTTGCCGCGCGAACGAATGGAGCGGCACAGTGCCCGTCCATCAGCGCCCGGGATTGGCTCCTCACCGGCAGCATAAACCTCCAGCATCACCAGCACGTCTACCTTGGAGAGCACATCGGCGAAGTCCTCGTAGAGGTCGCGGGTGCGGGTGTAGCGGTGCGGCTGGAACACCATCACCAGACGTTTCTCGGGCCAACCGGCACGGGCGGCGTTGATGGTGACCTTCACTTCACTCGGATGGTGGCCGTAATCGTCCACCAGCATCGCCTTGCCGCGACCGGTTTCAAACTCGCCATACTGCTGGAATCGACGGCCAACCCCTTCAAATTTGGCCAGTGCAGAGATGATGGCCTCATCGCTGACACCGTCCTCTGTCGCGACAGCTATCGCCGCTGCGGCGTTCAATGCGTTGTGAATACCCGGCAAATTGAGGGTAACCTGCAACTCACCGGCATCTTTACGGCGAACCCGGAAGCAGCTGTGGTTGGTGGTCTGGACAAAATCCAGCACCTGTACATCGGCATCGTCAGAGAGACCATAGGTCAGCGTCGGGCGGGCAATCTCGGGCAACATGCCACGGATCACCGGATCATCGATGCAGACCACCGCCAGTCCGTAGAAGGGCAGATTGTGCAGAAACTCGATGAAGGTGGCCTTCAGCTTGGAGAAATCACCGCCGTAGGTATCCATGTGATCCGCTTCGATATTGGTCACGATAGAGACCATCGGCTGCAGATGCAGGAAGGAGGCGTCGCTCTCGTCCGCCTCGGCAATCAGGTAACGGCTGCTGCCCAGACGGGCATTGGTGCCGGCACTGTTGAGCAGACCACCGATGACGAAGGTCGGGTCGCGGTCGGCTTCGGCATAAATGCTCGCCACCAGGCTGGTGGTGGTGGTCTTGCCGTGGGTACCGGCGATGGCGATGCCATGACGGAAACGCATCAGCTCGGCCAGCATCTCGGCGCGGCGTACGACCGGGATCCGCAGTTCGCGGGCGGCCAGCAGCTCCGGGTTATCCTGCTTGATAGCGGTAGAGACCACCACCACGCTGGCACCCTCGACATGTTCGGCACTGTGGCCGACGAAGATGTGGGCGCCCAGTCCGGCCAACCGCTCGGTCACGGCGTTGCGAGCCAGATCAGAACCCGTTACCTGATACCCTTCGTTGGCAAGCACTTCGGCGATCCCGCCCATACCGGCACCACCGATACCGATAAAGTGGATGCGACGCACGCGGCGCATTTCGGGGATCACAGTTCGCAGTTTTGCCAGTTCAACCTTGGTCATAATCGTCTCTTTAGTCTGCCGCAGGCCAGGTGCCATCAAAGAGCGGCTGCACGGCGGCATCAATACATACAGGTACAAGGCTGCACGGTGTCACCGCTGCAACCTTGCTCATCAATCTTTACCACTCTGCCCGGTGGCGAGCTGTTTGCACTCATCCGCAACCCGCTCGGCCGCATCGGTGATGGCGACGCGGCGAGCCGCTTGCGCCATGTTAAACAGGGTCTCTCGGCGGCCAGACAGCCAGGTCAGCCGCGCCGCCAGTGAAGCGGTATTCAGCTCGGACTGGGGCAGGAACTCAGCCGCACCGCCGTCGACCAGGGTCAGGGCGTTACGGGTCTGGTGATCATCCACCGCATGGGGCAACGGCACGAAAATGGCAGGCACACCGGCTGCTGCCACTTCGGAAACGGTCAGGGCACCGGCACGGCAGACCACCAGGTCGGCCCAGGCATAGGCACTGGCCATATCCTTGATAAATTCACTCACCTCGGCATGGATGCCGTGCTGGGCATAGGCTGCGGAGACTGTCTCACCATTACCCTTGCCACACTGATGACGCACTTCAATGGCCACGCCGGACGCCGCCACCGCAGCAGGTACCTGCTCGTTGAGCACCCGGGCACCCAGACTGCCACCGACGATCAGCAGATGCAGCGGCTCGCTGCTGCTGCGCAGTTGCGGATCCGGCAAGGCGACCACTTCGGGACGCACCGGATTGCCCACCACAGCGGTACGACGGCTCGGCGCGAAGGCCCCCGGAAATGCCATCAGCACCCGCCTGGCAATCCGCGCCAGCAGCTTGTTGGTCATGCCGGCAGCGGCATTCTGCTCATGAAGCAGCAACGGGATACCGGAGAACCAGGCAGCCACACCACCCGGGCCGGAGGCAAAACCGCCCATGCCGAGCACCACATCAGGACGAACGGTCTTGAGCACCTGACGTGCCTGCAGGATCGATTTGACGATGCGATAGGGCGCAACCAGCAGTCGTTTGATGCCGTTGCCACGCACCCCCTGAATATCGATGAAGGAGATGGGATAACCGTGGGCGGGCACCAGCTCCGCCTCCATCCGGTCGGCAGTGCCGAGCCAGTGGACAGTCCAGCCCTGGGCCTTCAGGCGATCGGCCACGGCCAGTCCGGGGAACACATGCCCACCGGTACCACCTGCCATCACCAACAGAGTCTTGCTCACTAAACCTCCCGCACGCGCGCCTGGGCTGTCGCCTGACGCAACTCAAAATCGATTCGAATCAACATGCTCACCGCCACCGCCATGATGATGAGACTGGAGCCACCGTAACTGACCAGCGGCAGGGTCAAGCCCTTGGTCGGCATCATGCCACTGGCCGCGCCGACGTTGACGAAGGTCTGGAAGCTGAACCAGATGCCGATACCGATGGCCAGATAGCCGTCATAGAGCCGCTCTGCCACCAGCGCGCGATGCCCCAGCTTGAGCGCCTTGATCGACAGCGCAAAAATCAGGAACAGGGCGCCCAGCACCCCGACATAGCCCAGCTCTTCGCCAAGGATCGCAAACACGAAGTCGGTGTGCGCTTCCGGCAGGTACTCCATCTTCTGGATGGAGTTGCCAAGCCCTTCGCCAAACCAGCTGCCACGACCAAACGCCATCAGCGACTGGGTCAACTGGTAGCCGCTGCCGAACGGATCGGCCCAGGGATCCATAAAGGAGGTCACCCGCCGCATCCGGTAGGGCTCGACGATGATCAGCATCACCACCGAACCAAGGCCCGCACCAATCAGGGTCAGGAATTGCCCCAGCCGGGCACCGGCCAGAAACAGCATGCCGAACGAGGTGACGAACATCACCACGGTGGAACCCAGGTCAGGTTGCAACAGCAGCAGGACCGCCAGCACCCCGAACACCGCCAGCGGTTTCAGGAAGCCGATCCAGGCTTCACGTACTTCGCTCTGGCGCCGCACCAGATAACCGGCCAGATAGACAAACAGCGCCAGCTTGCCAAATTCCGCAGGCTGCAGGTTGAAGGGGCCGAGCGGCAACCAGCGCACCGCACCGTTGACGTTGCGACCCACCAGCAGCACCAGCACCAGCATCAAAATCGCCAGCAGCAGCATGGGGCCATTGTGCTGTTGCCAGCGCGCCATCGGCACCTGCAACACAAACCAGGAGATACCCAGCGCCATCACCAGAAACAGGGCGTGACGCTTCACGAACATGAAGGGGTCATCCCCCAGCGCGATCCCTTCGGGGATCGAGGCAGACGCCACAATCACCACCCCGACGGCCATCAGGGAGAGCGCCAGCAGTACCAACTGCCGATCGTAGAGACCGGCAGGGCGCGCCGGTAACAACCAGCGTTGGAAAAGACCTGCTACTGCGCGAAGGGCGTTCATAGTGCCAGCACCTGTTCAGCGGTAAGGCGATCACCGCGAACGTTGAAAGATGTGAAGAAGTAAAGCCCGTCCAGGCTGCTGGCAAGGTGTGCGTTCATAGCATCTGTACCATCTCGGTGAAGCGATCGCCACGCACCTCGAACGACTTGAACTGATCGAGGCTGGCACAAGCTGGCGCCAGCAGTACCCAGTCACCGGGCTGGGCATCGGCCGCAGCCTTGGCGACCGCTGCGGCCAGATCGGCCACCCGTTCGGTCTGCTCGCCCAGCGCCAGCAGCACATCGGCATCCTGACCGAAGCAATACATGTGATCGATCTGGTTGCCCAGCAGCGCCTGAATGGGGCCAAAATCCTGCCCCTTGCCCTGACCACCAGCCAGCAACAACAGGCGCCCCTTGACCGACTCGCGCACACCGGCCACGGCAGCCAGAGTGGCCCCCACGTTGGTGGCCTTGGAATCGTTGATCCAGCGCACCCCGTTCACCTCGCGCACGAAGCGGGCTCGGTGCGGCAGACCTTCAAAGCGGCGCAGCACGGTGAGCTGGGCAGCACGGGGAATGCCGACCGCATCGCACAGGGCCATGGCGGCCAGCGCATTGGCCTGATTGTGGGCACCGACGATCTTCATCTCGTCCACCGCCAGCAGCGGTTCGCCGTGCAGGGTCAACCAGTAGCGGCCATCCAGCAGGCAACGGCCATAGCCATTGCAGTCGAGGCCAAAGCTCTGCCACACCTGACCCACATCGGGCAGGGTCTGGGCATCATCGCGATTGACCAGAATGTGTTTGGAGTGCTGATGGATCTCCATCTTGGCAGCGCGATAGTCGGCCATGCCCTGATAGCGATCCATGTGATCTTCGGAGAGGTTCAGCACCACGGACGCGGCAGCACGCAGGCTGTAGGTGGTCTCGAGCTGGAAACTGGAGAGCTCCAGCACGCAGAGATCCATCGGCTGCTTGAGCAGATCGAGCGCCGGTGTACCGATATTGCCACCCACACCGACATTGAGCCCGGCTTCGGCAATCATCTCGCCCACCAGGGTAGTGACGGTGCTCTTGCCGTTCGAGCCGGTGATGGCGATGACCGGGGTCTGGGTCTCGCGAACAAACAGTTCGATGTCGCCGACGATCTGAACGCCACACTCGGCAGCCGCTTTCAGTTCGGGGGTCGCCAACGCGATACCGGGGCTAGCAACGATCATGTGCGCCTGCTTGAGCAGTGCCTCGTCGAGCCCGTGAATGAGCTCCACCTCCGGCGGCAGTTGATCCTTGCCGGGCGGGTTGACGCGGGTGTCCATCACCAGTGGCGTCACGCCACGGCCGAGGAAGTAATCGACACAGGAGAGTCCGGTTTTGCCCAATCCGATGATGATGACCATGGCCTTACCTCACCTTCAGGGTGGCAAGACCCAGCAACACCAGCACGAGGGTGATGATCCAGAAGCGCACGATAACGCGCGGCTCCGGCCAGCCCTTCTTCTCGTAGTGGTGATGGATCGGCGCCATGCGGAAGATCCGCACGCCGCGCAGTTTGTAGGAACCCACCTGCAGGATCACCGAGACGGTCTCCATCACGAAGACGCCACCCATGATCACCAGCAGGAACTCCTGACGTACCAGCACGGCGATGGTGCCGAGCGCGCCGCCCAGCGCCAGGGAACCAACGTCCCCCATGAAGACCTGAGCCGGATAGGTGTTGAACCAGAGGAAACCCAGACCCGCCCCGACAATGGCGGTACAGACGATCACCAGCTCGGAGGTATAGGGCACATAGGGAATATGCAGGTAGTTGGCAAAGTTGACGTTGCCGGTGGCCCAGGCAATCAGGGCAAAGCCCCCCGCCACCATCACGGTCGGCATGATCGCCAGCCCGTCGAGACCATCGGTCAGGTTGACCGCGTTGGAGGTGCCGACGATGACAAAGTAGGTCAGCACGATAAACATCAGGCCAAGCTGCGGCATCACATCCTTGAGGAAAGGCACCACCAGCTGGGTCTGACCCTCATGGGTCGCGGTCGCATAGAGGAACACCGCCACCGCCAGCGCTACCGCAGACTGCCAGAAGTACTTCCAGCGCGCGATCAGACCGTCGGTATTCTTGCGCACCACCTTGAGGTAGTCGTCGGCAAAGCCGATGGCACCGTAGGCCCCCAGCACAAACAGCACCAGCCAGACATAGGGGTTGTCGAGGCGGCACCAGAGCAGCACAGAGATGAAGATGGCCGCGATGATCATCAAACCACCCATGGTCGGGGTGCCCCGCTTGCTGAGGTGGGACTCGGGACCGTCGTTGCGGATCACCTGACCGAATTTCAGGATCTGCAGACGACGGATCAGGCGCGGCCCCATCCAGAGGGCAACCCCCAGTCCGGTGATGATCGACAGGATGGCGCGAAACGTCAGGTAGGAGAAGACGTTGAAGAAGGTGAAGTGCGGGGTGAGCAGTTCAGCCAGCCAGACTAACATGTGGCTGACTCCTGATGGCCTTTGACCATCTCGACGATATCTTCCATACGGGAGCCACGGGCACCCTTGACCAGAATCGAAATTTCCTGATGTGTATTTATCATTTGCGCAAGCACTTCAAACAACGACGCCTTGTTATCGAAATGTCGTCCCGCCGCGGCATCTGCGGTGTGGCGACTCTCTTCCCCCACTGTCAGCACGGCATCCAGGCCGCGCTCGCGGGCATGACGGCCAACCCGGGCGTGTTGCTCGGCAGACTCCTCACCCAGTTCCCGCATGTCACCGAACACCAGCACCTTGAAGCCGCCCATGGCGGTCAGGGCATCGATGCCCGCCAGCACGGACTCCACGCTGGCATTGTAGGTATCATCCACCAGGGTCAGACCACCCCAGCGCTGCACGCAGAAGCGCCCCTTGACCGGTGCCATCTGCTCCAGCCCCGCCTTGACGGAGTCGAGGGATGCGCCGAGGGCCAGACAGCCCGCGGCAGCAGCCAGTGCGTTGGCCACGTTGTGACGACCCGGGATCGCCAGGGTCAGGCTCAGCTCGCCCTGCGGGGTCACCATCACGAACTCGGCGCAGCCTTGCTCGTTGAGTACCATGTCGCGCGCGTGGAACGGCTGGCTCTGATCTTCGATGGAGAAAGCGCAGCGAATACCGCGCTCCCGCCACTTCGGCCAGAATTCGTTGTCGGCATTGACGATGGCGGTGCCGCCTTCGCTCAGGCCCTCAAAAATTTCGCTCTTGGCGTGAAACACCCCTTCCAGCGAGCCGAAGCCCTCCAGATGGGCCGCCGCTACATTGTTGATGATGGCGGCATCGGGTTTGGCCAGTGAAGTGGTCCAGGCGATTTCGCCCGGATGGTTGGCACCCAGCTCCATCACCGCAAACTTGTGTTGCGGCTCGAGGCGCAGCAGGGTGAGCGGCACGCCCACCTCGTTGTTGAAGTTGCCAGCGGTGGCCAGCACTTCCCCTTCGTTGCGCAGGATGGCGGTTGCCATCTCCTTCACCGTGGTCTTGCCGCAGCTGCCGGTAATGGCCAGCACTTTCGGATTGATGCGCTCGCGCACCAGCTTGCCGATACGGCCCAGCCCCTTGAGGCTGTCGGCCACCACCAGCTGGGGGATGGCCAGCGGCAGTTCACGCTCGACCAGCAGGGCAGAGGCCCCTGCCTGAACGGCCTGCTCGCAAAAATCGTGGGCATCGAAGCGCTCGCCGCGCAGTGCAACGAACAGGGCACCCGCGCCCAGAGTGCGGGTGTCGGTACTGACGACGGAGATCTCGCCATCTTCACCAATCAGACGGGCATCGAGTACCTGCGCCAGCTCGGCAAGCCTGAGGGTCATCATTTGAATGACTCCAATAATGTGTGCAAGGCAGCCGCGACGGTTTCCCGGTCGCTGTAGTGCCGCTTGTCGGTTCCAATGATTTGATAATCCTCGTGACCCTTACCGGCCACCAGGATGATGTCCTGTTTGCTCGCCTGACCGATGGCCAGCGCAATCGCCTTGACCCGGTCGTGCTCTACCTGCACCGCAGCAGGATCGCGAAGACCCGCCACCATGTCGGCCATGATCCGGGCCGGCTCCTCGGTACGGGGATTGTCGTCGGTCAGGATCACGCGATCCGCATACTGCTCGGCCATCGCTGCCATCATGGGGCGCTTGCCGCGATCGCGGTCGCC
Source organism: Aeromonas finlandensis (assembly GCF_000764645.1). Lineage (GTDB taxonomy): Bacteria > Pseudomonadota > Gammaproteobacteria > Enterobacterales > Aeromonadaceae > Aeromonas > Aeromonas finlandensis. Next base: position 53,242 of record NZ_JRGK01000286.1, read on the forward strand.
ACCACAACCAATCAGGCACCAGAGCTGGCCGGTACAGTGCACCCGCAGGGCCTGCAATGCCTTCTCCAGCGCATCCGGGGTGTGGGCGTAATCGACCACCGCCAGCGGCGTATCGCCACCGCCAAAGCACTCCATGCGGCCGGTCACCGGCTGCAATTGAGACGCGGTCGCCAGCAGCTCGTTGAAGTCGTAACCGAGCACCAGCATCACGCCCATCGCCGCCAGCACATTGCTGACGTTAAAGCGCCCGAGCAAGGGGGCGGATAATACACCATTCCCCCAGCTGGAGTTAATCTGCGCGCGAAAACCTTGCTGGTGAAAATCGAGCTGCTGCGCCGTTAATTGACGGCCAGAATGGTTGTCAATCGGACCATCCACACTGAAGGCCACCGCAGCAGGGTATTTTTCAAGCCACTTGGCACCCAGCTCGTCATCCCGGTTGATCACCGCATTCGACTCATCGACCAGTTGCAGCAGCAACTCTTTGGCCGCGCCATAGGCTTCCATGGTGCCGTGGTAGTCGAGGTGATCCCGGCTCAGGTTGGTGAAAACCGCGGCGGCAAAGGGCAGTGCGGCGACACGGTGCTGCACCAGACCATGGCTGGAGACCTCCATTGCCACAAGATCCGCGCCCTGCTCTTGCAGCGCAGCCAGATTGGCTTGCACCTGCACGGCGCTGCCGGTGGTGTTTTCCGCTTCAATCAGATTGCCGAACAGGCCGTTGCCGATGGTGCCCATCACCCCGGCCTTGCCACCCAGCAGGGTGCGCCAGTTGGCAACCAGCAGCGCCGTGGTGCTCTTGCCGTTGGTCCCGGTGATCCCGACCAGTTCAAGTTTTTTGGCTGGCTGGTCGTAGAAGGAACCTGCGAGGGCAGAGAGGTGAGCAGGAAGATCCCGCATCCCGATACAGGGAACCGGAGTTGATGGCGGGATAAATTCACCATCCTCCTCAAACACAACAGCGGTCGCTCCCTGAGCCACCGCCTGTTCGATAAACCGTCTGCCATCCACCTGATGACCGCGAATGGCAACAAAGAGAGTGCCGGGGCCGACCCGCCGACTATCCAGCTGGATATCGGTCAGGGTGAGCGACGGCGCCTGGATACCGAAGGGGCGCAATAATGCATCAAGTGCGCGGGACAAGGGGAGCCTCCGTACGGGCAAGTTTGGTGGGCACCGCTGGCGGCACCGCATCGGGACGAATATTGAAGAGCTGCAGCACCCCGCCCATGGCCTCTGCAAACGGCGGGGTCGCCACGGCGCCGCCATAATAGGCGCTGCCTTTTGGCTCGTTGATCACCACCACCATGACGAAACGGGGGTCACTGGCAGGCGCGAAACCGGCAAACCAGGCCATGTAATCCTTGCCATAGCCACCGGCGACGGCGACCTTGGCGGTACCACTCTTGCCGCCGACCCGATAGCCCGGGATCTTGGCTTTTGGAATGGCGTTGTCGACCACATACTCGAGCGCCTGCAACATGGCGGTGGCGTTGTTGTGGTCGATCACCTGCTCACCCTTGGGTGGCGTGGTCACCTTGACGATGGAGAGCGGCACCCGCTTGCCCTTGTTGGCCAGCGTCGCGTAGGCGGAAGCCAGCTGCAGCGGGGTAACGCGCAGACCATAACCAAACGAGAGGGTCGCCCGCTCGATATCGGACCAGCGGCGACGCTGGGGCAGCATGCCGCTGCTCTCACCCATCAGCCCGCTGCCGGTATCCATGCCGAAGCCAAACATGCTGAGGGTATTGATCATCTCCTGCGCCGGCATCCGCAGCGCGATGCGCGACATACCGATGTTGGAGGAGTAGCGCAGGATGTCGTAGAGGTTGGTCGCCCGGTGGATACTGACGTCCTTGATCTGCTTGGCGCCGATAAAGAGCGGCCCGCCCTGGATAGTGTCTTTCCAGCTGGTCACGCCAGCCTGCAAGGCACTGAGCAAAATCAATGGCTTGACGGTAGAACCCGGCTCGTAGGTATCGGTCACCACCCGGTTGCGTACCCGGAAACTCTGGTACTGGCCTCGGTTGTTCGGGTTGTAGGAGGGGGTGTTGACCATGGCGAGCACTTCGCCGGTCTTGATATCCAGCATCACCATGGAGCCGGAGGTCGCCTTGTTCTCGTCGGTTGCCCGCTTGAGCGCACGGTAGGCCAGCGCCTGCACCCGCTGATCGATACTGAGCTGCAGATCGTTGGCGTTCTTGCCCTCTTTGACGATGCCAAGACGCTCGATGACCCGCCCCTGACGATCCTTGCGTACCCGCATCTCGCCGGGTGTCGCCGTCAGCCACTCGTTGTAACTGCGCTCAATCCCTTCAATACCGCTGCCATCGATGTTGGTCACCCCCACCAGATGGGCGCTGATCTCGCCGGTCGGGTAAAAGCGGCGCGCTTCGGGGCGCAGATAGATGCCACCCAGCTTGAGGCCCTTGATATATTCCGCCACCGCAGGGGTAACCTGACGCTGCAGATAGACAAAGCGCTTGCTGGGGTTGGCGATACGGTGTTTGAGGGTATTGATGTCGAGCTTGAGCACGGCGGAGAGCGCCAGCCAGGCTCGCTCATTATTGATGGCGCCGGATTCGTGGACGGTCTTGGGATCGGCCCAGACCGCTTCGACCGGTACTGAAACCGCCAACTGCTCGCCATTGCGATCGGTGATCATGCCACGCACTGCCTGGGTGGCGGTGGTACGCAGGGAGCGCATGTCCCCCTCCTGACGCAGACGATCCGGATTGATCACCTGGATCCAGGCCAGACGCAGGATCAGACCCACAAACGCGATGCCGATAAACACCGCAAGCGTGCGAAAGCGCCACGGATAGATCGATGGCGCTTTGACAGTCGCTTTGGCAGCTTTGGCTGTAGCCTTGCGTTTCATGGTTGGGTAATTACCTTCTCGGTGGTCACCAGCGGACGACCCATCTGCAACTTGTCCATCGCCAGACTCGCCACCCGGGAGTGTTCAGCCAGGGTGCCCTGCTCCAGCAGCAGATGGCGCCATTCGATATTGAGGCGATCCTCTTCCGCCATCAGATCGTTCTGCTTGGCCGTCAGACCGCGGGTCATGTTGGTCACCAGGATCACGGCAAACGCGGTCACCAGCACGGCAACCGACAGAAGAATCTGCAACTTGTGCCGCCAGAGATCACTGATGATCTCCTTGGCCAGATGAACGCGCACTTCGCTCATCGCTTACTCCGCCAGCCGCTCGGCAACACGCAGCACCGAACTGCGTGACCGGCTGTTTTCAGATACTTCATGATCAGAAGGCTTGAGCGCCTTGCCGACCGACTTCAATTTGCGACCGCCAGCCAGCTGGGCTTCGGTCAACGGAATGCCGTAAGGCACTTCCGGCCCCTTCTCGTGCTTGCGGATGAAATGCTTCACCAAGCGGTCTTCCAGCGAATGGAAGCTGATCACCGACAGGCGGCCATGGGGCGCCAACACCTCCAGCGCACCGTTGAGCGCGGTTTCGATCTCGTCCAGCTCGCTGTTGATATAGATGCGGATGGCCTGGAAGCTGCGGGTTGCCGCATGCTTGCCCTTCTCCTTGCTCGGATTGACCCGGGCAATCATCTCCGCCAGTTGACGGGTACGCACGTAAGGCTCGGTCACGCGGTCGTGGACGATGGCGCGAGCGATCTTCTTGGCAAAACGCTCCTCACCGAAGGTCTTCAGCACCCAGGCGATGTCGTCAACATCAGCCTTGGCTAGCCACTCGGCAGCGCTCTGGCCGGAGGTGGGGTCCATCCGCATATCGAGCGGACCATCTTTCATAAAGCTGAATCCGCGCTCGGCATCATCCAGCTGGGGTGAAGAGACCCCCAGATCCAGCAGAAAGCCATCCACCTTGCCCAGCAAACCGCGCTCATCCAGATAGGAGGCGATACCGGAGAAGGGACCATGCACGATTTCGAAACGGGGATCCTGGATCTTGGCCGCTTCGGCAATCGCCTGGGGATCGCGGTCGATGGCGATCAGGCGGCCATTGGGACCAAGGTGCTGCAGGATCAGGCGAGAATGACCACCACGGCCAAAAGTACCGTCGACGTAGACACCGTCCGGCTTGATGGCCAGACCTTCGACGGCTTCGTGCAACAGCACTGTGATGTGTTCAGCGGCTTGGGTCATTTATAAAGAGAAATCCTGTAGTCGTGGTGAGTTTGCCCAATCGTCCCCGGGCAGACCCAAGATGTCGTCATTGACCTGTTGTTGCCAGCGGGCTTCATCCCACAGCTCAAACTTGTTGAGCTGGCCCACCAGCATGATTTTCTTGTCCAGCCCCGCATGGCTGCGCAGTGGCTGGCTGAGCAGCAGACGGCCATTGCCATCCAGCTCGCATTCAGTTGCATGACCCAGCAGCAGTCGCTGCAAACGGCGCTCTTGCGGATTCATGCTGGAGAGGGTCTTGAGCTTGCGCTCGACCTCTTCCCATTCGTTCAGGGGATAAAGCAGCAGACAGGGATGGGCAATATCGATGGTGCAGACCAGCTGGCCGTCGCTTTCATCGCGCAGCCAATCACGGAATTTGGTCGGAATAGCCAGCCGCCCTTTACTGTCCAGGCTGATGGCATGAGCGCCACGCAACAAATTGCAGTCCCTGAAGGTGAGTGAGCAGGCAGATTGCCCCTCTAAAAACCACTTTGATCCACTTTTCCCCACCTTGAAGTTTAAGGACGTGCAGGGGGCTTTTCAAGCAAGTAGATCGGAGAGAGGGAACATATTGACGCAGCATTTGCATACTGCGGATTGAGTGGGTTGATTTTTCAAGAGTTATTGGTGACGCACCAAAAGACGATTAATAAAAATGGCGTCTGTAAGCAGTCACTATCTGGGCGATATGATGAAACGGAACAATACCACTGCACAGAGCAGAATACTGACGCATATCACTGGATAGATGATGTAACCATCTTTCGAACGACGGGCGCGCAGAGATACCAGCTGACAGAGCAACAGATTGTAAATAATCAGCAAAAAAGTCAGCAAAATATTGGTGGTAAATGTCAGCTCGTGAGCATACCCGATGTACAGTCCCATCAGAATGAAATTGGCGAGTATCAGATACAGCAAAAATTTCTGAATCGCTTTACCCGCATTTGGGCTCTTCTTTACTCGTGTTATCATGCTTGTTACGTCCTAGATTACACATGAAAAAGACGACATTAAATTCAAAAAACTGTTGAGATATATCATGTTTTTATTATTGATTAACCTTCATTCAACAATTGCACCATGACCCGGCTCATTGTCTCGCTTTTGAGCGGGATGTTAGTGATATCAACATCTTGTAATGCTTATCACAGTTATCACTGGCAAGCTGGTTTCCCTATTCCAATTCAGGGGAAAGGGGCCGAACTGGTCAGTCAACAACAGCAATTTTTGCTCAATCAGCGCTCCTATCTGCAGCAACGACTCGCGGAGACACAACCTGTCATACGGTGGGTCGCAGAGCAGGTACATGAACGCAAGCTCCCACCTTTACTCGCCTTCGTCCCCTTGCTGGAAAGCAGCTATCGGCTGGATGTGGTCTCTTCCGCTGGTGCTGCCGGCCCTTGGCAGCTTATGCCAGACACCGCGACCCGATTTGCCATTCCCATCACCCGAGAGTTTGATGGCCGTTATTCACTGCCGTTGGCAACGAATGCAGCACTCTCCTATCTGGCATGGCTGCACCGTTTTTTTGGCGAAGATTGGCTACTGGCATTGGCCGCCTATAACGCAGGTGAAGGGCGAGTACTCAATGCCGTATTAAAAGCAGGCACACGTAATATATGGGAACTGGATCTTCCAGCTGAAACCCGGTTTTACGTAGCCCGCTTTATTGCTCTCGCCAAGATGTTCGATATGGCGGATTACTATCGGTTTCAGCTGCCGCCCTGGCGAAGCGGCAATGAATTGAAAATATATACCCATCCAGATGGCTGCTCACTGCAGGCTTGGGCTCAGACCACCGGGGTATCAATGAATGAGGCCAGTCGCTGGAATCCTGCCTGGCAATTGCCAACGGCCAAGGGGATAACCAATTGTCCGATCGTCTACAGCAAGAGCCCGGCTCCCACCGCGAGCCAGAAACGGGAGGCAACCGTCATTGTCAAAGCGGTCTCGCTGGACAGCCTGCATGACCCCCTGTTGCTGAAAGCGGCCAAGGGACTGGATATGAGTCGCGGCGAGATCAGGCTGGAACGCTTGCCCGATCCTCTTGGGATAGAGCAGAAGCGACCACTGATTGCGGTGCCATGACACAGTGGCACCGACGGCTCAATGCTGGAGCCAAATAAACCCCTCCCTCATCAAGCCAGCAAGCACCGTAGAAACAGCGATGCAGATCTATGGCACGACTAATACGAATCCGTGGTGAGAGCGTCACTGTATCGGGTAACACAGAGCGAGTTGGCGCAAGAAAAGCTGCGCCACCCACCCGCTCTCCTGGAGCACTGCACGGCCAATAATCTTGTCAAACAGCAACCCGGAAATCAGCAATCTGGCGCGATATCACCACGTTGTGACTCAAGCAGAGTAGTAACATCATGCAGATATCAGCGCAGCACCTGCTGCGCGGACATTGTGCGAGCTATGCTCAGGCAACTCGATCTCGGCGCTGTCCATGAGAAATCATCTAGTTGGCATGAGCAGTAACTACATGCTTTTGAGAGCTGAACAATTGTTCCAGATTGCTTTCAGCCTGAGTCGTCATAATCAGCAATTCAATACGTCGATTACGGCTGCCTTGTGGATTCTGGGTATCTTCCAGCATGGTATCGGCCATCGCGACAACCTGCCCAACCCGTTCAGGCGGCATGCCCCCCGCCAACAATACTCGCCTTGCCATCATGGCGCGCTCTGACGAGAGTTCCCAGTTGCTGTAGTTGTCACCGGCAAACGGTGTGCTATCGGTATGACCAGAAATCATGACCCGATTCTCTATGCGCTGAAATATGGGGGCCAACGCCATCAACATGTTACGGAAAAAAGGGCTGACCCGGACGCTTCCACGACTATACATCTCCCGATCCGCATCATCACGGATAAGGATCCGCAACCCCTGCGGGACGATTTGAATTTCCAGGTTATTCTTCGCCTGTATCTGCTCCGCAAGATGGTCGATGAATGCGGCCAACTGCTTCATCTGGCCCTCACCTTCAAGCTTGCCGATCAACAACTGTTCATACCCGCCTCCTGGACCGTCAGAAATAATGCTCTGATTGCGATCCAGACGCTTTGACGTCATTTGGCGCCACTGGCCGAACTTGGGATCCAGCTCATCGATAACCGAGGGATTACCACCCAAATCGATGGGATAGGGGCTATTGTGAACATCAAACGGGTTAACTGCACTGTCCATAATGCGGTAGTCACGCAAGCGACTGGCCACGACTTCACGCTCCTCCTGATTGGAGACAGCAAAAATCCATAGCACCATGAATAAAGCCATCATGGCCAAAGCGAAGTCTGCAAACGCAACTTTCCATGCACCGCTCCCTTTGGCGCCACTACTGCGGCGCGGCTGGCGTTTGACAATAATCTGTTCGTGATTGCGCATTACACCGCCCTATTGGTCACCCAATCCTCCAGTTGAAGGAAGCTTGGTTTAACATCCGGCTCCAGCATCTTACGACCTGAGTCGACAGCCAGCAGAGGTGTCTTGCCACGCGACTGGGAAATCAGGATCGACTTGATACACATCAACAGACCGATACGACGCTTGACCATCTCTTCCATGGCATTACTGATAGGATCCAGCACGCAGTAGCAGAGGAAAATACCGATAAAGGTCCCGACCATGGCTGCAGCCACCTGCAAACCGATATTGCCCAGGGGCCCATCCAAATGCTGCATGGTGATGATGATCCCCATCACCGCAGCCAGAATACCAAAGCCAGGACAGGCCTCTGCGGTCTTGTGCATGGCATAAGCAGGCTTGAGCATGTCCTCTTCAATGGCCATGATCTCCTGCTCCAGCAAGGTATCCAGTTCATGGGGTGTGATCTTGCCCATCCCGAGCAGGCGCATGTTATCGATAATGAAGCCAAGCAGCAGGGGAGCTTCCGAGATCTGGGGGTGCATCATAAAGATCGAGCTCCGCTGGGGATCCTCGATATGCTCATCGAGCGCCTTCATGCCCTTTTTGCGAGACTCTTCCAGCAGTTGATGCATCAAAGTCAGCAGCTCGCGATAGACCGCTCTCTCTTCTTTGTTCGAGTTGAAGCAAATCTTTATCTGCTGCCACATTTCATGCATCACCTCTTTCGAGTTGCCCAGAAACATGGAACCCATTGCCGCACCAATAATGATGAACAACTCGGCAGGCTGCCATAACGCAACCAACCGCCCGCCCGCCATCATAAAGCCGCCCAGCACACATATAAAAATGACGCCGATGCCAATCTGTTTTTGCATGAATGTTCCCGCACGATAGAAGAGGAGTCACCAATAAAGGTGAAGCACTACTATATGAAATCGACCAATCGCAGCTTTAGCTGAAGCACACACTGTTTGTGCAACTGACAAACCCTGGATTCGGTTAATCCGAGCACCAGCGCGATCTCCTTCATGTTGAGTTCTTGCTGGTAGTAGAGGGAGAGCAATAACTGCTCGCGTTTATCCAGAGTCGCCAACACCTTGCTGATGGTCATCGCCATATCGATATCATCAGACTCGATTGTTGGTGCCTTGCCGCCATTTTCCAGCCACTCTTCCAGACTCTGCAAAGCTTCAGCCTGGCTGGCGTAGGCAAGCTGGCGGACCTCTCCCACTGAGCAGTCGAGCGCTACCGCAAGCTCCTGCTCTGTCGGGGCCCGCCCCAGACGATTATGCAGCTCACGCTGTGCCTGGTTATGGCCATGCACCTGCTGTCGCAGCTGACGGGGACGCCAATCCATACGACGCAGCTCATCGAGCATGGCGCCACGGACCCGCTTGAAGGCATAGCTTTCAAACTGGGCATCAGGCTCGCTGCCATATCGACGCCAAGCCTCCAGCAGCCCCATCATCCCCACCTGCTCCATATCCTCCTGATCAAAACAGGCACTGACCTGGCTACGCAGGTGACAGGCAGCCCGTTTCACCAGGGGCAGGTAGCGAGTGAGAATGGCCTGTTCACCCGTACGGGGGATGGGTGGCGAATCCACGAACTCTTGAGATTTCCAAGCAGAATCAGTCATATCGTGGCTACTGTACCAACACCTTGGTGATCAGCACTTCGTCCAGAGAGGGCTTGTAGCCATATCCCTGCACTGTGCTGACCAGCTTGTCACGCAACGAGACCTGCAACGTGGAAATACTCTGCAGCTCGACCTTTACATCATCGTGAGAACGATGACTGAAATATTGCACCATGGCATTGCGAAGCAGCGGAGTCAGCTCATCCAGCTTGGCAAGCTGCGCAGGGTTGTAGGTGACCAGTGCCAGCTCCAACACCAGATAATGGGGCTGATCTCCCCCTTCCAGGCTGATCACGAAGCGCTCCATCGGTTTGAACAGCGGGGTACTGCTCAGCTCAGACTTGGGTTCTGCCCACCCGAGCCCGACCTCAATCACATCTCGTTTCAACCAGGCGCCGTATGCCAGCACCACCAGCAGGCACAGGGCAATGACGACAACCATCAACCACTTCATGACTCGCCACATAATGTAAAACCACTCTCGCTATAACGGGTTAAAAATCAGACTAGGGTATTGAGCCAGTCGTGCACGCTATCCCACGCTGGATCACTCTCATCCTGCCACTGGCGCCGACCAGCCAGGATCTTCTCCTGCTGCCAGCGCTCCTGTTGCCCCTGTTCACTGCCCTGCCCCACATTCACCTCAACACCCCCGGCATGATGGGGAGCAAGGCTCATGCGCAAACGCTCCATTGACTGGATCAGCGCATCGCGCACAGCCGGATTGGTCACATTGAGCTGAACATTGAGCCGATCTCCGTCCAGTTTGACGGTCAACTCCAGCCGCCCCAACTCTGGCGGATCCAGCCGAATGTGGGCCTGCTTCACTTGCTGGTTAACCTGCAGCTCCACTTTGTCTCGCAGCAGGCTCACTAACTGCTCTCCCCACTGGGTCTGGTTATCTGACAACCTGACTGGTGCCCACTGATAATCGACAGGACGATTTAGCTGGGGAGAGAGTGACCCGACTGCCAGTTGGCGACCATCCGGCAGCTTGTTTTCCGCCACAGCGGAATCGAGCGCGACATTGCCAACCTCCAAACCGGAGCCCGCCGCAGGCAAACTGAATCGGCCCGGCAATGCACCGGCTTGACCACTGGCGTTGGCAAGCACCATCGCGAATGCCTGTTCTGAAGCAGAAAATGTTACCTCGCGAGGCGACATAACCTCTGGTCCAGCTAATGGCGTAGTGGCCCCCATGAACACCCGAAGAGAAAGGGACAATTTGCTATCCGCCGCCACCTGTTGGCCGCTGATGTCGCTCTCCGTCCAGGGATGACCATTGTTTACACGAAAGCCCTGACTCTCCATGCCCTCCCCCCTTGCAAAGAGGGGGAACATGTTAGTGAACGCCTGTAGCTGCTCAGTCACATCGCTCTCTACCAACTGGCTCTCGCCGTCTTCATCCAGCTCGGCCGAATCTGCAGGAAGCGCAGGCAACGGCACCGCAACCAGCGGCTCCACAACCTCATCAAGTGGTTGATATAGCTCACCTTCACCACCAGCCTTGCCCGTGAGGCGATTGCGGGCGCCAACATCGGCAGTGTGCAGCCCATCAACACCGGAAAATTGAATCAATCCCATTTCTGCACCTCACCATAAGCGGTCAATCCTTCGCGGATCCCTGCAAGCTGCTGCCACTCCAGCTTGCGGGTTTCGGTCTCCTGCTCGCAGAGCAGCAACGCCTGCCTATACAACACGCGAGCCTTCTCTCTCACTGGTTGCAATGCCATCCAGAGTTGAGGGTTCTGGCGCACCTGAGAGACAAAGCGCGAGAAACGTCCATCGGTCAAGCGGACGGCATCCCATTGACCGGCCTGCGCCTGTTGCAACAACAGCGTCCCCAAGCCCAATAACTGACGCTGGCGAGTTTGCAGTTCGGTCTCACGCAACACGGGAGCAATGACTGGCATGACGAACCTCACAAAGAAAATGGACCAGCTCACAAGCAAGGAGTGGGCCAGACAAATAGTTCTTAAATTTCAATGAATAGAGGGGAAGTGACGTCTGGGAGGAGGAAAATCTACTTCCGCATTAACGAGGGTGGCGCGCCATTGCTTCCCACCCCTCTTTCAGCTCTTGCAGAATTTTGCGGACTTCGGTAAACCCTTCAACATTATTGGAAACGCTGATCTCAAACATCTTCTGACCACAGTAGTCATAGAGGCGATGCAGATTTGCTGCCAGCTCGCCCCCCTTATCCATATCAAGCGCGCTATCCAGCCCCCCGAGAATCTGCAAACACTTGTTGATAGCCAACCCTTTACGCTCAAACTGTCTGGCCAGAATATGCCCTTCCGCTCGAGCTATCTCATCCAGCAAACCATCCATCAACATCAATACAAGCTGATATGGATCGGCGCTGGCGGCCTTGGCCTGAGTGGCAGCAAATTGATAGGCATCGTAACCATCTTGTTGTTCAAACATGGGATTTAACTTCCAAAGGTAGGATGCAGCCCCAGGTCACGGGTTAGAGTTCACCCATGCGCTGCATCATCTGTTGCATCGTGGTAAATTGATTAAGGTAACGCTTATATCCAGCGTCCATCTTGCGTTCCAGTGCATCCATTCGTTCGTTGATTCGCTTTTGGCTGGAGTCAAGAGTGCTCTTGCGAGTTTTAAACACGCCGTCACGTTTGGTGTAAGGATCGAGGCTGTTACTCATTCGCTTGAGCAGACCATCATCCCCCAACAGGGCCTTGCCAAGCAATTCGGGGTCCTTATCCAGTGCCGTGTTAAAACTGGTTTCGTTAAACGACAATTTCCCCGTCTTGTCGCTCTTGATGCCGATGCTACTCAATGAAAGACCATTTGGCAGATCACGTACCTTGTTGCCCAGCAAGCTCTTGAGGATACGCACACTACTATCAGAAGAGAGCGCCCCCGGAGACTGCGGGTCACTGGAAGTCATATTGCCGATGTCAGTGAGCAATTCGTTATAGCTGTCGACAAATTTTTTCAGCGAGCCGGTCACGGCCTCTTTGTCCTGGTCGACAACAACTTGTAGCGGTGCATCGCCCTGTTTTTGAGCCTTGGTGAGCTGCAGGGTCAACCCTTCAACCACGTTTTCAAGTTTATTGCTGGCAGAGACAATCGTGAGTGGATTATCTCCCCCCATTTTGAGCCTCGCATCCTGGGCGTTGGTAATATCTGTTTTACCTGCCAACGCCGAGCCCAACATATTGGAAGCATCGCCTGAATAGGAGAGGGTAATGGCATTTTCAATACCGGTATTCTTGCTGGTCAGCACCAGATTGACCTTGCCATCGGTTCGTACCAGGGTCGCATTTACACCCAGATTGGCCTTGTCATTATTTATATGACTGACCAAATCTTTAATTGTTGAGCCTGCAGGTAAACTGCTCATATCAACGGCCATGGTTTTTCCCTTGACCGTAAAAGACAAGCTCCCATCGGTCGGCAATTGGGCTGACTCACTATCAAGCGGAATACCTATCTGGTGTGCCTGTGCCAACTGCTCAACAAAAAAACTGTACTGCCCGGAGCTGGCTTTGCCATTACTGGTCACTGTCATCAACCCCTCTTGCGAGGTGGTCGCTTTCTGGGCTTGCAGGTTAGAGGCCTTGTTCAAATCCTTGAGCATGGTCTGAAAGGTCGACAGCTTGCCATTGAGCGTACTGAACGCACTTTGCTGCCCCTTAATACTGTCCATCTGCTTTTTCAATAACGTATCTATGTTCTTGCGCTCTAGAGCAACAATCTTCGACGCCATGCTGGCTGGATCGATCTGCATCAAATTATCCTTATCAAACTAATTCGAGATGCCAGTTGGCAAATACACCTCGCGATATTTGCCGACTGACATGAGGAGAAGGCTGCCGGGAGGGCAGCCTTCAGGGCATTAATTAACGCAGCAGGGAAGTCACCATGCCGGTCATCTGGTTGGAGTTAGTCAACACGGACATACCAGCTTGCATCAGCATCTGGTTTTTGGTCATGTTGGTGCTCTCCTGAGCGAAGTCGGCATCCATGATGCGGCCATTGGCCATATCGGTGTTCTCTTTCATATTGGAGAGGTTGCTGATGGTGTGCTCCAGACGGTTGATATTGGCACCGAAGGCAGAGCGCAGAGATCCAATCTGGTCAATCAAGCTAGTAGTTGCGGTAATAGCGGCAGATGCCTTGGCTTGATCTGCAATACCAGCAGCAATGGCTGGAGCCGCGATACCGGTAGTTCCAGGAACTGCTTTAGCACCTGGAGTAGCAGAGGGAGTTGAAGCACCGGTCAATTTTTTCATACCGCCTGCTACATCGACTTGCAGCTTCTCAGCCGCAGAGCCACCGATCTGGAATGTCACTTTATCTTCGAAAGCACCGCCCTTAAGCAGTTTTTGGCCACCAAAAGTAGTGTTAGCAACAATGTTACCCAGCTCTTTAGTCAGCTCTTTGAACTCGGCATCCATGGCCTTACGATCGTCGACAGAAGCGGTTCCGTTAGCGGACTGGGTTGCCAAGTCTTTCATGCGCATGGAAATGTTGGTCATCTCCTCCATGGCACCTTCTGCAGTCTGCATCATGGAGATAGCGTCTTGTGAATTGCGCATACCAACAGCTTGACCACGAGATTGCGCCTGCAGACGAGTCGCCATTTGCAAACCGGCGGCATCGTCGGCTGCAGAGTTGATACGCAGACCGGTGCCCAGACGCTGCATGGCTGTGCTCAGCATCTTGTTGGTAGAGTTCAGCTGGCTCTGGGTGGTCAGAGAGGCAAAGTTGGTATGAATAGAAAGACCCATTTTTTCGTTCCTCGTTCATGTAGATATGGCCGGTAGGCCACGTTTATTTCGGCAGAATGAGAAAACGACCCTGAACACGGAAAAATTAAATCCACGCCGCTCTTTTTATTATTTGTTCAGCTGATTGGCACCTATTTTGCTAAATGACGCAGGCATCTGCGCCAACATAACAAAGCAAGGAGAAGGAATGCCCATCACCCACCTAACCCCCCGTTACTATCAACAATTCGCCTGTATTGGCGGTGATTGCGAAGACAACTGCTGTCATGGCTGGAGCATCTCTATAGATAAACAGAGTCTGCGTAACTATCTCGGGCATGCCGACCCATCCCTGAAAAAACTGGCCGCAACGCATATCCGCAAGATCCGCAAAAGTGACACGCAATGGGGAGAGATCAAGCTGGATGAACAGGGAGCCTGCCCTTTCCTCGATCAAGGTGGACTATGCGTGATCCACGCCAAAGCTGGCCCTGATGCACTGAGCCAGACCTGTCAGACTTATCCGCGCACCTCCTATCATCAAGAGCAAGAGCTCAGACACACCCTGACACTCTCATGCCCGGAAGTCGTTCGCTGCGTACTGCTCGACCCCCGTGCCATGGAGATAGCCCTGGAACAGAAAAGAGGGCACAACACGGCAGCTCCGCTTCCGCCAACACACAATCAGTTACAACAGCTGGCACTGCACATCACACTGAATCGTGATTTACCTGTGGAGCAACGGCTCTGGATTATAGGAATGCTGGTTCATCGGAACCCCGAGCCGATTTCCCATGAGGCGTTTCTGAATCAGCTGGCAAGCATTGCGGATACAGGGGGACTGGCTCCCCATTTTGAACAGCTGCCTTACTTACCCGACCTCCATTGGTGGGGATTACGGGCCATGAGCCATCTGCTGCGCAGCGAACAATCGAGCAAAAAGCGTGGTTATCTCGCCATGGAAAAATGTATGGAGCGGGTTTATCGCCACTTCGATGGAGAATGCGATCACGACAAAGTGACCGATCTTTACCGTGAATGGCAAGACAAATGGGAACCCTGGCTGGCGAACCATCCTCATGTGCTGGATAACTACCTTCTCTACTGGCTCTATCACCACGGTTTTCCGCAACAAGGCCGTCCCCCTGCGGAAGCTTATCTGCTGCTGGTTGCCGACTTCTTCTTGCTACGGGCCTATCTCTGCCTGTTAACCATTGAAGGTGAAGAGCCAGACGAGACAAAAATCGTCTCTCTGTTCTATAGCTACCATGCGCGACGACTGCACTCACGTGACTTTACCCGAGTCTTGCACGAGAGCCTCAGCGCAACGGGCTTGAACAGCGATATCTCGCTGTACGCCCTGCTACGCAATAAAAATTAAACAGAAAAACAAAACGCCTTCTGGGATCAGAAGGCGTTTTCATGCCACGCAACAAGATCTTGAATCAGGCACAACCCGCTCATGCCAGCAGGGCGACAACCCCCTGCCGAGTCACATTCGCCTGTGCCAACAACCCGGACATGGTCCCCATATATCCCCCCTGTTGCAACTGAGCAGAGAGCGATGACCGTAGTCGTTGCAGCTCTTCCTGTTCCAGGTTTTGACTGCGGGCCTTGACCCTGTCCAACTGTTTAACCATCTTCTGACGAAACTGTTTCAGATCCCGCACGGACTGTTCAATCTCGCCAAGTACCCGTTTAAGTCGTTGACGCTCCTGAGGAATCTCCCCTTTGCCAATCCCTTCAGCCAGTTGAGTCAGCTGACCGGCTCTCGGCTTGAACTGCACTGGGACCGGATTCCCTGCCGGCACTCGGATCCCTTCTCCACGTAGCAGCACCGGCTCATCCAGTTTGCGACGATAAGGCTCCGCCACCGACAGCTCCAGCTTGCCAAGTTCATCCAGGCGAGCCTGGATATGCTCTTTGCCCAACGCCTGATCCAGTCTGGCAACCACCTCACCCTCCCGAGCACCGGCCGGAAGCGTCACTTCCACTGCACTGCTACTCTGGGGAAAACAGAACACCAACCGCTCGCTGCTGCTCTTGGCACTCAACAGATCCAGATGCTCGGCGCTAAAGTGGGCACGCATCTCATGCGCTGATACGAGTAGCTTGGGTTTCAGCTCGGGCGTCAGCGGGCCTTTGGGCTGAACAACATGCTCTTCAAGCATCTTGAGACGATTGGCGACATCAACACCAGCCTGATCACGCTGCCCCAACTGCCGTTCGAGACGTTTCAGCTCACCCCAAACCTGATTGAGCGCCAGCTCACCGCCCTGAGCATGGGCGATACGCTGCTGGGCCACCCCAATCAACGCCCACCGATCCATCCGGATAATATTGGGATGGCGTTCATTCTGCTTATTCGCAGTTGGAGTATGAGTCTGTGCGGCAGCTCTCCCCTGTAACTTGAGTTGTGCCTGTGACTCGGCGACACCTCCAAGACGAGTCTGCTGGATCTGCATCATCACGCTCCTCATCCTTACTGCATGTAGTTGAACAAACTAAGCGAATTAACCTTGGCGAAGGTCTGCTGCTGTATCTGCAGAGCCATCAGCACATGAGATTGCCGGGTCGCCGCTTCCGCATAATCCAGCGACTCTATCTGGTTGCTCACTTCCTGGCTATAAATGCTCTTTTCTGCATGCCCTTCATCCACCTGATCGAGCAAGTTGATACGAGCGCCGATAGAACTCACCATCTGACTGATGTTGTCCTGCAAGGTGGCGTGGCGATCAAGCATGGCGCGCGCCAGATCCGCTGCATTCGATGCCGCAGTGTCAATTGCAGCGACCATGCTATCGAGTTGCTTGAAATAATCATCCGGGGCCAAAAACAACTGATCAGCAGTCTGGTTCAAAGCAACGGTTACCCCGTTGGCAATACTGACCTCACGCACCAGATTATCCCCCTTGTAGACGTAATCACCTGCGGTCGTCTTCTCCAATGCGGGCTGATCCACCTTGCTACCGCTAAACAGGCTGGACCCGTTTTCATTACGAGCATTGGCAAGGTCCAGCAAACCATCCTTGATAATCGCGACCTCACTTGACACCGCCTTGCGATCATCATCTGACAGGGAACCATTTGCGGCTGTCTGGGTCAGCTCACGCAGCCGCATCATCATATTGGTCATGGTATCCAGCTGCACTTCACCTTGAGAGAGCTGGCTCTTGGCATTGGCAATATTTTTCTGATACTGCTCCATGGCCACCTGCTCTTTCTTCAGCCCGAGCAGGCGCACACTCCCCACCGGATCATCAGAGGGTTGAAGCATGCGCTTGTTGGTGGAGATCTGGCGCTCGAGGCGGGCATACTCACCAAAACCATGTTGTAGGTTGTCGAGCATACTGAGTTGAATCTGGTTGGTACTGATGCGCATAGTCGCTCCGTCAGAACATGTTCAGGATGGAATTGAAAAGTTGCTCAGAGGCGCTGATCACCTTGGCATTGGCCTGATAGGCCTTGGTGTAGGCCATGATCTTGACCCCCTCCTCATCGGTATTGACGCCACTGATACTGCTCAACTTGGCAGCCAGCTGATTCTCCATATTGGCATCTGCCAACATGGTCGCCTTGGACTGCCCACTCTGTACCGCGATCCGGCCAAACAGGGCGCCATATGCCGTGCTCTGGCTATCTTTGAGGGTAATCATCTCCCGCAAATTGCGATTGTCGCCTTTCCCGCCACTGCCCTGTGCAAAGGCGAGATGATCACCGGTAAAGCCATTGGCAATTTTCAAGGTACCGGCAGGATTGAGCGGGTCGTAGCTGAACAGCTGTTTACCCTGATCACCATTCAGATCAATGCCACCAGCCTGCTTGCCATTGAAATCGTCAGCCAGCTTCTTTGCCATCTGGTTGAGTTCGCTGCGCATGGGACGCAGCACATTGGCGCGATAATCCATCACTCCGGCCAGCCCCCCGCCATGCAGCGCAGGGACTTCGAAGGATTGCGGGCCGAAACTCAGGTGGATTTTATCGCCAGCCAGTGAAAGGGTACTGCTGCTCCCGGCCAGCACCAGCGGCTGACCCTGAGGCAAGCTGAGCGAGAACGAACCATCTCTCTGCCTGTTAACCCGCACTTCCATAAAGGTTGAAAGATCGCGCACCACTTGCTCAAGGCCGTCTTCCAGCGCGGAAATATTGACCTCCTTGGCGGCCTGTTCGCTGATTTGGGTATTGAGTTCGGCGACCTGTTTCAGATAGCTGTTGACCTGAGCAATCGTACTGCTCATTTGCTCGTCGATCTGGCTCTCCTGAGTCAGCAGGCTCTCGTCCAACTGACTAAAACGGTTCGCCAGCGCGCCAGCTGAGCTAACGATCTGGCTGCGCTGTGCCGAAGTCTCCGGACTATCGAGTGCCGCACTCAGTGAGGCGAACAAGCTGTCCAGCCCGGTGGTGATTTTCATCGACTCGCTACCCAGCAACTGCTCGGTGGTATTGATGTACTGATGGAAAGCGTATGACGCACCGGTATCCGAACGGCTACGCCAGTGCTGTGACACCAGGTAGTCGTCCGTGATCCTGCGAATACCTGTTACCTCTACCCCCATTCCATTATCCAGACGGCCAAGACCGGACAGACTGCCCATCATGGCCTCCTGACAGCTGTAACCTACGGTATTGACGTTGGCGATATTCTGGGCAGTCAGATTTAATGCGATCTGGGCTGCATTGAGCCCACTGGCGCCGATATTGAGCATTGACATCAGTCAACCTTCTTCATTTTTACCGAATTGAGAGGCTGGCTAAAGGCAGCCAGGGTATGTGGCTCTGAAGCGACCACCCCATCCGGATTCTTTAATGAAGGGGCCAGCTGGTTGACCATCTGCTCACGCAGTCCGATACCGCCCCGCTTGACCATACTCATCGCCAGCTGGCTGTCATACATGTCGCGATAGAGCTCCTGCCCCTTGATAAGCTTGTCATCTTCATCTTGCAGCGCATCGGTGGCTGAACGCATGTGTTTAAGCACGGTTTGCAAAAAGCTCACCTCGAACTGACCAGCGACCGCATCGAGTGCGGCTCGCTGATCCGGGTTGCTTTTGATTTGCTGCAATTCATTGAGATCCTGATAAAAACCAGGGTCAGAGCTAATTCTGGTCATGATGCTCCTTAGATAACTACCAGCTCACCCTCAAGGGCACCGGCCTCATTGAGCGCTTGCAAGATGGCCATGACATCGTCGGGCGTTGCCCCTAGCGAGTTGACAGCCTTGACGATCACTTCCAGAGAGGTGCCATCAGGCCATACAAACATGTTGTTTTGTTCCCGATCGACCTGGATCTCGGATTTGGGTGTCGTGGTGGTCTGCCCATTGGAGAACGCATTGGGCTGACTGACCGTCTGGCTCTCGCCAATCGTCACCGTCAAACTGCCATGACTGACCGCCGCCTTGTGGACTTTGACCCCCTGCCCCATCACCACCGTGCCGGTTCGACTGTTGAAGACCACTTTCGGACGCTCCTGACCCGGGTCGACCTTGATATCTTCCAGCAGGGCCATAAACGCGATGCGCTGGCTCTCGTCTTTGGGGGCTGCAATCTGGATCCGCCCAGCACTCACCGCTCTGGCGACCGGCCCCAACTGGTGGTTGATCGCACGCTCGGCATTGCGGGCCGTCTTGAAGTTGGGTTGATGCAGATTGAGCGTCACTTCCGGTTTGTCGGCGAAATTGCTGCTCACTTCCCGTTCAATGGTGCCGCCATTGGGGATAATGCCGGCTGTCGGCACGTTAATCGTGACCGATGAACCGGATTGGCCTTCCGCCTTCACCCCGGCGACGACCAGATTGCCCTGCGCCACGGCATAGACTTCGCCGTCGATACCACGCAGGGGGGTCAACAGCAAAGAACCGCCACGCAGGCTCTTGGCATCACCGATAGAGGTCACGGTAACATCAAGCAACTGCCCCTTGCCTGCCAGCGCGGGCAACGTGGCCTGGACTGAGACAGCCGCTACGTTCTTGAGCTTGGGATCGAGATCGTCGGGCAACTGCACACCGAACTGCTTGAGCATGTTGGCCATGGATTGACCGGTAAATTTGACCTGGCTCTTGTCCCCCGTACCGGAGAGACCGACCACCAGACCATAACCGACCAACTGGTTGGTTCTCAGTCCCTGCACATCGGCAATATCCAGCAGGGCTCGCTTGGCCGGTGCCGCAGCCTGGCTAAACCAGGGCAGGCAAAGGCAAAGCAGGGTGATAAACCATCTGTTCATGTGAATCCTCAAAATGGCGCAAATGCCGAGCTAAAGAAGCGGCCCAGCCACCCCATCTGGTTGCTGTCGGCAAGGGCACCGCGACCGGCATAGGTAATACGGGCATCGGCGATACGCTGAGACGAGATGCGGTTGCTCTGGTCGATATCGTCAACCCGCACCATCCCCCCCAGACGAATGTATTCATCCCCCTGATTGAGGCGGATCCATTTCTCGCCGCGGATCGCCAACACGCCGTTGGGCATCACCTCCGCCACTGTCACAGTAATGGAACCCGCCAGGGTATTCTGCTGACTGGAGGTCGCCCCTCCATCAAAATCCCGATCGGCACTGAGGCTTGCGCCCCAATCGGGGCGCAGTTTGCCGCCAATGGAAGGGGCGGGCACACTCATGCTGCTGTTCTTGCTCATGCTGGTATTGGCTTTCTTGCTCGACTGGGTGCGCTCTTCGAGCACCACAGTCAGAATGTCGCCAATACGATAGGCACGCCGATCCTGAAACAGGGTCATCATGTAGCTACCCCGATAGAGGCCGCCATCTTCCCCCTGGGTGGTCGCAGTCACCTTGGGACGTGATGGCGCCCACTTCTCATCGCCAGGCTCGGGAACTTGCAGCTCATAGGTGGCACAGCCGCCCAGCAGCAGTACCAACCAGATATAACGCAACATCGACTTCATCATCACAGAGCCTGAGTGACAAACTTGAGCATCTGATCCGCGGCAGAGACGACCTTGGCATTCATCTCGTACGCCCGCTGGGTGGTGATCATGTCCACCATCTCCTCGACCACATTGACGTTGGAGCTCTCCAGCGTGAATTGCTTGATGGCCCCCATCGCCTCTTCTCCCGGCACCCCCTCAATCGCTTCACCGGACGCACCGGTGGCGCGGTAAAGGTTGCCACCGAGCGCTTCGAGACCGGCCGGGTTGGCAAAGTTGGTCAGGGTAATGCGACCCAACTCTACGTTCTCCTGTTGCCCCGGCAGAGAGGCACTGACCGTGCCATCGGTACCGATAGAGATCTTGGTGGCGTTATCCGG
This sequence comes from Aeromonas finlandensis, assembly GCF_000764645.1. GTDB lineage: Bacteria > Pseudomonadota > Gammaproteobacteria > Enterobacterales > Aeromonadaceae > Aeromonas > Aeromonas finlandensis. The sequence continues at coordinate 74,409 of NZ_JRGK01000286.1, forward strand.
GATCTGGATCTGCGGGACCATGGGCAAACCATCGGCGTTCACCATCTGCCCCTCGGCATTGCGGTGCCATTGGCCATTACGGGTGTAGGCAGTCTCACCGTCCGGACGTTCGACACCGAAGAAACCGGCACCGACCACCGCCATATCCAGTTCCTGGTTGGTGTTCTGGAATTGACCGGAAGTGAAGACCTTTTGGGTTCCCACCACCCGCACACCATTACCCATCTGAATGCCGATCGGCGCCAGGTTCTGCTGATCCTGCTGGGCGCCCGGCTGGCGCTGCACCTGATAGAAGAGATCTTCAAACGCCACCCGATCACGCTTGAAGCCGACCGTGTTGACGTTAGCCAAGTTGTTGGAAATGCTGGCCATCTTGGCATCTTGTGCCGACAGACCTGTTTTACTGACCCATAAAGCTGCGTGCATTGTTTTGTTCCATCTTCGTTTATCAAGCCTCATCCCCAAGGGAGAGGACAGGCACCGGACATCTGCCCGATGCCTTCAATATCAAGCCTGACCGGAGATCAGCTTGGCACCCTGGCGAGCCTGATCATCAGCGGCTTTCATCAGCTTGACCTGCAATTCGAAATTGCGGCTCAATGACATGCTGCTGACCAGTTCATCAACCGCATTGACGTTGGCCCCCTCCAGAAATCCGGAGGCCATCACCACCTGTTCACTCGCCTCGGCATCACCACCCTGACGCTTCCGGAACAGGCCATCCTGGCCTTTGACCAGCTCGGCCGGCTCCGGATTAACCAGTTTCAGGCGGCCAACCTCCAGACGAGCACCACCACCGGGAGGGGTAATGCTCAGGGTGCCATCCTTCCCAAAACTGATGTCACGATAAGCAGGCAACACCAGCTCGCCACCTTCCCCCAGCACCGGCCGACCATTGAGGGTCAGCAGCCCGTCGGCATCGGCCTCCAGGTTCCCCGCTCGGGTATAGGCCTCTTTGCCATCCGCAGTCTGCACGGTCAGAAAGCCTTCGCCACGGATTGCTACATCCAGCTTGCGGCCGGTCTGCATCAGGGGGCCCGCCTTGAAGTTGGTGCCCGCCATCTCCTCCTTGGCCATCACCCGGCTCTGATAACCATCCCCGCGGAGGGCGTAAGCAGAGACCCGCTCAAAATCAGCCCGAAATCCGGTGGTATTGACGTTGGCCAGGTTATTCGCCCGAATCTGCTGGGCCATCAGGGTATGCTGCGCCCCGGACATTGCGGTGTAGATAAGCTTTTCCACGGGTTACCCTTAGAAGGAGTTGAACAGAACCTGGGTCATCTTGTCGGCCGAGCTGATGGTCTTGGCATTGGCCTGATAGTTGCGTTGGGAGGTCATCAGGCTCACCAGCTCACCGGTCAGGTCAACGTTGGAACTCTCGTAAGCCCCCGCGGTCAGCTTGCCCATGGTGCCCGTCCCCGGCGCGCCCAGTACCGGCTGGCCGGAGCTGAAGGATTGCTGCCAGGTTGTGTTGTTGGCCTGCAGCAAACCATTGGGGTTGGCAAAGTTGGCCATGACCACCTGCCCCTGCAACAGACTCTGACCATTGGTGAAAGTGGCATAGACACCGCCATCAGCATCAACACGGGCACCAGTCAAATCGCCTGCGGTATAACCGTTGGACTGGTTGCGAGTCGCATTGAAATCGGCGGCGTACTGGCTGACCTGGCTCATATCCAGTTGCAACGCAATCGGAGAGGCGCCAGCAGGCGTCAGAGCCAATGTCGCCGGAATCGTGGAGCCTGCGCTATCCAGTTGGCCATTAGGGGTGAACTTCATTTCGACACCGCCTGCGGGTGTCACATCCGTGCCATTAAAGCTGTAGTGAACCCCCCAGGTGTTGGCCCCTTTTTTCACAAAATACTGGGAAACGGTATGTTCAGTCCCGAGTGAGTCGTAGACCTTGCTGGACTGTGAATAGCTGAAGGTATCCGGCTTGTTCGCATCAAACGTCGAGGCCGGGGGGATGACGCTGGCATCAGCTTTAAGGTTGGCGACAAACTCCAGCTTGTCGGATGCTTTTGCTGGCAGGCTCCCCGCCTTGATCTGGATATCGCCAACCACACCGGACTGCAGCTTGCCTGCATCATTGGTGGTGTAACCCTGCAGCCGTGTACCGCCCGAAGTGGTCAGGTAGTTGGCGTTATCACGCTGGAACATACCTGCACGGGTATAGGAGGTCTGGCCGCTGCCATCTTTCAGCACAAAGAAACCGCTGCCTGAAATCGCCAGATCCAGCCCGCGCCCGGTGCGCATCATGTCCCCGTTGCGATCAAAATTCTGGGAGATGTTGTTCATCTCCACCCCGCCTGCCTGACCACCACCATAAATTGCAGCAAATTCGGCGCGGCTGGATTTGAAGCCTGCGGTGCTGGCGTTGGCCACGTTGTTACTGATAACGCTCAATTCCTGGTTTACGGCGCGCAGGCCGCTCAATCCGATATTGAAAGACACAGTGTCGCTCCTCTCTGATTTACACTGATTTGCCGAACTGGATTGCACTGAACAGCGGGACATCGCCCACGCCAGCAACCTGCAGCATGATTTCACCCGTACCGGGCAGGGCCACACGTTCCACCTTGCTCGCTACATAATTTTTGGTCGCCACCGGGGTCTTGCCTGTCGACGCCTTGACCTCGAAGCTGTATTCCCCGGCAGGAAGGGGGGGCAGCTCATAATCCAGCGATTCCCCCTGGCTTTCCCCCCAGCTCTGGCTGGCCACCAGCACGCCATGCTGGTCATACACCTTGAGATCAACCTGCTCCGCCACACCTTGCAGCTCGATTTGACCGCGGATTTTCTGCTCTTGCTGCTGCGTGAGGGTTTTGCTCGGCACCATGACCTCTTTGTCAACCAGTGCGGTACTCTGCAACACCTGCTGGGTGTCCATCTTGTTGTTGGTCTGGAGCTGAATCTTTTTCAGCCCCTCTACCCCTTCCACCATGCTGAACTGGGCAAGCTGGGCCACGTATTGGGCGCCATCAAGAGGGTTGGTGGGATCCTGGTTCTGGATCTGCGCCACCATCATCTGCAGGAATTCATTGCGCAACTGCATGCCACCATTCTGGTTGCCCTCCGCCCCCTGAGTCGCCCCCTTGTCATTGCTGGCGATCCTGGGATCAGTAGCTGCCTGAGCGGTTCCACGAGCCGTATCCAGGCTGCTGATCTGCGGCAAACTCATGACTTAGACCCCCTGACCAAGGCGCAACAAACCTTGCTGCATGCTGTTGATCCGGTTGATCACTTCCACCGAGGTCTCAAAACCGCGGGAAGCACTCATCATGTCAGCCATCTCTTCCACCGCATTGACGTTGGAGTAGTAGACAAAGCCATCCTGATCGGCCATCGGGTTGGTCGGCTCCAGCCGTTTCTCGACCTGGCGATCGGACTGCACGATGCCTGCGACTTGTACCGATGCAGCTCCGAGGCCATCGGCATCCTGAATATTCTGATAGAGGGTGGAAAAGACCGGCTTGATGGCACGGAAAGCGGCATCTTCACTGGCGGCAGCGCTATCCACGTTGGCCAGGTTGGAAGCAACTGTATCCAGCCGCACTGTCTGGGCTCGCATTGCGCTGCCCGCGATGTCATAAATCTTGTTAAACGACATGATTAACGGCCCTCGATCGCCTTGGCGATCCCGGTAAGTTTCATATTGAGGAAGGTGAGGCTGGTCTGGAAATCAGTGGCATTGTTGGCAAACTTGCCCTGCTCTACACCCAGCTCAGCCGTGTTGCCATCCATGGATACCTGATAAGGAATGCGATACAGGGGGTGACGTATATCATCACGCATAGCTCCCTGGCTGATGGCCTGACTCTCGTCCCCGGCGGCAACTTGCTGCGCGACACGCCCCAGAATCGTCTTATAATCGACGTCCCGGGCCAAATAGCCCGGTGTATCCACGTTAGCCAGATTTCCCGCCAGAATACGTGCCCGTTCAGCCCTGACATCCAGGGCATAAGGGTGTACCCCGAGGGCGCTGTCAAATGAGATACTCATGCTTCATCCTTTATCTATCACTCAGACCGAGATGTTCCTTATCAAGACTCATGCCAATCATGAAAATGCCTAATTTCAAACAGTTACAACACATCACTCCCCTCAAAACAGCGAGGAGTGAGGAAGTACGACTTCCTGTGTGGAAATTGGCCGGTGCGCTTTGGTTGCTATCAGGTGGGCTGGCTCATGGCACGCCACAAGCACCCAGCGCCATACTGGAACAGTTGCTGGAACAGGATGCCCGCCAGAGTCTTGATGACTACATGCAGCAACAGGGATGGCCTGCGACAACCGGCGAGTTTCGCGTCTGGCTTGCCCCTGCGGCCGACCACCTCCCCCCCTGTGCGTCAAGCAACCTCTCGCTACAGGCTGGTGGCCAATATCGACAACCCTGGGGACGCCGTCCCTATCTCATCGAGTGCGCAGATCCCGCCTGGCAGGTGCGGGGGCGGGTTGAAGTGTCATTGCTATTGCCGGTCTGGGTTGCCGCACGAGATATCGCGAAGGGCCACGCCATCGGCGCCAGCGACCTGATAGAAAAAGAGGTGGATGTCAGCCGCATACAACGCGGATTCATCCCGAGCAATCGATCCCTGCGGGGACATAAAAGCAATCGGCATCTGAGAACTGGACAGCTCATCGGTGAGCTTGATTTGCAGAAGAGCTGGTCGGTCAAACAGGGGGAGGGTGTGCTTATCCGCGCCGGGGAAGGTGAGTTCTCCGCGACGACCCGGGGTGAAGCACTCGAAAATGGTGGAATAGGTGACGGGATCAGAGTTAAAAATCTTAGCTCTGGCAAACAGATTCAGGCATGGGTGATTGATACCGGGGAAGTTGAAACCCGTTTTTGAGCACGGACCGCAATATGATTCAAGTTGACCAAATCTTGGGTCGCTTGTCATATAAGTAGACCATCAGGAATAAACGTTATGAAAATTACCCGTACTGACTCTCTCTATATCCAGAACCAGCCAGGTCGCAAGCAGGACGCGGCGACCAAGCAAACCGCCAAGCCGGCACCGCAAGCTGATGCCTTGATCAGCGGCACGGCCCAGTCAGTTGCCAAAGCGCGCAGCCAGCTGGCAGTGACCCCGGATGTCGACATGGACAAGGTCAACGAGATCCGCAAAGCCATCCGCGAAGGCTCGCTGGCGATCGATCTGGATGCGCTGGGCCAAGCCATTCTGGATACGCATCGCCGATGAGTGGGGGTGCCAAAGCCACCGTCAAGGCATTGCTCCTCGGTATCCAGCAGGATAACAGTCACTATACAGAGCTCACCGCATTGCTGCTTCGCCAGCATGCGCTGCTGGCCAGCCATGATGTCGATGGTCTGCAAGTCCATAACGAACAGCAGACCGCGCTGATGGCCAAGGTGACACAACAGGCAAAATTGCGTTGCCATCAACTGCAGGCATTGGGACTCAAACCCGATGAGAAGGGGATGGCAACCCTGATTGCCAAGTTGCCACTCCCCCTGCGCACCACCGTGGCCAACCAGTGGCAACAGCTTGAACAGCTGCTGCACCAGTGTCTGCGCCAGAATGAGTTCAATGGTCGCCTGCTGGCTGGCCAGATAGAGACCATTCACTCACTGCTGGGACAAGATTCGGGTTATCGCGACCCGAACAGCATCACGGATTAACCCTCACCATCCCCTTACTCTCTGCTGGTCAAGTGGCGCAAGCTGGCCAGCTCGTCCATCTGTCGCTGATCCCGCCGTTCCTGCAGTTGACGAGCCAGACCATCACGTCTGGCCAGCAAGAGTTCCAACCCCTTGACCCGTCCAAACTGCCGGACCAGCTCCCCTTCATGGCGCTCAAGGTCCAGTCTGGCCAACGCCGATTGCTGCACCTGATGGGAGAGCAAACGGCGCAACTGGCCATCCATCTTTTGCTTGTTCTGCCATAGCAACGGATGAAACTGGTCGGAACCGGGCCGCAGCGAGGCGATGACATCCTGCAATTTTTGCGCGCGTTGCTCTTCCCGCAACGCCAGCTCCCGCAAGCGCTGACGCTCCGAGCCAAGACTCTCAAGCGCTTCCTGTTGCAACCCCAGATAAGACTTCAGCATAACGAATCCTTACCCCTGCCCCAGCACCTGCTTGAGACCGACCATTACCTGTTCAAAGGCCATCTCTTCATGCAACCCCTGCTGCAAGAACGCAGCAATCCCCGGATAACGCTGAACAGCTTCATCCATCTGCGGGTCAGCCCCCGGCTGATAACCCCCCAGCGGCAACAACTCCCGTACCTGCTGGTAGCGCCCCCACAACTGGCGCAACGTCACCGCCAACTGTTGCCATTCGGCAGGCACGACCTGTGGCATGACCCGACTCACCGAGGCTCCGATATCGATAGCGGGATAGTGCCCCTCTTCCGCCAGACGGCGGGTCAATACGATATGACCATCGAGAATGGCGCGCGCCGCATCGACCACCGGATCCTGCTGATCATCCCCTTCCGCCAGCACGGTATAAAAGGCACTCAGGCTGCCATCCGGATGTGTGCCGTTACCGGCACGTTCCACCAGCTGGGTCAGCATGCTGAATACCGAGGGCGGATAGCCCCTGGTCGCCGGGGGCTCACCGATGGCAAGCGCAATTTCACGCTGTGCCTGGGCATAACGGGTCAGGGAATCCATCAGCAACAGCACATCCTGCCCCTGCTCACGGAAATACTCGGCAATCCGGTGGCATAGCTGGGCGGCTCGTAATCGCATCAGCGGCGATTGATCGGCAGGCGCCGCAATGACCACGGCGCGAGCCAGACCTTCGGCACCCAGACTGTGTTCGATGAATTCGCGCACCTCACGGCCCCGCTCACCAATCAGACCCACCACCACAATCTGGGCGGCGGTATTACGGGTCATCATGCCGAGCAACATACTCTTGCCGACACCCGAGCCAGCAAACAGGCCCAAACGCTGACCCTTGCCGACCGTCAGCAGACCATTGATGGCGCGGATACCCACATCCAGTGGCTCACGTACCGGGGTTCGCAACAGGGGATTTGGCGGAAGCGCAAACAGAGGCACGCTGTCACCGGCCTCCGGTAACGGCCGCCCGTCGAGCGGCTGCAGCAACCCATCGAGCACCCGCCCCAAAAGATGGGGGCCGATCCGAACCGTCTCTTCACCATCGATCGGTTCAACCTGTGCGCCAGCATAGAGTCCGCTCATCGGCTGCAGCGGCATCAGGTAAGAGATATCCCGGTTAAAACCGACTACCTCGGCCAGCAGGGGGGCGCCACCTGCCGTGCTGACACGGCAACGTTGCCCCATCACCAGCTGGCAACCGACAACCTCCAGGGTCAGGCCGGTCACTCGCACCAACCTGCCATAACGACGAAACGCGGGCAACTCATCCAGATTGTCCAGCGCACTGGTCAGTGCCTGCTGCAGGGCATCATGCATCTTGTAGCACTTCCAGTGAACTGTTGAGCTGTTCGATACAGGTTGCCAAGCGGGCGCTGGTATTCACCTCGACCACTGCCGCACTGGTTTCGATGCGGGCATCGCCCACCCCGAGCGCAGCATCAACTTGCAATGGCCACCCTTCACAGCGAGTGACCCCCTGCTCGGCAAGCCGTTGCTTGTCCTCTTCGTTGAGGTAGATAACCAACGCTTCCGATTCGGCAGGCAGAGTGGCCAGTGCCTGCTCGACCTGATGCAACACTTGCTGTGGGTTAAGGGTGAACTCCGCCATGATGACCCGTTTGGCCACCTGCGCCACCAGTTGGGCCAGCAACTCCTTCTGCTGAACCATCCGGGCCCGACTCAGCGATTCCCACTGCGCCTGCAGCTTGGCAAACGGTGCCATCGCCTGCTCAAAGGCTGCTCGCCCCTCCGCAAGACCCTGAGCAAAACCGCGGGTTTGTCCCTGCTGCAATCCGGTACTCTCCCCCTCCTGCAGACCGCTGCTCAATCCCTGCTGATAACCGGACTGATAGCCTTCATCATGTCCCTGCTCCAGTCCCTGCTGGTAACCATATTCAAACTGTTCCTGCTGACTCTGGGCCTCTTCCCCACTCTGACCCAGAGCAGGGAAACGGTATAGTCGGGGCACGCCAGGCACCAATTTACGCACATTGTGACTCATACGTGCCTCCTGTTAGCTGACGGTGGGCTCTTCGAACAACTGGAACTCGATCTCGCCCTGCTGCACCATTTCGCGCACCAGTTGCATGACCTCTTCTCGCGCCTGCTCGACCTTGCGTAAAGAGACGCTGCCCTTGTCCTGGATCTGTTCGTCCAGAGCCTGAGCCATCCGCTTTGGCATGGCGCCCATAATAACTTTGCGGAAACTGGTGTCGGTGTTCTTGAGGGCCAACGCCAGCAGTTCGCCTGGCAGCTCCTGCACCAGCCGCCGCAGGGTCTCGTCGGGCTGACGACGCAGCGCCATGAAGTCGAACATATTCTTCTCTATCTTCTGCGCGACCTCATCATCGTGTTCGCGCAGCAGTGAAAGCATCTGCTCTTTGTCACCCTGATAGCGGTTGAGGATATCGGCCACCTGTCGCACCCCGTCCACCTTGGCACCTGATTGATCCGCCACATAGGCGAGACAACGCTCCAGTGTCAACCTGAGCTCTCCCAGCACATGTTCACTGACACTGCTGAGGCCAGCGACGCGCACCAACAGATCGTCATGCACCGAACCGGGCAACGCATCAAGCACGGCAGACGCCGTCTGGGGAGGCAAAAATGCCAGCAGCACAGCCTGCATCTGGGGATGCTCATTGCGGAAGAAGCGGGCCAATACATCGGCAGGGACCCATTGCAAACGCTGGATATCCTGGCTCATCACATCGCCATACAGGCTGTCGAGCAGACTGCGGGAGAGCCGTTGACCCAACGCAAGATCCAGCGTCTGTTCCAGATACTCCCGCGAAGCACTGCCAATCCCGCTCTGCTCGCGGTATTGATTGAAAAACTGTTGCAACGTCCATTTCGCCTCGATCGCACTGACCCCCGAGAGGACAGCCATCTGGGAGATCAACCGCTGCACCTCGTCGCGGGAGAGCTTTTGCATCACCTTGGCAGCAGACTCGGTCCCCATGCTCAGCAGCAAAATGGCGGCCTTTTCAAGGTTGTCGATCTCGATATCGACGGCACTCTGATTCATGTTAACGCTGTTCATTGCTGCTCACCCACGCTCTGACAACCTCCGCCACCCGGGCGGTATCTTTTTCAACCAGCAACTGCAAATGCTTGAGTTGCACCTCCAGTTCAGATCCCGGCTCTGGCAGTGATGCCATATCCAGCGAAGAGAACTGTGGCTCTGCCCTGTTATCCGCCCGGATCAGGCCATTTGACAGTGCTGCAGCCAGATGAGTGTCATCGTCACTACGAATGGACAACCCAACCGTCGGCTCCAGCTCTTCATCCGCCTCATTGACTTCCATATCCGGCTGTTGCTGGGTACGGACCAAATGTTTCACCAACGGACGAATACCGAAGAAGACCAGCGTCAGGCCAAGCAAACCGCCGACCAGATAACGCAAGGAGTCTTGCCAGTACGTGCTTTCCCACCAGCCGGATTCGGGTGCAACTACCGGTACCGCGCCATTGAAATCAAAGGCCTGCAGACTGAGCTGATCCCCGCGCGTCTCGTCGAAACCGACCGCACGCTCCACCATCTGACGGATCTGTGCCAGTTGCTCGGCACTCCAGCCACCTTTGGGCGCTATCTGCTGGTTCAGCAGAATGGACACGTTAATTCGCTCCAAACGTCCCTGTTGGTAACGGGTGTGCACTATGGTGCGACTGTTTTCGTATTGCTTGCTGGCCTCCTGACGCTCGGTGCGAGTGTCATTGTGTTGTGAGACTTCGTTACCTTTGGCTGTACCGGCCTTTTCATCCGTTGGCGCCGTCTCGGGCGGACGGTTGGAGAGCGCACCTGGGATCCCCATCGCCAACGCATCGACCGTCTTGTCCGATTTGTTTGACTCACTAGTCACCACACCCTGCGGATCAAGCTGCTGCTGGGTCTCTTCAACGGCGTTGAAGTTAACGTCTGCCGCAATCTGCACCTTGAAATTGGGACTGCCCAGCATGGGGTAGAGCATGTCGTTGGCACGCTGGCGGATGTATTGCTCCAGCTTGCGGACATACTCCATCTGCTGGACGCTCTGCTTGCCAAAGCCTGCCTTGTCACCCAATTCGGCGCTCAGCAGCTGACCGGCTTGATCCACCACAGTGACGGCACCGGGCTTCATCCCCGAAATGCTGCCCGCGACCAGATTGGCGATCGCCTCGACCTGGCCTGTCTCGATGGATTGGCCCGGTTGCAGGTCGAGCATCACTGACGCACTGGGTTTCTCCTCATCGCGCCCCACAAACAAGGTGCGTTTCGGGATAGCCAAATGGACGCGGGCACTGCGCACCGCATCCAGCGCGATGATCGTTCTGGCCAATTCACCTTCCAGGGCATGGCGATAACGTGCCCCTTCCATAAATTCGCTGGTGCCCAAGCCGGTTACGTTGTCCAGACCTTCCAGGCCGGATGGCATGGCGGCACGCACACCTCGTGCGGCCAGCGCCATTCGCACATGAGCCAGCTGACTCTCTGGCACCAACACCTGACCGGTGCTCTTTTCCAAACGGAAAGGCACCTGCTCCTTCTCCAGCAACTCCATGATGTTGGCGGTATCGTATAGCTCCTGCTTGCCATACAAGGGGACATAGTTTTTGCTAGAGGTCCACAGGATCACCACAATGGTGCCAGCGACAATCGCCGCCAATAGAGCAATCGTCAGGATCGATTTGTTGTCACGGGACAGAGTGCGCCAGTTGCGCAGCCCCTCCTGAAATTTGATCTTGAGCGAATCGGAGGCAGTCCCCTGATGGGATGTTACAAGTTCAGTCATCAGTTACCTCAGAGCGGCATGCGCATGATGTCGTCAAAACCGGTCATCAGCTTGTTGCGCACCTGCATCAAGGCTGAAAAACTCAGGCCCGCTTTCTGACTCGCCACCATGGCGCCCACCAGATCGTCACTCTGCCCGGCATCGACGGATGCCATCATTTTTGAGGCAATATTCTGCTGTTCATTTACGCGCCCGACCACATCGTGCATGGCATCTGAAAACGATGCTTCCGATACATCGCTATTGGATTCGATAGAAGGAGTCTGACTGGCGACACGTTGCATCTCCTGCATCTGTTGCAGTAGCGCCACCTGAGATGGCATCATTTGAATCTTCACTATATTGTCCCTATGCTTGAATCTGCTGTTCAATGTCAATGCCGTTCTCACGCATCGCCGCAAGCTTGTAACGCAATGCTCGGGTCGTCATGCCCAAAGCATCGGCTGTACGGGTACGATGGCCACGAAAGCGGCGCAAGGTCTCTAATACAAATTGGAATTCGGCATTCCGACGGGTTTCACTTAACCCCTCAGGAACATGCCATGCGTCTAATGTCACAGTTTCTGGCTCAATGATACAATGCGGTAACATCAAATCGACGGCTTGAATATGCAAACCACGCGCCATAATTAATGAGCGTTGAATGACATTATCAAGTTCTCGCACATTTCCTGGCCACTCATACGACAACAATAACTGACAGGCACGCTCACTCAGGCGATAACCCGGCTGGGATGCATAGCGCTCAATAAAGTAGGTGGCCAGGGGAATGATATCGTCAGGCCGTTCACGCAGGGCTGGCCAGCTCACTGGTAATACATCGAGACGATAGAAAAGATCTTCCCTAAATAGGCCATCAGCGACCAATCTGCGCAGATCTTTATTACTGGCAGCAATGATTCTGACATCTAGAAAAATAGTTTGATTACTGCCAAGGCGCTCAACTTCTTTCTCCTGCAAAACCCTTAATAATTTTGCTTGAAGGTTCAAAGGGAGCTCAGATATTTCATCCAGCAACAGGGTTCCCCCCTGTGCCAATTCAAACTTGCCCGGTTGGGCGGAGGCAGCTCCGGTAAAGGCGCCTTTATTGTGGCCAAAAAGAATCGACTCCAGCATGGCTTCTGGAATAGCTGCACAGTTAATAGCCACAAATGGCTTTTCTGCCCTGGCTGACATGTCATGAATATAACGTGCCAACCGCTCTTTACCGGTACCGGATTCCCCACCAATGAGAATGGTGGCAGACGTTTTAGCCGCTCGTCGAGCCAACTGCAACACCTGCAGACTCATGGGAGAAACGGCGATCAAATTGGGGATCGCCTGACGAAGGCGCAAGGCACCACGCACCGTATCCAGCAGTTGCTGCTGGCCGAAAGGTTTAACAATATAGTCGATGGCGCCGGCACACATCGCCTCCGCAGCAATCTCGGCCTGATGCTCATTGACCATAATGACACAATCGAGCCCATCAAACTCACGTAAAATACGTGGCCCAAGCTCAGTCATTGAATCCATATCAAGCAAAATCAAATTTATATTATTGCCTGCAATAATATTCCTTGATTGTTTGACTGAATTCACACTGGATACATAATAGCCCTCTTCCGATAGAATGGTTTTGATATTATTATCATCAGCCGTCGTAGGCTGCATCAATAATATATGTGGAGTAATACTATGACTACACAACCCGTGAGTTGTATTTATAGGTAATCCAGAAAACATAGGAATCTGACACCTGCGACTGTGGATAAAACAATCAATCGATCAATGTGAAGAGTCAGAATCATGAACGCTATACAAGATCGCACTGAATCAACAGTGCGATCCTATATCGATGTTGTAACAAGGATATGTCTAAATACACCTTGGTAACCCCGCTATCATTAGCTTTCCCGCTTTTAGACCGGAGGCTTTGCGTCCTGACTTTTCAGTTCAGTTTGCCATTATCATGTGATAGTCCATCTCTGGACGGCACGACCAAATTTTACAATTGGTCGTTGAATACACACTCATTGTTATAAACAATATTATTGACTTAACACTGCGTCAATAATAGTCACATCATATAATATCTATTCGGCAATTCAAGCGGAAGTGCGGAAAAAACACTTCCATTCAGGATATATATTCACAGTAATTAACCGAGTGTACCAATCACCTCCACCCGTAACTCTTCGGGAATTTCATTATATGAGAGAACTTTGAGACCCTTTGCAAATGATCGAGCATAACGAGCCATCAACGGCCTTAGCTGCGGCATGACGACCAGAACCGGTGCATTACCCATCTGCTGCAACTGTTCCTTCACCAGCGGCATATTCTGCTGCAATTGAGCCAGCAGTTGCGGATCGACAGGGAAGCTATCCAGCTGGATCTTTCCTTGCTGCTGCGACTGATTCATCGCGGCCAATAGCGTCTGCTCGAGTCGATCATCCAGCGTAAATGTGGCTAACACATCGCGATTGCCAATCGCCTGCCGGACAATCTGTCGCTTCAAGGCACAGCGGATATCGGATGCCAGCAATACCGGATCTTTGGTCAACTCGCTCGCATCCAGCAGCGTCGTTGCAATGGTACGTATATCCGTCAGACTGACCTGATCCTTGAGCAATTGGCGAAAAACTCTCAATTGCTGGATCTGGGTCAATGCCAGATTGAGCTCTTCAGCAAGTCGAGGCGACTGACTGGCCAGATATTGGCCCAGCTTGCCAACCTCATCATGACCAAATAGGGCATCAAGTTGTTCACGCAACAACTTGCTGGCGTGAGTGGCAATCACGGTGGCCGAGTCCACCACCGAATAGCCGAGGTTCAGCGCTTTGGCCTTGTGCTCGGGGGAAATCCAGACCGCACTCATGCCGTAGGCGGGATCCTGGGTCAACTCGCCATCCAGTACCCCATAGGTTTCACCACTGCTGATCGCCATCAAACGCTGACAATCCACATTCCCCATGGCCAAAGCAACCCCGGACAACTTGATCCGGTACTGATCCGGCTGTAACTGCAGATTGTCGCGCACCCGGATCTCGGGCAGCAGAAAACCATACTGCTCAGAGAGGGTTTTGCGGATCCCCCGTACCCGGGCAAGCAATTCTGCACCTTTATCCGCTTCAGCCAGTGGTACCAGACGATAACCCAGCTCAATGGCGACCGTGTCTACCGGCGGCAAGTCCTGCCACTCCAGACCCTGCGGTTCAGGCTGAATCATTTGGCGAGTCAGCTCTTGTGCAGCATCCAGATCCGGCGCATTCACTGCTCGCTTACTGACACTCCAACCGGTCCAGGCCAGCACGGCAGCGAAACTGAGGAACGCCAACATCGGCATGCCGGGTACCAGACCCAGGATCAGCATGATGGCTGCCGAGGTATAGATGACACGAGGTGATGCCAGGATCTGCTGGCCAACCTGATCCGCCATCTCCCCCTCATCACTGACCCGAGTCACGATGATAGCGGCAGCTGTCGACATCAGCAGGGACGGGATCTGGGCAACCAGACCATCACCAATGGTCAGCAGGGCATAGCGCTGGAATGCTTCGGCGACGGGCAAGGCATGCTGGAAGATACCAATGGCCAAACCACCCACCAGGTTGATGATCAGCACCAACAGGCCCGCGATGGCATCACCACGAACGAACTTGGAGGCGCCGTCCATCGCGCCATAGAAGTCCGCTTCTCGCGCGATCTCCTCACGACGGGCACGGGCTTGATGTTGATCCATGGTGCCGGCATTCAAATCGGCATCGATGGCCATCTGTTTGCCAGGCATGGCATCCAGGGTGAAGCGGGCGGATACTTCCGAAATGCGTTCACCACCCTTGGTGATCACCACAAAGTTGATGACCATCAGGATCACGAAGACCACCAGACCGACGACATAGTTGCCACCGATCACCACCTCACCGAATGCCTGAATCACCTTACCGGCCGCTTCATGCCCTTCGTGACCATGCAACAACACCACTCGGGTCGAGGCCACGTTCAGCGACAAACGCATCAAGGTTGCGACCAGCAACACGGTAGGGAATACGGAAAAATCGAGCGGTCTGCGGGCCGAGACGGATACCAGCAATACCAGCACCGCCAACACGATGTTGAAGGTAAATAGCGCATCCAGCAGCCAACCGGGCAGAGGCAGGATCATCATGGCCAGAATGGCCAATAACATCAGCGGAATTGCGGTATAGGATTGGGTTAATACACGCCAGTTCACAACTTACCTCTCAGGTTGACGTAACTCGGGCGGGACATATAACGGAGCAAGAGGGGTTGGTTTCCTCCCCTGCCCTGCCTCATACGCCCTTAACTGCAATACATGGTTCAATACATAGGCTACCGCCGTGTACAGCCCTGCGGGAACTTCCTGATCCACCTTGGTCGAGTGATAGATGGCTCGCGTCAATTCAGGCAAGCTCATCACCATCTTGTCATGCTGCTTGGCAACCTGACGGATCCGTTCGGCCATGCTGTCGACCCCCTTGGCAATGACAAAGGGGGCATTGGCACGGGCCGCATCATATTTTATGGCCACCGCATAATGGGTCGGGTTCACGATGATCACATCGGCCTGCGGCACCCGCAGTTCGATGCGAGCCCGAGCCAACATCCCCTGAACCTGGCGGATCCTGGCCTTGATCTCGGGACGACCTTCGCTGTTCTTGTGCTCATCCTTGACCTCCTGCTTGGTCATTCTGAGCTGCTTGTTGAGCGACCAACGCTGATAAGGCACATCAAGGACGGCAATCAGCATCTGCACGCTCCCCAGCAGGATGAATGCCTGGGAGAGGATCCGTAGCGCCTGTTCGAGGGCCGCCTGAGGTGGCATCCGGTTCATCATCAGCAAGACGGGCCACTGATGATCCAACAACAACGCCAGCGTGCCGCCAATCAGCACCACTTTGAGCAGTGATTTCAGCAACTCCATCAGGCTACTCTTGGAGAACATGCGACCGAGTCCCTTCAGAGGGTTCATCTTCTCGCCACTGGGCAGCAGCTTTTTCCAGGTCAGCGCCATTCCACCAGGCACAATGCTGAGCAACACCAGTATCAGGGCCAGAAACCCGAACAGGGGCAACAGCACCCACAGCATGTTTATCAGGGCTTCACCCAGCCAGTGGAGCATCATTTGCGGATCACGGGCACCTTGCCAGTCAAAGCGCGAAGGACGCTTCATCAACTCGGCAAAAAACTGACCAAATCCTGGCACCATCCACTGCATCACCAATCCACCAAGCAGTAACAGACCGGCAGAACTGAGCTCTTTTGAACGGGCTATCTGCCCCTCATCTCTCGCTTTCTGCCGTTTCTGACTGGAGGCCTCTTCGGTTTTGTCCTGCGCACTGTGTTGACTCATGCCGGGGTCAAGGCTCGTAGTTGTTCAAGAACATGGGTCACCAGATCCAGATAACGGGAGGGCACACCACTGATAGAGAGCGCCATGGTGAGCAACCCCAGCAACAGGGTCATGGGAAAACCAAGGGAGAAGATATTGAGCGACGGGGCGGTCCGGTTCATTACCCCAAAGGTAAGGTTAACCATCAACATGGCAACAACGGCAGGCAGCGTCAGCAACAGTGCTGCCCCTATCGACCAGCCAAACAATCCAATAACACCGTTCATATCGAGCAAGTTCAGAGATGAGCCCGGCGGCCAGCTACGCAGGCTCTGCACCAGAATGTCCAGTACCACCAGGTGGCCATTCAGACCCAGAAAGAGCAACGCACAAAACACCATCATCACCTGGCTAATGATGGGGGCGGAATCGCCATTGACCGGATCATTCATCACCGCCATCGCCAGCCCCATCTGCATGGAAAGGATCTGCCCTGCCGTGGTCATCACCATATAGAGCAGTTGCACACAAAGACCAAACAACAACCCGAACATCAGTTGCTCGACGGCCAATATCAATGCCCCGGCACTAAAGGGATCGACTACCGGCATATCTTTCATCATGGGAGCAAGCAGCAGGCTGATAATAAAGGCCAGCATCAGGCGGACTTGTGCAGGAACCCGCGAATCCCCAAACACCGGCATCACCCAAAAGGCCATACCAATACGGATAAAGGGCCACCACCACTGTCCCAACCAGGCGGTCAGGTCGGCAGCACTGAGGGACAACAGCGAATTCATCCGATCAGCCCGGGAATTTTTAAAAAGAGATCCTGAAACAGTGTGGTGATTTGCGACAACAGCCAGTTACCCGTAAAGATCAGCGTCATCAAGGTCACGATAAAACGGGGGAGAAAGCTGAGTGTCTGCTCCTGGATCTGGGTGGCGGCCTGAAAAATACTGACCACCAAGCCCACAATAAGGCCCGGCACAATCAGCACCGAGACCATGGTCACCACCAGATTGACCGCACCACCGACCAAGGCAACGCTCTGTTCCGGGGTCATATCAGCCTCCTCCACCGAAGCTGGCGGCCAGAGTACCTACCGTCATCGACCAGCCATCTACCAGCACAAACACCATCAGTTTGAAGGGTAACGAGATGATCAAGGGAGATAGCATCATCATCCCCATCGCCATCAAGACGCTGGCGACCACCAGATCGATCACCAGAAAGGGGATAAACAGCATAAAACCGATCTGAAAAGCGGTATTCAACTCACTGAGTACAAACGCCGGCAATAACACACCAAAAGGAACATCTTCCTTGGCGACGGTTGTCGGTTCACCAGCAATGCGCAACATCTGCTCCAGATCCGGCTCTCGGGTCTGGGCCAACATAAAGGTTCGCAGTGGTTTTTCTGCCCGGGCAATCCCTTCTGACAGGGTTATCTTGTCCTGGTCATAAGGAACAAATGCATTCTGGTACATATCCGTCCAGACCGGACGCATGATCACCATGGTGAGGATCAGGCTGATGCCGATCAACACCCGGTTGGGAGGGCTCTGCTGCAAGCCAAGGGCCTGCCTCAATATGGCCAGTACGATGATGATCCGGGTAAAGCTGGTCATCATCAACAGCAGGGTCGGAAGCAGACCAAGCAGGGTCATGAAGAAGAGGATCTGCAACTTGATGTTGTAATCCTCTCCCCCCGCCGCACCCGGTGAAACCGAGAACAGGGTCATGTCCGCGCCCCAGCCGGGGAGCGAAAATAACAGCAGCGTCAGCAGCAGATAACGCATCAGTCGTCCATGCCACCCAGCAGATTGGTATCAATCACATCAACCAGACGCAGGCCATATTTACCGTTGACGACAACGACCTCCCCCTTGGCAAGCAGGCGACCATTGACCCGTACGTCCAGCGGTTCGCCCGCCAACTTGTCCAGCTCAATCACAGCCCCCTCTTCCACTCGCATCAAATCGCCGAGGGGGACTTCGGTGCTGGCCACTTCCAGCGTTACCTTGACTGGGATCTGGCGGAAAAAGGAGAGATCCCGCTGCTTGCTGCTACTGGTAGGAGCCATATAGTCTGCCGCGCTGGGCATGCTGATGTCGTCACCAAACAGTTGATCCAGTCCATCCAGATCCAGCGGATCATTCATATTGTGTTCGTTCATGATTCGATTTACTCCTCTACAACCGTCGCAACCTGATAGACCAGGCTGCCTTTGTGTTCTGCGATTCGTCCACTGAAGCAGGGACGGCTGCCAACCAATGCGGGTACCACTTCAGGAAGGTCCAGTGACAACACGTCCCCCACCTGGAGACACTCCAGATCGGCCAGCGTCATGGGCAGCTGTCCCATGACTACGCGCAAGCGCACAGGGATATGGGCCAAAACCTGCTCCAGCTGACCTGCCGGCAAGCTATGAATCACCGGAGAAATGGACTCCTCGGGAGGAAGCAGCCACATCTGCCACTGATGGGTACAGTGACCGGCCTGCAAGGTGGCGACAGTGGTCCACAGTTGACCTGCAGCCAGGGAATCCTGCGGCACGACATGCAACTGCCACTTCAAATCCCCCAACCCGAGGCTGGCCGACCAAATATCAACCTGATACTGGCAAAGCCGTAACAACAATCGTTGCTCGGTATCGCTCAGCCCTTTGCCAGACTGAACGGGGTCCTCTTTTTGCTGCAAAGTGCCGCCAAAAAAGAGGACTGCCAGGCGATAGATAACCAGAGGTGCGATCGAGAAATAGACGGCACCCTGTGGTTCCAGTGGCGATCTCGCCTCTACCCAGATATGGCTTTCGGCAACCTCAGCCAAACTGGAAGAAGCAAACTCGCCATAGTTCAGTTCGCAGTCAGCACTGTTGAATAGCTGCGCCATACAACTTGCAGCCTGCTGGAAAAATGTACTCAACTGGCTGTTAACCTGCTTCAAGCGGGCTTGATTAACCCGGTCGCAGCCTAACAGGTCATAATGAGGTAGGGTTCTGCCCCGCTCTGCATTGAGCAGCCGGGAAGGTGTGAGCATTGCGCTGCTTGATGACATTAAAAATCTACCTTAACCATTTCATCTCGCCTTACTGCTACGGGGACTCTCATCAGGCCAGCAGTGTGATAGATACAGACAGTCCAGCCGAGCTATAGCGACCAAGAAGGGTTAGAACTTTATTACAAATTCCAGAAAGCCGTTATGTAGGGCATTTAGGCGTAAAAAATAAAAATCCCGGTGCCGTTAGGCACCGGGATTTTGGCGTGATGAGTCACGCGGAATGAGGTCGGAGTCGGCCTGTAAGCCGGGTTCTGTACCGGGTTGCCCCGGGTAGCAATCATTCCTCTAGGCCAGCAATCGCTCGCTGGCTCAAGCAACCTACCCGCCCCCAACGCGGGCCGCGCCAATAGGGGCCTATTTGGTCTTGCTTCGGGTGGAGTTTACCGTGCCACGAACTGTTGCCAGTCGCGCGGTGCGCTCTTACCGCACCCTTTCACCCTTACCTGATCCCTTGCGGGCCATCGGCGGTCTGCTCTCTGTTGCACTGGTCGTGGGCTCACGCCCCCCAGGCGTTACCTGGCACCCTGCCCTATGAAGCCCGGACTTTCCTCCCCTCCGCCCGTCTGTCCCGAGGGACACAACGACGAAGCAGCGATTGCCCAGCCAACTCCGAGGCGCAGATTATAGCCTTGCGATATGTACGGGGTAAACCGGCAATTCCTGTTTACAGCCATTTATCTTGCTTCGCCCCCCAATTTACGGGCTTAACGCTCGTAACAACAGGAGATTGTGCTGGCCAAAAAGCAGTCAGCAGACCAATTTAACCGATTAATAGTGCTCGAGACCGTATTTGTAGAGGGCATTCTTCTTCACGCCGTGGATCTCGGCAGTCAGGGCTGCCGCTTTTTTCAGTGGCAACTCGGTCACCAGCAGTCCCAGGGTACGGATTGCCTCGGCTGGCAGCGCCTCTTCATCTTTAGAGGCGCCAGCCACCACCAACACAATCTCGCCGCGGCAGCGGTTGTCATCTTCACCGAGCCAAGTCAGCATTTCAGAGGCTGGCAAGCCGTGGATCGACTCAAAGGTCTTGGTCAGTTCGCGGCACACTACCACCTGACGCTCGCCGAGAATGCGAGCAATCGCTTCTACCGTATCCTGCACCCGGCGTGGCGATTCGTAGAACACCAGCGAGCGGGTATCTTCGATCACCGCTTGCAGCCGATCGTCACGGCCTTTGCTCTTGGCGGGCAGGAAGCCTTCAAACGCAAAACGATCGGTGGGTAGACCGGCCGCGCTCAAGGCAGTAATAGCGGCGCAGGGGCCAGGCAGCGGCACGACCTTGACCCCGGCCTCACGACAGCGGGTGACCAAGTGATAACCGGGATCGCTGATGAGCGGGGTGCCAGCATCGGAGACCAACGCGACACTCTTGCCCTCTTTTATCCGGCCGATCAGCACGTCAGCCTTCTGCTGCTCGTTGTGATCGTGCAGGGCGAAGGTCGGCACCGAGATTTGGTAGTGGCTGAGCAGGATACCGGTATGACGGGTATCTTCGGCTGCCACCAGATCGACACTGCGTAAAATGTCCAATGCACGCTGGGTGATGTCCGCCAAATTGCCGATCGGAGTGGGGACTATATACAGGGTTGGGATGTCACTCATGGGATCTCCGAGTGCCCCGACAATTGTGTCGCCATATTGGCCCGTTTACACTATGGGGAACTTCAACACTGGTCGGGGAATGAACTTGAACCGGGTTACAAAGCAGCTAAGTGTATCACGACTCTTCGGCATCATACTCGCGGCAGTACTGCTCGCCGCCTGTGCGTCGGAGCCCAATCAACCGTCAGGGCAGTCAGGCATGCCCTCTGCGTTCTCCAATCTGACCAAGAATGCCCAGTGGTATCTTGAGCAGGTGGACCCGGCCAAGCCGGCCGAAGCCTTTACCTGGCAGATGCTGGCGGCACGCAGCTATCTGGCGCTGGGCCAGGCCAAACCGGCCTCGGCACTGTTCCAGCAACTGCAGAAGCAGGCCAAGGACCCCGCCCAGAAGGCGCAGCTGCAACTGCTGCAAGCCCATCTGTTGCTGGCACAGGGCCACGCCAATCAGGCACTGATCCTGCTGGAAGGCAAACCCGAGGTGGTGCTGGATGCCGATACCCAGAAGGATTGGTATCGCCAGCGCGTCGTGCTGCAGCTCGATATCAACAACAAGTTTGGCGCAGCCAAGTCGTTGATTGCACTGGAGCCCTACCTCAATCAAAGCGAACAGGCCACCAACCATCAGCAGATCTGGTCGCTGCTCAAAAGCATGACCCCCTCCACCCTGCAAGCGCTGGAAGAGGCGCCGGCCCCTGACGTGACTACCGGCTGGTTGCGACTGGCGGCACTGGTCAACGAGTTTGGCGCCCAACCGAACCTGCTGGCCCGTCAGCTGGCTGGCTGGAAGCGCGACTTCCCCAACCATCCGGCCCAGAAAGATATGCCGGCAGGATTGGGCGATCTCGCGACCACCACTACCGGCACCTCGGTACAGCAGATTGCGGTGCTACTCCCTCTCTCCGGCAATCTGGAGCCACAAGGTGCCGCCATCCGCAACGGTATGCTGATGTCCTATAAGGAGAATCAGGGGCAATTTACCCTGAACTTCTACGATACCCAGAGCAAGTCGACCGGCGATCTTTACAAGCAGGCCATTCAGGAAGGGGCGGACATGATCATCGGCCCGCTGCTGAAAGACCGGGTCGAGGAGCTGCTCAAGGCCAATCCGACTGTGCCGGTGCTGGCGCTCAACGAGCTGGACAAGCCGATCGTCAACGACACCACCTACTACTTCTCTCTCTCTGCCGCTGCCGATGCCGCGCAGGCAGCCCAGCATCTTTACGCTCAGGGCTACCGCAAACCGCTGCTGATCGCCGCCCAAGGGCGGATCGGTTACAGCAGCATCAAGGCGTTCGAGCAGAGCTGGGCCACCCTGAGTCAGGAGAAGCCGGTCGTTGCCACCTTCGGTGCCCGCAACGAAGTACAGGGGATGGTCAAAAACGCCCTGAGCGGCCGCTCTACCGCCCGTGCTGGCGAGGTGGTGCAACTCTCTGATGCCGCACCGCGCAGCATAGATGCCGTTTATGTGGTGGCCAACAGCCTGGAAACCCGGATGATCAAACCCTACGTGGATGTCTCGGTCAATCCGATGGGCAGCCTGCCCATCTACACCAGCTCCCGTGGCTACGACAGCGCCGCCACCGAGGTCGCCTCCGAGCTCAACGGCATGCATATCGCCGACATGCCGCTGCTGCTTGGCGGCTACGAGAAGCAGCGCGAGCAGATTACCCTGCTCTGGCCACAGACCCAGGGTGACCTGCTGCGTCTGTTTGCCATGGGCTATGATGCCGTCAGCCTGGCTGAGAACCTGCAGCAGATGCGCAAGGTGGGTGGCATGCAGCAAGCTGGCATGAGCGGTCAGCTGAGCGTTGATGCCCAGGGCAATATTGTGCGGATGCTGAGCTGGGGCACTTACCAGAACGGCAAGCTGGTCGATGAGAACGCCGTTCAGCAACTGGAGGAGCCCTCCAATGAAGGAACTATGGAAACGGATGCGCCAGCAGTTGCCGAGCCTGTTCCCCTCACCAACGAGCAAGGGACAGCACTTTGAACAAGTCGCTGAACGCTGGTTGCAGGCCCAGGGCCTGCAACCGGTAGCTCGCAACTACCGCTGTCGTGGCGGCGAGATAGATCTCATCATGCACCAGGGCCAGACCCTGGTGTTTGTTGAGGTGCGCTACCGGGCCACCGGCAGCCATGGCGGGGCCGCCAGCTCGGTCACCCGCAGCAAACAGCACAAGATCATGCTGGCAGCGCGCCACTATTTGAAGCAACATGCCATCAACGAGGCCCATCAGGCCTGCCGATTCGATGTGATTGCGTTCGAGGGTGACCAGCCAGCCTGGATCCAGAACGCATTTTAAGAGGACCCTATGACTGACCGCATCAAAGAGAACTACACCGAAAGCATCCAGACCAAGATAGCCGCCGCCGAGGCGCTGCCGGATGCCATCCATACTGCAGCACAGATGATCACCATTTGCCTGCTCAATGGCCACAAGGTGCTGGCATGCGGTAACGGTCCTTCTGCCGCACTGGCGCAACTGTTCATCTCCGAGCTGGTCAACTGCTACGAGACCCAGCGCCCCTCCCTACCGGGCCTGGCGCTAACCGCCGATATGGCGACCATCAGCGCCATCGCCACCGACCACGGTTTTGAAGAGGTCTATGCCAAGCAGATCCGCGCACTGGGCCAGCCTGGTGACATCCTGGTGGTCATCACCACTTCCGGCCACAGCCGCAGCCTGATCAAGGCCGCTGAAGCTGCCCTCTCCCGTGACATGACCATCGTGGTGCTAAGCGGGGGGGACGGTGGCGAAATGGCGGGTCTGTTAGGTCCGAACGATGTCGAAATCCGCGTGCCATCCGCCCGCCGGCCTCGCATTCTGGAAGTGAACCTGTTGACCCTGCACTGCCTGTGTGATCTCATCGACCAGACACTTTTCCCGCAACAGGAAGATTGAAACCATGAACAAGCATATCCTCATTCTTGGCCTGCTGGCCGGCTCCCTGCTGCTGCAAGGCTGTGCAGCCGTAGTGGTAGGCGGAGCGGCCGGTACAGCCAAGGTTTCCGGCGACCGCCGTACCATGAGCGCCCAGTGGGACGATCAGGCCATCGAGCTGAAAGCCGCCAATTTGCTCGCTGACAACAAGCCACTCAGCGCTGCCAGCAAAATCAGCGTCTACAGCAACAACGGCCGGGTACTGCTGGTTGGCCAGACCCCCGCTGATGTCTACAAGCTGGAAGCTGGCAAAATTGTCGGGCGCATCGAAGGGGTCCGCCACGTCTATAACGAATTGCGCATCGGACAACCAGCCAGTTTCACCACCCGCAGCAATGACTCCTGGATCACCTCCAAGGTGAAAGCAGATATGTTCGGTACCAAGAACTTCGACAGCGCCAAGGTCAAGGTCGTTACCGAAAACAGTGAAGTGTTCCTGATCGGTCTGGTGACTCGTCAAGAAGGCGATCAGGCAGTGGAGATTGCCCGCCACGTCGATGGCGTGAAACGTGTTATCAAGGCCTTCGAGTTCGCCCAGAACTAGGTCAATCGGCATAAAAAAACGCAGCCAATCGGCTGCGTTTTTTTATTTGATCACTTTCAGGTTCGGACGACCGCTGGGACGCGGTGGTTCCGGCTCTGGCTCCACCGGCGCCTCGGCCTGCTCCAGCCAAATGTCATAACCGGGCTCAGGCGGGAACATGGTGCCCACGCCGTTCTCCCGGGCATGAATGGCCAAGACGGCCGCCATCGGGATATAGACCTGCTGGGAGACACCGCCAAAGCGGGCACTGAAGCTGATGGCTTCATTATCCATGTGAAATTGCATCACGGCACGGGGCGCGATGTTGAGCACAATCTGGCCATCCTGGGCAAACTGCATTGGCACCATCACATGGGGAATGTTGACGTTGACCACAAGATGGGGGGTCAGATCGTTGTCCAGCAGCCAGTCAAAGAACGCCCGTAACAAGTACGGGCGGCTCGGGGTCATTGTCGGTTCCATGCTCATACGCCAGCACGGATCTCGCGCTCGGCTTCGGTCAGGGAAGCCTGGAAGGATTCGCGCTCGAACAGACGAACCATGTAGGCCTTCAGCTCTTTGGCGCCACGACCGGTCAGGTCGATGCCAAGGCTCGGCAAACGCCACAACAGCGGGGCCATGTAGCAATCCACCAGACCGAACTCTTCGCTCATGAAATAGGGCATTTCACCGAAGATCGGCGCGATGGCCAGCAGGTTGTCACGCAGTTCGTTGCGCGCCGCTTCAGCATCGGTACCGGCCATGATCTTGTCGGCCAGCGAGTACCAATCCAGCTCGATGCGATGCATCATCAGACGGCTATTACCACGGGCAACCGGATAAACAGGCATCAGGGGCGGATGCGGGAAGCGCTCGTCCAGATACTCCATGATGATGCGTGAGGTATAGAGTGCCAGCTCACGATCCACCAGGGTCGGTACAGAGTTGTACGGGTTCAGCTCGGCCAGCTCATCCGGCAGATTGGCTGGGTCAACCTGGCAGATATCCACGCTAACACCCTTCTCCGCCAGGACAATACGCACCTGATGGCTGAACATATCGTTGGCACCGGAAAACAGCGTCATTACCGAACGCTTATTGGCAGCTACAGCCATTGAACCCTCCCGTCATAAAAAAGCAGAAACGGCAATGAAGCATCTTGGTCTTCATTGCCGTGCATTATATTACCCGGATCTGGTCGCTTAGTGAACGTCGCGCCAGAATTCCTTCTTCAACAGCACAGTGAAGATGAAGAAGATCACGATGAATCCAAGCACCCAGAAGCCCATGCGTTCACGCTCCTGTTGTACCGGTTCAGCCGAGTAGACCAAGAAGTTTACCAGATCCAGCACCGTCTGATCATACTCTTCGTTATTCATTTCACCATTGCCGTCAGATTTGATGCTGACAACCTGCTGGGTTTCCACCCCATCGACAGTATGAGTAGCAAACTCGGCACGCGGGGTTCCCTGCAGCGGCTCCAGTACATGGGGCATACCCACTGACGGGAACACCACGTTATTCACGCCGAATGGGCGGGTCGGATCCACATAAAACGAACGCA
Source organism: Aeromonas finlandensis (assembly GCF_000764645.1). Lineage (GTDB taxonomy): Bacteria > Pseudomonadota > Gammaproteobacteria > Enterobacterales > Aeromonadaceae > Aeromonas > Aeromonas finlandensis. Next base: position 100,309 of record NZ_JRGK01000286.1, read on the forward strand.
GATAGGTATAAATCCAGTCTGCACCACGCACACGGGCAACCAGCGTCAAGTCGGGAGGCGGCGCACCAAACCACTTGGCTGCATCCTTGTCATGTACCGAGTTCTCCATCAGATCGCCGATTTTGGCGCCATTGACGATCAGATTGGCAGACATCAGATCGGCCGGGATCCCCAGATCCTCAGCCACCCGGTTGTAACGCTGGTATTGGGTGCTGTGGCAACCAAAGCAGTAGTTCATGAAGGTGGTAGCACCACGCTGCAGGGACGCTTTGTCATTCTGGTCATAGTTGGCTTTGTCCAGATGCACGGCTCCGGTATTGGCAAACACCAGAGATGGCAGCAGGGTCAGCACTGCGAATATTATTCTTTTCATTTAAATGTCACCCTCTCCGGCAGCGGCTTGGTGCTTTCGTTCTTGCTATAGAAGAACAGCAGGACAAAGAACCCGAAATAACCCAAGGTACAGATCTGGGCAATCAGCGTCAGTGTCGGCGTCGATGGCAGCACCCCGAGGATCCCCAAGATGATGAAGCAGACCACAAACTGGGCAATGTTCAGCTTGTGCAGCGCACTGCGATAGCGAACCGAACGCACCTTGCAGCGATCCAGCCAAGGCAGCAGAAACAGCACAACGATGGAAAGCCCCATCATGATGACACCCAGCAACTTGTCGGGTACTGCACGCAGAATGGCGTAGAAGGGGGTGAAGTACCACACTGGCGCAATGTGTGCCGGTGTCTTCAGGCCGTTGGCCACTTCAAAGTTCGGCTTCTCGAGGAAGTAACCCCACATGTCCGGCTTGAAGAAGATGATGGCGCAGAACAAGAACAGGAAGCCCGCCACACCGATCATGTCCTTGACGGTGAAATAAGGGTGGAACGCCACCGCATCCAGCGGCCATCCGTTTTCGTCCTTGTGCTTCTTGATGTCGATACCATCCGGGTTGTTGGAGCCCACTTCATGCAGCGCAAGGATGTGCATGGCAACCAGCATCACCAGCACCAGCGGCAGCGCGATGACGTGCAGCGCGAAGAAGCGGTTCAGAGTCGCACCGGAGATCACATAGTCACCACGGATCCACAGGGTCAGATCGTCACCGATAACCGGAATCGCACCGAACAGCGAAATAATGACCTGAGCCCCCCAGAAGGACATCTGGCCCCAGGGCAGCAAATAGCCCATAAAAGCCTCAGCCATCAGCACCAGGAAAATCAGCATGCCGAAGATCCAGAGCAGCTCACGGGGCTTCTGATAGGAGCCATAGATCATGCCGCGGAACATGTGCATGTAGACCACGATGAAGAAGGCTGACGCGCCGGTGGAGTGCATGTAGCGCAGCAGCCAACCGTACTCGACATCCCGCATGATGTACTCCACAGAGGCAAATGCACCTTCGGCGGAGGGGTTGTAGTTCATGGTCAGCCAGATGCCGGTGATAATCTGGTTAACCAGCACCAACATGGCCAGCGAGCCGAAGAAGTACCAGAAGTTCAGGTTTTTCGGTGCCGGGTACTTGGCCATGTGGTCGTTGTACATGGCAGTGAGCGGGAAGCGATAGTCGATCCAGCCCATCAGTTTACTCAACATGGTCAGGCCTCCTTGCCATCGGCACCGACCAGAATGGTGGTGTCGCTAAGATATTGGTACGGCGGAATGACCAGGTTCAAAGGTGCTGGCACGCCCTGAAACACACGACCAGCCATGTCGAACTTGGAACCATGGCACGGGCAGAAGAAGCCGGATGTGACCCCCTGAACCTGCTCGCCAAAGTTGTCCGGCAAATAAGATGGCGAACAGCCCAAATGGGTACAAATACCGACCGCGACAAAGATCTCTGGTTTGATCGATCTGTAGCCGTTATGGGCATAATCGGGCTGTTGTGGCTCTTCAGATGAGGGATCCCGCAGCTTGTCATCATGTGTAGCCAGAGCATCCAGCGTCTGCTTGGTGCGCTTCACCACCCAGACAGGTTTGCCTCGCCACTCGACACGGATGAGCTGACCCGGTTCCAACTTGCTGATATCGACTTCAACCGGAGCACCGGCTGCTTTGGCCTTGGCACTCGGATTCCATGACTTTATAAACGGCACTGCGGTAAACGCAGCTCCTACCCCACCAACGGCAACCGTTGACCAGGTAAGAAATCTGCGGCGACCGGTATCAACTGGCGCATTGCTCATCCAAAAACTCTCCCATGTGGACTCCGCACATTCTTATAGTGTCCCTGTTCCCCATTTTTCCCGTGACAACAGCGGCGGAAGCTGGATTTACAATTGCCACAGAAAACAGGGGAAATTTTAAAGAAAAGATAACAACTTGACAAGAAAGAGAGGCGAGCAATGAAAACAATAAAGATACAATTTTTTGTCTTTTGTGACGCGTGGTTAGCATTGATGTCGGTAATGTTACCAATAAAAAAAGCCTGGCAGTTGCCAGGCTTTTTTGACACTCGAAAGAGTGAGTACAGAAAGCGAATTAACGCTTGGAGTACTGCGGACGCTTACGAGCTTTGTGCAGACCGACTTTCTTACGCTCAACCTTACGGGCATCACGAGTAACAAAGCCAGCTTTACGCAGTTCGGAACGCAGGGTTTCGTCGTACTGCATCAGAGCACGAGTAATACCGTGGCGGATCGCACCAGCTTGACCGGAGATGCCACCACCGTTAACGGTGATGTACAGGTCCAGTTTCTCGGTCATCTCAACCAGTTCCAGCGGCTGACGAACTACCATACGGGCAGTCGGACGGCCGAAGTACTGCTCCAGGGAGCGCTGGTTGATTACGATTTTACCGCTACCCGCTTTGATAAATACGCGAGCAGTGGAGCTTTTGCGACGGCCGGTACCGTAGTATTGATTTTCTGCCATGTTGCCAGTTCCCGATTAGATATCCAGTACTTGAGGTTGCTGAGCAGCATGAGCATGCTCGGCGCCTGCGTAAACTTTCAGTTTACGGAACATGGCACGGCCCAGAGGACCCTTCGGCAGCATACCTTTTACGGCAGCTTCGATTACCATTTCCGGCTTACGCTTGATCAGCTTGTCGAAGCTGATTGACTTGATACCACCCGGGAAACCGGAGTGAGCGTGGTACATTTTGTCGGTAAATTTCTTACCGGTTACGTGTACCTTCTCAGCGTTTACAACGATGATGTAATCACCGGTGTCAACGTGCGGAGTGTACTCAGCTTTGTGCTTACCACGCAGACGAGCAGCGATCTCGGTTGCGATACGACCCAGAGTTTTACCTTCTGCGTCCACAATGTACCAGTCACGTTTTACGGTTTCTGGCTTGGCAACGAAAGTTTTCATTAAGTTAAACCCAATTACCTGTTACAGACCCAATTGCTTATGGGGGCTCTCCCACAAACAACAAACGATGGCCTACCTGTACCCCTTCGAATACAAGTAAAGCTTAAAGTGTTGCTGTCTTATCGACAGCTGTAACGTGGGCCGGGCGATTATAAGTGAAGTTGCCTTAAATATCACCTGCTAATTTCACTGCCATGAAACCAGCAAATGTCGCCCGGCCCTACCTGCCGCAGATGCCCATCCGACTGGCAGGCGCGGTATTGTGACTAAGGAAGGTGCACTCTGGCAAGGTATTCGTGCGATTGCATTTCCTGAAGCCGCGAAAGACAGCGTTTGAATTCGAAATTCAGCAGCCCTTCGCCATAGAGTTCTGCCATGGGAACCGCCGCCGACATGATGAGCTTGACGTGCCGCTCGTAGAACTCATCGACCATGGCGATGAAGCGGCGGGCCGCGTCATCCGTGCTCGTGCCCATGGGCTGCACATTGGCCAGCAGGACGGTGTGGAACAGCCTGGCCAGCTCGATATAATCGTTCTGGGAGCGGGGAGTACAGCAAAGTTGCGCGAATTCCATATAGAGCACCCCTTCACCCATCCCCAGCGACGTTAACTGACGATGATTGACCTCGAATACCCCCTCGCAAGCCGAGTGACCACCGGTTAATTGCTGAAAATAGTGGTCGAGATTGGCTTTTGCCTGCAAATCCAGCGGGCAGTGATAAATCTCGGCTTGCTCCAGTGTACGCAGGCGATAGTCGATACCGCCATCCACGTTAAGTATCTCGCAATGGCGTTCGATAAGCTCGATAGCAGGCAGAAAACGGGCTCGTTGCAGCCCGTTGCGATAAAGATCCTGCGGCGGAATATTTGAGGTGGCAACCAGCACTACACCGTGGCCAAACAGCTCCTGAAACAGCGTGCCAAGCAGCATGGCGTCGGTGATATCGGAGACAAAAAATTCGTCGAAACAGATGATGTCTGTCTCGCTGGCAAGCTTGCTCGCCACCAGCTTGAGCGGATCGGACTGCCCGCTCAGCCCCTGCAGTTCATCGTGGATCCGGTGCATGAAACGGTGGAAATGGCTGCGCATCTTGCGCGTCCCCGGCAGGCTGTCAAAAAAAGTATCCATCAGCCAGGTCTTGCCTCGGCCCACTCCGCCCCACATATAGATACCCTGGACAGGCTCCGGCGGCTTGGGCTTTTGCAGCCAGCCAAACAGCCCCCGGGATCTGGTCGGAGTCGGGCGCCGTTGCAAATCCTGATACAGTCGCTCCAGCCTGCTAATGGCCATCCCCTGTGCGGGGTCGGCCACAAAGCCGGGGCGCAGCAGATCCTGCTGGTATTTTTGCTGCGGTGTCATCCTTGAGCGCCTCTCCAAGTCCCTGAATCGAGGACAAAATGGTATCACGGCCTCAGGACGCACGGTATAGTGCCATCAAGGCATGGCGGTTATGACGACCGCATAAACCCACTCTGTTTTAGCTGTAACAAGGAGCATCTATGAGTCTGTTAACTGGGATCCTGCTGGCTGTCGCGGCCTTGATTATCGGTGTCGTTCTCGGCCGTTTTTCGGTACGTAGCCGCGATGCCGGCCGTCTGGAACAGGAGCTGAAAAAGGCCCACAAGGAGCTCGAAAGCTATCAGGGCCAGATCAACACCCATTTCGCCGACAGTGCCGCCCTGATGGAGCAACTGGCCGAGCAGTATCAGACCCTCTATCGCCACATGGCCGAGCAGAGTAAATTCCTTGCCAAGGCGCAGGAACCACTGTTCCGCGAATCATTGGTAGAAGAAGCCCCTGCCAATGTCGCAGAAGAGCCGGGCGTCCCGCCTCGCGACTATGCCGGCGCCTCTTCCGGACTGCTCAAACAACCAAACTAGTTCCTCGCGGAACTAATCGACCAGTCCCGTAGTCTGACCTTGACGATTGCAATGCAACTTTTTCTGGGAGCTGTTTTTCATATGCGTAAACCTCTTTCCATGCTCAGTGTGCTAGCCCTCAGTGTCGGTATCGCCATGTCTGCGGCCCCTGTTCAGGCTGCACTGCCTTCCCTGTTAGGCTCAAATCAGGAGATGCCAAGCCTGGCGCCTGTTCTCGAACAGGTCACCCCGGCTGTGGTCAATATCTCTGTCTCTGGCAAAAAAATTACCCGCCAGCGTCTGCCGGAACAGTTCAAATTCTTCTTCGGCCCCAACATGCCCGACGAACAGGTGAGCGAGCAGCCGTTCCAGGCGCTCGGCTCCGGTGTCATCGTCGATGCCAAGAAGGGGTATGTGATCACCAACGCCCACGTGGTTCACGAGGCGGACGAGATCAAGGTCAACCTGAAGGATGGTCGCGAGTATGCGGCCAAGAAGATCGGGGAAGACAAGCAGTCCGACATCGCCCTGCTGCAAATCAAGGCTGAGGACCTGGTACAGATCCAGTTCGCCGACTCCGACGAACTGCGAGTGGGTGACTATGCGCTGGCCATCGGCAACCCCTTTGGCCTGGGTCAGACCGTCACGTCAGGTATCGTCAGCGCGCTGGGCCGTAGCGGCCTCAACATCGAGAATCTGGAGAACTTCATCCAGACTGATGCGGCCATCAACTCCGGCAACTCCGGCGGCGCCCTGCTCAACCTGCGTGGCGAGCTGATCGGCATCAACACCGCGATTCTAGGCCCGAACGGCGGCAACATCGGCATCGGTTTTGCCATCCCCTCCAACATGGTGCGGGATCTGACCGAGCAGATCGTCAAGTACGGTGAAGTGCGTCGTGGCCAGCTGGGTATTACCGGCACCGAGCTCACCTCCGATATCGCCAAGACCTTCGGTTACAACAAGAAGGATGGTGCCTTCGTCAACCAGGTCATGCCTGGCTCGGCAGCCGACAAGGCGGGTATCAAGGCGGGCGACATCATTGTCAGCATCGATGGCAAAGCGGTTCGTTCTTTCGGTGAGCTGCGTGCCAAGATCGCCACCATGGGGGCTGGCAAACAGGTTGAACTGGGCCTGATCCGCGATGGCAAGTCACAAACTGCCAAGGTGACCCTGAAGCAGGCCGATGACAGCGAAGTGCGCGCCAGCGCGCTGCATCCGGCACTGGAAGGGGCCAAGCTGAGCACCACCACCGACCCGGTCTCCGGCGTCGCGGTGGCCGACATTGATCCTCGCTCTGCGGCAGCCGCTTCCGGCCTGCAGAAGGGTGACATCATCATCGGTGTCAACCGCCTGCGCATCAACACCCTGGGCGAGCTGACCAAGGCGCTCAAGAACAAGCCTGACGTACTGGCGCTCAACATCCAGCGCGGCGACTCCTCGCTCTACTTGGTGATCCGCTAACGCTCCGGTTGTTTGCCAACCCCTCTGTCACCCGCGGCCTTCACCGCGGGTGATTTTTATCCATCGATAATGTTATTCTCTGCCCGCAGCCTGTACGGATGAGAATGACATGAAAATCCCCCCTTTAGTGAGTTACTTGGGCAAGTCTGTCGGTTTCGGTTTGACCGTCGCGGCGCTGCTGTTGCTGCTGTTTCCCAACTTTCGCGGAGGTGCCCAGCTGCCCGGCATTATCACCAATGCCCGTGAGTTGAGTTTCTCCTATGCCGCCCATCGGGCAGGCCCTGCCGTCGTCAACATCTATACCCGCAGCTTTGCCCCCAATCAGGGCAATCAGGGGGAACTGCGCCCGCAAGGGTTGGGTTCCGGCGTGATCATGAACCAGCGCGGCTATGTGCTGACCAACTACCACGTCATCGCCGATGCCGACCAGATCATCGTCGCATTGCAGGATGGCCGGGTCTTCAGCGCCGAGCTGGTCGGTACCGATCAACTTACCGACCTCGCCGTACTCTATATCGAGTCAGACAACCTGCCGGTGATCCCGCAGGACCCGGAGCGGCTACCCGAGGTGGGGGATGTGGTGCTCGCTATCGGCAACCCCTACAACGTCGGCCAGACCATCACTCAGGGCATCATCAGCGCTACCGGTCGTACCGGCCTATCCAGCATGGGGCCAGACAGCAATGGCCGCCAGGATCTGCTGCAGACCGATGCTGCCATCAATGAGGGGAACTCGGGCGGCGCCCTGGTCAATGGCCGCGGCGATCTGGTGGGCATCAACACCGCGACTTACCACCTCAACGGCAGTCAGGAGAGTTACGGCATCAGCTTCGCCATCCCCTACCGGCTGGCGAAACGGATCATGGATGAGCTGATCGCCAACGGCCGGGTGATCCGCGGCTACCTCGGGGTCTCCAGCGTCGAGATCAATCCCATCGTTGCGCGGATGATGAACCTCGGCGACCTGCGCGGTCTGGTGGTGGAGAGTCTGGATCCCAACGGCCCGGCGGCCAAAGGCGGTTTGCAGCGAGGGGATGTACTGCTCAAGATCAACGGAGAAGCCATCAGCGGCGTGCGCAGCGCCATGGACAAGATTGTCGAGAGCCGTCCCGGCACCCAGCTGACTATCTCGGTTTTCCGCTCCGGCAAGCCGCTGGAAGTGGTGGTCACCATAGAGGAAGATTTACGCTATCAGAAGCAGATGGCCAGCTCGAGCGCAGCATCGGCCAGCTAGCGCCACTCCTTTATTACAAGGGCGGGAAACCGCCCTTTTCCACATCTGTGCCTTCGGCAACGCCTCTTACCGTGAGATGGCTCACAGTTTCCAGCAACACTTGCCCTACCCCTTTCCATCGATTAGTGCGCTACAGGTCACACAAAACCAGTCCCAATAAGCACTCTTTTTACCTTTCCATCATCCAAACGCTCACTTTGGGGCCATTTCCTCAGGAATTTCCGCTTCGAATCGGAAAAAAGCTGCCTCCTCTGCATCGCCGCGCAGGCTTAGGGTAAGTCCATACCTTCTGCCAGCCTTGGAGAGCAGACATTGCAAACAGAGACTCACGACCAGACCCTGACCACGAACAGCCCGGAGTTGCTGCGCCAGACCGACCACATCCTGGCACGCATCCATCCCCTGCTGGCCGAGCAGGGCATCATCCCCAACGAGGTGCAGCGGCAGATGCTGGCCTCCCATGTCAAAGCCATGGTGTGGCGCTCCTGCAGTGGCGAGCCCCTGCCAGAGGTTGACCTCAGTCTGTTTGACGAGATCTCCCCCCTCTCGCTGCGTCTCGCCGAACAGGTCGTCAGCTGGCTGGATCAGCTTGCTTATGAGGAGGCACACCTCTTGTCCGTCCATTTTGAAGTCGCCAAAGAAAACGAACTCAGCTCAGTACAGAACCAGTAACTCAAGGAGAAATCGATATGACAGCCATCAAACTCGTGATTGGAGACCGTCTCGGCAAGGGCCAAAAAGTCGGGGCAGGCGCAGAAACCGCTGGCGCCACAGTGACCATCATTCCCGGCATGGCCGCCGACATGAAGCTCGGTGACGTGATGAACAAGGAGCAGGCAGATCTCGGTATCTCCTTCTGCGGCAGCGGCGGCGCCGGGGCGATCACCGCCCAGACCAAGTACGGCTACAAGTGCCGTTACGGTATGCGATCTGTTGAAGAGGGTGTCACCGCCATCAACGAAGGGTGCGTAGTGCTGGGCTTCGGTTTCATGGACAAGGAAGAGCTGGGCCAGAAACTGGTCGAAGCCTTCGCCAAGAAACACGGACACGCCTGATGAAAGAGAACTTCACCACCCAGATCATCGTCAACGGCAAGGGGGCAACCCGCCAGCAGGCGTTTGCCTCCGCCCTCAGCCAGGTGCAACCCACACTGCTCAAGGACAACCCGCTGGTGATGCTGCGAATTGAGCCGCTCGAGGTACAGGTGCTCAAGGCAGAAGAGTTGGTCCGGGTGGAGAGGTTCCTGTTCTTCTTCCTGCCGCGCCAGCGCCGCGAATACCGCGTCCAGCTGGAGATCAAGGTTCAGGTCACCAGTCTGGATGTCGCCAAAGTGACATTCACCCAAGTGTGATGCCTGCGCAGGCACAACCCCACAAGAAGGATACGTTGGATGTTTCTAATCATTTTTATCAAGTCTCTCATCATTGGCGGCCTGGTTGGCGTCGGGGTGGGGGCCGGCGCGGCGCGGATGTTCCACGCCCCGACCGTGCAGGGCATGGGCGCCTTCCGTACTCTGGGCGAACTCAACTCCTGTGAAGGGGATCCCGCCTCCCACTTCTCGTTCGGCCTTGGCTTCTTTTTCAACGCCTGGGCTTCAACCGTAGCAGCCGGGGCCTTCACCCAGGATGTGGATCACCGCATCATCCCGCACTGGGCCACAGCGGCGCTGCTGTTCAAAAACCGGGATCTCGCCGCCACTTTGCACGACCCAAAAAAGATGGCGATCGCTGGCGGCATCATTGGCGCCATCGTGGTGGCCTTCCTCAACAGCACGGCGGCTGCCGTTCCCGCAGCCCTGCAGGTCACCGCGGTCAAGGTACTGGTGCCAGCGGCCAACCTGTTGGTCAACACCGTCATGCCGGTGATCTTCTGGCTGGCAGCCATCGAAGCGGGCAAAAAATCCGGTTTCTGGGCCACCATCTTCGGCGGTCTGGCGCAGCTCATCATGGGCAACGCGGTACCGGGTCTGGTGCTCGGCATCCTGATCGGCAAGGGCGTGGAAGAGAGCGGCTGGAACCACGTCACCAAGGTGATGATGACAGCCATCGTCCTGCTGTTCGTGCTGAGCGGCTTCTTCCGCGGCTTCGACATGAAACTGATTGAATCCTTCCATATGGGTGTCCCCCTGTGGTTGGAGAGCGTCCATAACCTGCTGAGCGGCAAATAAGGGGTCACACCATGGATGAGAAACTGAAAAACAACTTCTGGTATGCCGACTGGTCATTCCCCATCTTCGTCGGCCTGCTCTCGGCCGGGGTCTTTGCCGGAACCCACATGTTCTATCTGTACGGAGTGGGAGCCTTCAACGAGGTGGCCTTTGTCGCCATGCTGAAAGCCGGGATGGACACTGGTGCCTACGGCGCGGTCGCCGCTTTCGGGGCCAGCTTTCTGTTTGCCCGAATCATCGAGGGATCCCTGGTAGGGATCCTCGATATCGGCGGCGCTATCCAGACCGGCGTCGGGCTGGGTGTTCCCGCCCTGTTGCTGGGAGCCGGGATCGTCTATCCGGTGGAGAACTTCGGCGCCTCGCTGGCCACCGGTATGGGGATTGGTCTGGCCATCGGCTACGTCATCATCTTGGCGCGCAAGTTCACCATCAACCAGAGCAACTCAACCTACGGCGCTGACGTGATGATGGGGGCAGGCAATAGCTCGGGCCGTTTCCTTGGCCCCCTGATCATCCTCTCCGCCATGGGCGCTTCCATTCCCATTGGGATTGGCTCTCTGCTGGGGGCTCTGCTGTTCTACGTGTGGGGCAAGCCCATCACCGGCGGCGCCATCCTGGGAGCCATGCTGCTCGGCACCTTCTTCCCGGTTGCGCTTGCATAACTATCCGCCGCCCTGCGGGGCGGCACGCTAGAGACCATCAGCATGTACGACATCATCATCAAAGCGGGGCGCCAGGGAGATGGCCAGCTCGTCGATATCGCCATCAGGGAGGGCAAAATCGCCGCCATCGGCTCCCTGCCGGAGACGGCAACGGCGCGGCAGATCCTGGATCTCGCCGGCAGGATCCACGTCAGCGCTGGCTGGATCGATGGCCACACCCACTGCTACCCCGCCTCCCCCATCTATCAAGATGAGCCAGACAAGGTGGGCGTAGGGTCCGGTGTCACCACCGTCATCGACGCGGGTAGCACGGGAGCAGATGACGTGGATGACTTCCAGCGGATCGCCGCTGGCTGCAAGACTCGGGTGCACGCCCTGCTCAACCTCTCCCGCATCGGCCTGCTGCGCCAGAACGAACTGGCCGATAGCCGGGATCTGGATATGGATCTCGCCTCGGCAGCTATTCGTCGCCACCCCGAGTTTATCGTCGGCATCAAAGCGCGCATGAGCGGTAGTGTGGTGGGTGAAAACGGCCTGCAACCGCTGCGCATGGCCAAGGCGCTGCAACAGGCCCACGGCCAGCTACCGCTGATGGTACACGTGGGCAACACACCGCCGGATCTGGACGAAATCGTGACCCTGCTGGGAGATGGCGACCTGCTGACCCACTGCTTCAACGGTAAGCCCAACCGCATTCTGACCCCGGCTGGCGAGTTGCGCCAAGCGGTGCGTGACGCGATGCAGCGGGGGATGTTGCTCGATATTGGCCACGGTGGTGCCAGCTTCAGCTTTGAAGTGGCGGAGCTGGCCATTGGTCAGGGGATCCTGCCCCACACCATCAGCTCCGATATCTACTGCAAAAACCGCATCAAGGGGCCGGTCTACAGTCTGGCTCATGTGATGTCGAAGTTTCTCGCCATCGGCATGACCCTGGAGCAGGTGCTCGCCTGTGTCACCCATCAGGCAGCAGATGCCCTGCGCCTGTCCGGCAAGGGGCGGCTTGAGGTGGCCGCCGATGCCGATCTGACCCTGTTCGAGGTCGCCAGCGGCCCGACCCTGTTTATGGATACCGAAGCCCAGTCCCGCGGCGGTGACCAACAACTGCTACCTCTCGCCACCCTGGTCGGTGGGGAACTGGTTCTGACTCACTATGGGAAATCACACCATGCCTTCTATTTATGAGAAATATCAGCTCAAACCGGTGATCAACGCCTCCGGGCGCATGACCATTCTCGGCGTCTCCACCCCCGAGCAGGAAGTGGTCGACGCGGTCAACTTCGGCCTCGGCCACTACTTCGAGGTCAAGGATCTGGTCAACAAGACCGGCGCCTATCTGGCTGGCTTGCTGGATGTGGAAGATGCGGTGGTGGTCTCCTGCGCCAGCGCCGGCATCGCCCAGTCGGTGGCCGCCATGATAGTGCGCGGCGATCCTTACCGCCTTGAGCAACTGCATGCCCATTCCCATGACGTGCCGAGTGAAATCGTGCTGCCCAAGGGGCATAACGTTAACTTTGGCGCCCCCGTCGGCACCATGGTCAATCTGGGTGGCGGCAAGGTAGTGGAAGCCGGTTACGCCAACGAGTGCTCTCCCGCCCAGCTGGCTGCTGCCATCAATTCCAACACTGCTGCCATCCTCTACATCAAATCCCACCACTGCGTGCAGAAGAGCATTCTGTCGGTAGCCGAGGCCGCCGAGGTGGCCCGAAAGCGCAACCTGCCGCTGATCGTTGATGCGGCCGCCGAAGAGGATCTGCGACTCTATTACAACCTGGGTGCGGATCTGGTTATCTACAGCGGCGCCAAGGCCATCGAAGGGCCCACCAGCGGGCTGGTGCTCGGCAAGCGTCAATACGTGGAGTGGGTGAAGCAGCAAGCCAACGGAATCGGCCGTGCCATGAAGGTGGGCAAGGAGGGGATCCTCGGCCTGACCCACGCTATCGAGCGCTATCTGGCCAAAGAGAAAGAGAGCGGCACCGCCATGGTCGCCAAGATGACTCCCTTCATCGAGCGCCTCAACCAGCTGCCCGGTGTCACCGCCAAGGTGGTGTGGGACAGCGCGGGACGGGACATTGCCCGCACCGATATCTCCTTCGACCACCAGCAGATCGGCATGACTACAGTGCAGGTCGTCACCCGTCTGCAACAGGGCACGCCTGCAATCTACTGCCGTGGCTACAAGGCCAACGAGGGGCACATCGAGATCGATGTGCGCAGTGTCACCATCCCCCAGCTCGACCAGATTCATACCGCCATTGCCAACCTCGTACAGGAGAATCGCTGATGTCCCTTACTCCCAACTACTACCGTGATCGCGTCTGCCTCAACGTGCTGGCAGGTTCCAAAGAGAATGCCGTCGCGGTGTACGACGCAGCCGAAGGCCATGTGCTGGTCGGTGTGCTCTCCAAAAACTACCCGGACATCCCCGCTGCGGTCGCCGATATGAAGGAGTACGCCGCCCTTATCGACAACGCTCTCTCAATTGGGCTGGGGGCCGGCGATCCCCGCCAGTCCGCCATGGTGGCCGAGCTGGCTCGCCAGCTGCAGCCCCAGCACGTCAATCAGGTGTTCACCGGTGTCGGCGCCAGCCGGGCGCTGCTCGGCCAATCACAAACGCTGGTGAATGGGCTGATCTCCCCTACCGGTACGCCGGGCATGGTAAAGATCTCCACCGGTCCACTCAGCGCCGGGCAGCCGGATGGCATCGTGCCCATCGATACCGCCATTGCCCTGCTCAAGGACATGGGCGGCAGCTCGGTCAAGTTCTTCCCCATGGGTGGGCTGGCCTGCCGCGACGAGTATCAGGCAGTGGCCGAGGCTTGTGCCCGCAACAACTTCTGGCTGGAGCCCACCGGCGGCATCGATCTGGAAAACTTCGAGGAGATAGTGCAGATCGCGCTGGATGCAGGGGTTGAGAAGGTGATCCCCCACGTCTACAGCTCTATTATCGATGGTACCAGCGGCCAGACTCGGCCAGAGGATATTCGAACCCTTCTGGCTATAGTGAAGCAACTGTTAGCCGACTAAGTAGGTAAAGACTGACATGCAAGCAGGCACTGACTGATAGACCAGTCAGTGCCTGGTTTGTTAATAATCCAGTAGTTAACATTGATCCCTCATTTCCCGACAAGAGTCTTGCATCCCCCCATGATCAAGCTGCCACACCCCAGGCTCCATCAACTGCTGACCCAACTTCATGCCGAACCACTGCCACAGGAGGAGCTGGCTCGCCGCCTCAATGTCTCCACCCGCACAGTGCGCACCGATGTGGCGACCCTCAACGAACTGATTGCCACTCATGGTGCCCACTTGATCCATCAACGTGGCAGCGGCTACCAGCTGAAAATCTACAATCAGGGACTGTTCGAGGCTCTGCTGGCGGCCCAGGGTCAGGATAGCGGCCTGCCACGCACCAGCCGGGAGCGGGTGCTGCACCTGCAGATCCTGCTGTTGACGGCAGAGCAGGGGATCAAGCTCGATGAGCTGGCTGATACCTGGTACCTGAGCCGGGCAGCACTGCAGGGGGATATGGCGGAAGTCCGTGAGCAGCTCAGCAGCTTCAGGCTCAGCATCGAGAGCAAACCCCGCCTGGGGATGCGCATTCAGGGAGACGAGACGGCGATCCGTGCCTGTCTGACCCAATTGCTCTATCAGGAGTTGTTGCACAACAACCAGTTGCAAACCCTACTGCCCAACCTTTGCCCGAGCAAGACGATGGAGGTGGTGGGCAATCACATCCATGCCCAGCTTGCCCGCCATCAGTTGCGTCTTGCCGACGAGAGCCTGCAGCAGCTCGCGATCTACTGCGCCGTTGCCCTGCTGCGCCAGGCATTCGGCCACGAGTTGCGCCAGTTTGCCAGCGAGGATCTGACCACTCCGCTGCTGGCAGTGGCTCGCGATATTTACGAGGTGCTGCCAACCCTGACGCCCCCCGTAGACGACGAGATCGCCGGTCTCGCCATCCAGATCCAGGCGCGCCTGATTGCCGATACTCCCCAGCTCAGCCCGGCGATGGCCGCCGAAAGCGAGCAGCTGGTGGAACATCTGCTGGCCTACATTCATCAGCACTACCCCTATGACCTGCGAGGCGACCAACAGCTGCGAGCCGACCTGCAAACCCACATCAGCGCCATGCTGCTGCGGGTAAAATACCAGATCGGCAACCACAACCCGCTGGCTGATCACATAAAGCAGTACTACCCCCTCGCCTACGACATCACGCTTGCGGCGATTTCGGAGTGGATAAAGCAGACCCCATACCGACTGACCCACCACGAGATCGGCTATCTGGTGATCCATATCGGTGTCGGGCTGGAGCGCCATTACGACATCGGCTATACCCGCCGCCCACAGGCGCTATTGCTTTGCGATGCGGGCAACGCCACCTTCCGAATACTGGAAGCACGCATCAAGCGGGAGTATCCCCAGTTACAGCTGACCACGCTGGAATCGGTTCGGGATTACGAGGGGCTGGCGCAGATCACACAGGACTTTGTCATCAGTACCGTCAAGGTGAACGAAAAAAACGCTCCCGTGGTACTCGTTGCCCCCTTCCCGACCCTGTACCAGCTGGAGCTGCTCGGCAAGCTGGTGCTGATCGACCGCACCCGCCCCTACATGCTCGACAAATATTTCGATGCCGACCACTTCATGGTGGTCAAAGAGCCCCTCACCCAGGCCGAACTGTTTGCCCGTATCTGTGATCAGCTGGAGGCGGAAGATCTGGTGGAGAGCGGCTTCAGAGCCTCACTGCAGGAGCGGGAGCGGATCGTCTCCACCATGTTGGGAGAAGGGATCGCCCTGCCCCACTCCCTCGGTCTGCTGGCGCGCCGCACTCTGGTTTACACCGTGCTGGCACCGCAGGGGATCGACTGGGGCAACGGGGAAAGCGCGACGCTCATCTTCGTGCTGGCCATCAGCAAGGCGGACTACGAGGAGGCGATGGGGCTCTACGACCTGTTTCTGGCGCTGATGAACGAAAGAGCCAGCAGGAATCTGCTGGCTTGTCGGGATTTTGCAAGCTTCAAAGCGCTGGCGCGTACCGGTTCATAACATCGAACGAGGAGTGACTACTCCTCGTTGAAGCCGGAGGTGAACAGCTCCACCACGGCAGCCAGGGCCTCCACCTCTTCGGGGCCCTCAACCTGAACTTCCACCTGCCGCCCTTGCGCGGAATCGAGCATCAGCAGGCCGATGATACTGTCTGCATCGGCCTCCACACCATCCTCATTGCGTAGCAGGACGTGGGCATCGAAACCCTGCACCAGCTCGAACAGCATCATGGCCGGTCTGGCATGAATGCCAAGCTTGTTTTTCACTTCAACCGAGGCGGAAACAGTCATCGGGTCGTCCTATTGGTCCGTCAGGATTGGGGGGCACTCTTGTCGAGAGTGCGGTGGCGGATCTGCACGTTCTTGCCAAGCAAACGGAAGGCACTTGCCAACCGCTCTGCGATAAATACCGAGCGGTGCTGACCACCGGTGCAACCGATGCCCACCGTGAGGTAGCTGCGATTGTTGCGCTCCAGATGGGGTAACCAGGTCGCCAGCATGTTTTCAATCTGCTGGGTAAACAGCATCACATCAGCCTGCGCCGAGAGATAGTTGGCGACCGGCTCATCCTTGCCGGTGAAGGGCTTGAGTTCCGGGATCCAGTGCGGGTTTGGCAGGAAGCGGGCATCGAACACGAAGTCGGCATCCTTGGGTATGCCGTATTTGAAACCAAACGACTCAAACACCAGAACCAACTCGTTCTCTTTCTTGCCGAGCACCCGGGTCTTGATGAGCTCGCTCAGCTCGTGAATGCTGAGGGTGGTGGTATCGATGCGCAGGTCAGCCGTCGAGGAGATGGGCGCCAACAGGTGGGTCTCCTCCCGAATGGCCTCATCCAGCGACAGCTTGTTGCGTGACAGGGGGTGCAAGCGGCGGCTCTCACCATAACGCTTGAGCAAGGTGCCATTATCGGCATCGAAGAAGAAACTGGAGAACTCCACCCGCCCCTCATTGCGCACCTGAGCCAGCAGATTTTCCAGTTTCTCCGGATCGCTCGGCAGGTTGCGCACATCGATGCTGACCGCCAGTTTGTCGTACTGGCTCTCGACCGAGACAATCAGCTGGGGCAGCAGGTTGACCGGCAGGTTATCCACACAGTAGTAACCCAGATCCTCCAGCACTCGCAGGGCTACCGTTTTACCGGAGCCCGAACGTCCACTTACCACGATTAACTGCATCTTGTTCCCTCACGCCAAAACGGGTGTGTCAACGTCAGCCTGAATGTCAGGCCGAGGTCATGATCTGATAGAGCTCTTCATCGCTGGTTGCCTGACGCAACTGGCGGCAGACCGCTTTGTCGCCCAGCTTGGAAGCCATCAGGGAGAGGGTCTTGAGATGCTGCTTGCACTCGCTTTCCGGTACCAGCAAGGCAAACAGCAGGTCAACCGGTTGATTGTCAATGGCATCAAAAGGAATGGGATCAGCAAAGGTCATCAGAATCGCGGTTGGTGCAAATTCATCTCCAATGCGACCGTGAGGGATCGCAATACCGGCACCGATCCCGGTACTGCCCATTTTTTCGCGGGCCAGCAAGCATTCAAACAGCGCCTGACGGGAGGTGCCAAGGCGTTCGGCTGCCAACTCGCTGATGATTTCGAGGGCGCGTTTCTTGCTGGTACAAGGGACTGCACTCTTGGTGCAGTCCCGACTCAATATGTGTTCAAGTTGCATAGTTATTTTTTATTTAATTTATCTTTGTGCTTGATGATCTGCCTGTCCAGCTTGTCGAGCAAGATGTCTATCGCAGCATACATATCAGCATGCTCAGAGTTGGCGAACACTTCACCACCACTGACATGCAGTTTGGCTTCCGCTATCTGGTTCAGTTTTTCCACGCTAAGCACCACATGCACATTGTTGATGTGGTCAAAGTGACGCTCGAGTTTGGCAAATTTGTTATTCACATAGTCACGCAGAGCTTCGGTGATCTCGACATGGTGTCCGGTCAGGTTAATTTGCATAACATCATCCTTTTGTTTTGCCTAAACCAGGCGTTTGCGCTGATTGGAAGGTGGGATAAACAAGGATTCGCGATACTTAGCGATCGTGCGTCTCGCCACCATAATACCCTGTTCGGCCAGCAAATCCGCGATCTTGCTATCACTTAACGGCTTGGCAGGATTCTCTGCCGTGACCAGCTTTTTGATGAGCGCGCGGATTGCGGTCGATGAGCACTCTCCTCCTCCTTCGGTGTTCACATGGCTGGAGAAAAAAAACTTCAGTTCGAAAATGCCACGGGGGGTATGCATATATTTCTGGGTAGTGACCCGGGAAATGGTCGATTCATGCATCTCCACCGCTTCGGCGATGTCATTGAGCACCATGGGCTTCATCGCCTCTTCACCATACTCGAAAAAGCCCTGTTGCTGCTCGACAATGCAGCTGGCCACTTTCAGCAGGGTATCGTTGCGACTCTCCAGGCTCTTGATGAACCACTTGGCTTCCTGCAAATGGGAGCGGATAAACTGGGTGTCGGTGCTGCTGCGGGCGTTGCGGGCCATGGCGGCATAGGCCTCGTTGACCCGGATGCGGGGAGCGGAGTCGGGATTAAGCTCAACAACCCATTTGTTGCCCTTCTTTACCACGGAGACGTCGGGGATCACATACTGGGAGTCGCTCTGGATGATGCCGTTACCCGGACGCGGCTCCAGCAACTGGATCAGATCCAGCACCTCCTTGAGGTCGCTCTCCTTGAGTTTGGTTTTGCGAGCCAGGGTGCGGTAATCGCGATTGCCGAGCAGCTCCATGTGCTCGAGGATCACCTCCTTGGCCTCGTTGAGCCAAGGGGTCTGCGGGTCGTACTGCTCCAGCTGGATCAGCAGACACTCCTGCACCGACCGAGCTGCGATGCCAACCGGATCGAAGTGCTGCACCCGCTTGAGCACGGCCTCAATCTCGTCGAGTTCAACCTCCAGCTCATCGCTGCTCACCGCCTGCTGGATATCTTCCAGCGCAACAGTCAGGTAGCCGGACTCGTCGATGGCATCGATGATGGCGAGCGCGATGGCGGCATCCACATCGCTGAAGGGGGTGAGCCGCATCTGCCAGAACAGATAATCCTGCAGGTTTTCGGTGGTTTCCCCCTGATAGACGCTATCTTCCCCATCGTGGATGGGGCCTGCGCTCTGGGCGGTACCGGCAGAGTAGACCTCGTCCCAAGTGGTATCCACCGGCAATTCGTCCGGCATCTGCTCCTGAGCCATGGCATCGCTGGAGTCGATCTGACTGGCATCGACCGGCTCTTCCGGGCTGGTCTCCTGCGCATCGCTCTCCTCCTGCTCCAGCAGAGGGTTGTTTTCGAGCGCTTGCTGAATTTCCTGCTGAAGTTCCAGAGTGGAGAGCTGGAGCAGACGAATCGCTTGTTGTAATTGCGGCGTCATGGTCAGGGACTGACCGAGACGCAACTGTAATGTCGGCTTCATCTACGTCGGGATATCCTTATGTTCAGCGAGGCACTCGTCAAAGGAAATGAAGACATGCCCCCTTACTATAGACTGAATTGATCGCCCAAATAGACGCGCTTGACCTGTTCATCGGCGAGGATGTCAGCCGGAGCACCTTCGGCAATCATCTTGCCGTGACTGACGATATAGGCCTTCTCACATACGTCCAGAGTCTCTCTGACGTTGTGGTCGGTAATCAAGACGCCAAGGCCTCTATCTTTCAGATGCTGGATGATCTTCTTGATGTCTATCACAGAAATCGGGTCAACCCCTGCAAAAGGTTCATCCAGCAGGATAAAACGCGGCTCGGCCGCCAGCGCGCGGGCGATCTCGACCCGACGGCGCTCACCGCCGGAGAGGCTC
Source organism: Aeromonas finlandensis (assembly GCF_000764645.1). Taxonomy (GTDB): domain Bacteria; phylum Pseudomonadota; class Gammaproteobacteria; order Enterobacterales; family Aeromonadaceae; genus Aeromonas; species Aeromonas finlandensis. The sequence continues at coordinate 119,863 of NZ_JRGK01000286.1, forward strand.
TGGCCCAGGTTGTCGCGAATGTGGGTGATGTTGAACTCTTCCAGCAGTTGCTGAACCTTGTCCTCACGCTCCTCGCGGCTCAACCCCTTGCGGGTCTGCATCACTCCCATCAGGTTGTCGAACACCGACAGACGACGGAAGATGGAGGCTTCCTGCGGCAAGTAACCGATACCGTTGCGAGCCCGCACATGCATGGGCTGCAGGCTGATATCCTGATCGTCGATGGTGATGAGACCGGCATCGCGCTGTACCAGTCCCACAATCATGTAGAAGGAGGTGGTCTTGCCCGCCCCGTTGGGGCCGAGCAGGCCGACAATCTGGCCGGTGCCGACCTCCAGGCTGACGTCACTCACCACCATACGGCGCTTGTAGCTCTTCTGCAGGCCCACTGCTTTTAACACTGCCATGGCTTATTTTCCCTGCTGCTTCTGGTCGGCGGGCTTGTCGAAATTCTCGACCTGAGCGGGCAGGAATTCAGTCCTGACTTGCTGCTTCCCATCTTTGCTTTCAGCAATCATCTTCTGCTTGTTGATGTCGTAGCGAATCAGATCACCTTTAACGACGCTATCTTCCTGCTTGAGCTGACCGTTGCCGGTGATGATCACCAGCCGGTTCTTCAGTTCGTAGCGGATGGTGTTGCCGTGGGCATTGACCGGCTTGCCGTTGTCCAGGATCTGGAAGAAGGTGGCAGGCTTGCCATAGGCGGTCATCACCTCGGCCCCTTTCTCGCCGGAACGGGTCACCACCACCTTGTCGGCGTGGATCTTGATGGTGCCCTGAGTGATGATGACATCCTGCTCAAAGGTGATGCGGTTGTCCTGCATCTCGGCCACCTGTTTGGCGGCATCGACGTAGACCTTCTCGGCAAAGTCGGACTCTTTGGCGGTCACCGCCCCACACAACAACAGGGCTGCGAGGGCCAGATTAGCGTTTTTCATTGAAATAGATGGCATGGCCTTGATCCAGTAACTCAAAATATTTGCGATCCAGATGGCCCTTGAGGCCAACCCCTTGGGTCTGGAAATCACGACCCAGAATGTTCACTTCCCGGTTGCTGCGCACATCCTGCGTCACCAGATCCAGCTCCAGATAGGGCGTATCCAGCGTGGAGATGAAAGAGGTTGGCAGCAGACCATCCAGATGCACCTTGTCCCGCAGGATCACGTTGTCATCCGTGTTGAGCACACCGCTTTCGGCAGTCACCTTCCACTCGGCATCGCCCTGCTCATCAAACATGTAGACCACCGGTTTGTCGAAAGTCGCCTGTTCGAGAGTCTGGTAATACTCGGCATAAGTCGACTCCAGCCGCTCGGTACGCTTGCCGTTGACATCAAAACGGGTGGTCACCAGATCTCTGGCGACAAAATCCGGCTGATAGTGTTCGGTTTTGACAGCGGTTTCCGGTACCAACTCCACCTTGCCAAGCTGCCAGGCAACCAGTGCGACCAGCAGCAGCAAGGCAAACAACAGGGTTTGTCTGCTCATACCGATGCCTCGGGCTGGTAATCGTCATGGCCCTGCGCCTGCAGGATCAGATCGCACACCTCGCGTACCGCCCCCATACCGCCACCCAGACGAGTGATCAGGTCGGCACGGCTCAGCACCAGCGGATGGGCGTCGGCCACCGCGATGCCAAGGCCACAGGCGGCTATCACCGGCAGATCGATGGTGTCATCCCCCATATAGGCGGCCTGTTCCGGGGTCAGCCCCAATTTGGCCAGCAGCGCTTCGAAGTGAGGCAGCTTTTTATCTGCCCCCTGCACCACATGGGCCACACCCAGACTTTTCATCCGATCGCTGACGATGCGGGAGTTGCGCCCGGTGATGATGGCGATCTCGATCCCGGCATTGAGTAGCGCCCGCATGCCCGCACCATCGCGGGTACAGAAGGTTTTCAGCTCTTCGCCGTTGTTTCCCATGTAGATGAGGCCATTGGAGAGCACCCCGTCCACATCGCACACCAGCAGGCGGATTTGCGCCGCCTTGTCGTACTGGCTGCGCGTCACCGGACCATAGAGGGTCGGTACGTTTTGCATCAAATTACTCCGGCTTTCAGCAGGTCATGCATGTTGAACGCGCCGAGCGGGCGCTTGTCACCATCCACCACCAGTAATCCGTTGATTTTTCTCGTTTCCATCAGCTTGACGGCTTCTGCAGCCATCATCTCTGGACCTACGGTAACACAGTTGGCTGTCATCACGCGGCTGATGGGGGTGTGATGAATATCGATCTGCTGGTCAAGAATGCGGCGCAGGTCGCCATCGGTAAACAGCCCGGCCAGCAGGCCATGCTGGTCCACCACGGCTGTCATGCCGAGCCCTTTACGGCTCACTTCCAGCAGTGCTTCGCTGATGGTGGCATCGATCCCTACCCGGGGCAACAACTCGCCGCGGTGCATCAGGTCGCCGACCCGCAGCAGCAGACGCTTGCCCAACGACCCGCCCGGATGAGAGAGCGCGAAATCGTCGGCAGTGAAGCCACGCGCCTCCAGCAAGGCGACCGCCAGAGCATCGCCCATCACCAGGGTTGCCGTGGTACTGGAGGTAGGCGCCAGACCCAGCGGGCAGGCCTCTTTCTCTACCTTGATGCACAGGTGCACGTTGGCCTCTTTGGCCATGGTGGAAGCCGGATTGCCGGTCATGCAGATCAGCGGAATGCCGCGGCGCTTGAGCACCGGCAGCAGGGCGAGGATCTCGTCACTCTCGCCGGAGTTGGAGATGGCGATAATGAGGTCGCCGCTGGAAACCATCCCCAGATCGCCATGACTCGCTTCCCCGGGGTGGAGGAAGAAGGCCGGGGTACCAGTGCTGGCGAGGGTCGCGGCAATCTTGCTGCCGATATGGCCCGACTTGCCCATCCCTGTAACCACAATCTTGCCACCGCAGCGCAGCACCATCTCACACGCCCTGTCGAAGGCGTCGTTCAGATACTGATAGAGTCCATCAATGGCTTGCTTTTCTGTGTCCAGCACCGCGCGGGCACTGCGACGAAAATCGAACAGTTCAGACACTTTCTCAGGCTTTACAGACATAAAGACACAGCTCCGGGCCGAAATTAGCTGCGGGATTATAAAAAAGTCTGTCCGGATAAGCGAATCGGATGGTGAACCCCGAAACGGATGACGCACTTTGTTACAGAAAACTGTCGTGCAAATAGGCTGGCAGCCTGTTCAATAGTTGTTCCTTGCTGTTGCTTAGACCTAGACTACCCCATAAAATTCGCACCTCATTTACACCGGATGGACAATTGTTTGAACAATGACCTGATCACCATCTCCGATCTGACCTTCAGTCACGGAGATCGGCTGTTGTATGACGGGATCAACTTGACCATTCCCCGTGGCAAGGTGACCGCTGTCATGGGCCCGAGCGGCATCGGTAAAACCACCCTGCTGCGGCTGATCGGTGGCCAGCTCAAGCCGGAGTCCGGTCACATCCTGTTTGACGGGGAAGATATCCCCGCCCTTTCCCGTTCGCGCCTCTATGAAGTGCGCAAGCGGATGAGCATGCTGTTCCAGAGCGGCGCCCTCTTCACCGGCATGACGGTCTACGACAACGTGGCCTTCCCGCTGCGGGAGCACTCCGGCCTGCCGGAGGAGCTGATCCACACCATCGTCATGATGAAGTTGCAGGCAGTGGGCTTGCGCGGGGCGGCGAAACTGATGCCCTCCGAGCTCTCCGGCGGCATGGCGCGCCGGGCGGCGTTGGCACGGGCCATCGCCCTTGACCCCGACCTCATCATGTATGACGAGCCATTTGTCGGGCAGGACCCCATCACCATGGCGGTGCTGGTCAAGCTGATCAAGGAGCTGAACGATGCCCTCGGCATCACCTCCGTCATCGTCACCCACGATGTGAAAGAGGTGCTGAGTATCGCCGATTACGCCTACATCATCGCCAATCGCAAGGTGGTGGCGCATGGCACGCCGGAGCAACTGCGCGAGGAGCACAATCCCGAAGTCGAGCAGTTCCTCAAGGGATTGCCCGACGGTCCTGTTCCGTTTCATTTTCCGGCAGGCGATCTGCTACAGGATCTCTGATGTTGATAAGTCAAATAAGCAAGCTGGGGCGGGTCGGAGTGCGGTTCATCAGCTCCGTCGGCCGCGCCACCATCATGTTGTTTCATGCGCTGGCGGGCAAACCCGAGCCGCGCAAGCACTTCCCGCTGCTGATCCAGCAGCTCTATGTGGTGGGCGTGCAGTCGGTAGCCATCATTCTGGTCTCCGGCCTGTTCATCGGTATGGTGCTCTCGCTGCAGGGTTACAACGTATTGAAGGATTTCGGCGCCGAGCAGAGTCTGGGGCCGCTGGTCTCCCTCTCCCTGCTGCGGGAGCTGGGCCCGGTGGTCACAGCGCTGCTGTTTGCCGGCCGTGCCGGTTCGGCCCTGACCGCTGAAATTGGCCTGATGAAGGCCACCGAGCAGCTTTCGAGCCTCGAGATGATGGCGGTCGACCCGCTGCGCCGGGTGGTCGCCCCCCGCTTCTGGGCTGGCGTCATCAGCATGCCGCTGCTGGCCTTTATGTTCAGCCTGATCGGCATCTTCGGCGGCAAGCTGGTCGGCGTGGATTGGCTCGGCGTGGACGAAGGGGGCTTCTGGTCTGCCATGCAGGCCTCTGTCGACTGGCATGAAGACATCATGCAGGGCGCCATCAAGAGCCTGATCTTCGCCCTGGTGGTTACCTGGATTGCGCTCTTTAACGGCTATGATGCCAAGCCAACCTCGGCCGGGATCAGTCAGGCCACGACCCGTACCGTGGTCCACTCATCCCTCGCCGTGCTCGGCCTGGATTTTATACTCACTGCAGTCATGTTTGGATAAGGTAAAGATGAAGTTCAGCAAAGTAGAATTCCTGGTCGGCACCTTCATGCTGGCTGGCATCGGTGCCATTCTGGCACTGGCACTGCAAGTGGCCGGTTTGAGCTTCAAACCGGAAGGAGAAACCTATACCCTGCGCGCGCATTTCGATAATATCGGCGGCCTGAAAGTCCGTTCACCGGTCAAGGTCGGCGGCGTGGTGGTGGGTCGGGTCAGCGACATCGTACTGGACCCGAAAACCCAGGTGCCCGAAGTCACGCTGATGATGCAAAAGAGCGCTGGCGAGTTCGCCGATACCAGCACCCTCTCCATCCTCACCTCCGGTCTGCTCGGCGAGCAGTACATCGGTCTGGCCCCCGGCTTTAGCGATGAGGAGATGGGCACCGGCATGCTCAAGAATGGCGACCTGATTGAAGACACCAAATCCGCCATCGTGCTGGAAGATCTGATTGGCAAGTTCCTCTACAGCCAATCCTCCGACAGCAAATCAGACAGCAAGAAGGAGTAATCATGTTCAAGAAAATCGCCCTGCTGCTGGGTCTGATGACCAGCATGCTCTTTTCCCTGTCTGCCCAGGCGGCGGTCGATGCGACCGATCCCAACGCGCTGGTCGACATGGCTGCCAAGCAGACTTTTGCTCGCCTGAAGGCCGACCAGGCCCAGGTGAAGAGCAATCCGGATCACCTGCGGGTGATCATCCGCGAAGAGCTGCTGCCCTACGTGGACAACCGCTTCGCCGCCTACAAGGTGCTCGGCAACCAGATCAAGCAGACCACAGAGGCGCAACGCAATGCCTTTGTCGAAGTCTTTACCGAGTACATGGTGAGCTCCTACGCCGACGCGTTGGCCCATTTTGACAAGCAGACCGTCAAGGTCGAGCCGGGCAAAGGGCCGGGCGACAGCAATATCACCGCCGTCAACGTCAGTGTGAAAGAGGCTGGCAAGCCGGATATTTTCCTCGAGTTCAAGCTGCGCAAGAACAACAAAACCGGCGAGTGGAAAGCCTTCGACATGGTGGCCGAGGGGATCAGCCTGCTCTCTGCCAAGCAGAGCGAGCTCGGCGGTTTGATCCGCCAGAACGGCATCGATGCAGTGATCGCCCAGCTGCGCGAACACAATGCCAAGCCGCTGGTGCTCAAGCCATGACCCTGAGCGGTGATCTGCAGGCGCCACAGGTCAATGACCTGTGGCTACGCCGTGCCGAGTGGTGGCAGGACGATCGGCTCGATCTCGGCGGTGTTGCCACCCTCGACTCCGCCGGACTGGCACTGCTGGTCAAATGGGCCAAAGCCGTATTAGCGCGAGGCGCCACACCGCAACTGGTGGGCGCCTCCAGTGATTTCTATACCCTGGCCAACCTTTACGGGGTGGCCAGGCTGTTTCAGTCAACCCCGCTCACAACTGAGGACGCATAATGCAAGTCTCTGAAATTGAAGCGATACTCCTTGAGGCTCTGCCATTGTCCGAAGTCCATGTCAAAGGGGACGGTAGTCACTACCAAGTGATCGCCGTCGGTGACATGTTTGACGGCATGAGCCGGGTCAAGAAGCAGCAGGCCATCTATGCCCCGCTGATGGACAAGATCGCCAGCAACGCCATTCACGCCCTCTCCATCAAGGCGTTCACCGACGCCGAGTGGAAACGCGAACGTAAATTCCTATTGCCCTCCTGATTTGGTAACGAAGTAAAAATGGACAAATTCAAAATCGATGGTCGTTGTACTCTCAACGGCGAAGTGACCATCTCTGGCGCCAAAAACGCCGCCCTGCCGATCCTGTTCGCGACCCTGCTGTGTGATGAAGAGGTGCACCTCTCCAACGTGCCGCGCCTGAAAGACGTGGGCACCACCATCAAGCTGCTGGAGATGCTGGGCGCGACCACCAAGGTCAACGGCAACGTCACCGTACTGACCGGTGCCGTGAACAACCACGTCGCTCCCTACGAGCTGGTGAAGACCATGCGCGCCTCCATTCTGGCGCTGGGCCCGCTGGCCGCCCGTTTCGGCGCTGCTGACGTCTCCCTGCCCGGCGGTTGTGCCATCGGTGCCCGTCCGGTCAACCTGCACGTCCACGGCCTGGAGCTGATGGGTGCCAAGATCACCATCGAAGATGGTTACATCAAGGCCCGTGTCGATGGCCGCCTGAAAGGCGCCCACATCCTGATGGACATGGTCTCCGTTACCGGTACCGAAAACCTGATGATGGCCGCCACCCTGGCTGATGGCCGCACCGTGATCGAAAACGCCGCGCGCGAGCCGGAAGTGGTCGATCTGGCCAACTTCCTCAATACCCTGGGCGCCAAGATCCAGGGTGCGGGCACCGACACCCTGACCATCGACGGTGTCGAGCGTCTGCACGGCGGCAGCTACAGTGTGCAGCCTGACCGCATCGAAACCGGTACCTTCCTGGTGGGTGCCGCGGTCACCGGCGGCAAGATCACCTGCCGCAAGACCGACCCGACCCTGCTGGAAGCGGTACTGGTCAAGCTGGAAGAGGCTGGCGCTCTGATTGAGAAGGGTGAAGACTGGATCACCCTCGACATGACTGGTCGCACCCTCAAGCCGGTCACCATCAAGACCGCCCCCTACCCGGCCTTCCCGACCGACATGCAGGCACAGTTCACCGTGCTGAACGCCGTCGCCAAAGGCACCGGCATGGTCACCGAGACCATCTTCGAGAACCGCTTCATGCACGTGCCCGAGCTGGTACGGATGGGCGCAGACATCGAACTGCAGGGCAACGTAGCCATCTGCCGTGACACCGAGCAACTCAAGGGTGCCCAGGTGATGGCGACCGACCTGCGCGCCTCTGCCAGTCTGGTGCTGGCCGGCTTCGTGGCTGAAGGCTCCACCATCGTCGACCGTATCTATCACATCGACCGTGGCTACGAAGACATCGAGCAGAAGCTGCAGGGTCTGGGTGGCCGCATCGAGCGCATCAAGGGCTGATAGCCTCCTGATCGCAGGCCGATAAAAAGGCCCCCTCGCGTTGGCGAGGGGGCCTTTTTCATGGTTTCGGTTCCGTTGGGAGGGGGATCAGTGGCCAGCCAGCTTCATATTTTCAACCAGCACCGAGCCGGTCTTGAGGCTGGAGCGCTCATCCTCGTCACTGCCCACCGCCACGATATGGCTGAACATCTCGGCCAGATTGCCGGCAATGGTGATCTCCTCGACCGGATAGGCTATTTCGCCATTCTCGACCCAGAAACCGGCAGCGCCGCGGGAGTAGTCGCCATTGACGATATTGACCCCCTGCCCCATCAGCTCGGTCACCAGCAGACCGGTGCCCATCTCTTTCAGCATGCCCTGAAAATCCTGACCGGTCGTGGAGACCTGCCAGTTGTGGATGCCACCGGCATGACCCGTAGTGGTCAACCCCAGCTTGCGGGCGGAGTAGGAGGTGAGCAGCCAGCTCATCAGCTCGCCGTTACGGATGATATCCATGTCGCGGGTACGCACCCCTTCCCCATCGAACGGGGTACTGGCGAGCCCGCCCAGCAGGTGGGGGAACTCCTGAATGGTGAGCCACTCGGGCAGGATCTGCTTGCCCAATTTGTCGAGCAGGAAGCTCGACTTGCGATAGAGGTTGCCACCGCTGATCGCCATCACCAGATGGCTCCACAGACCGGATGCGGTGTCAGGGTGGAACAGTACCGGCGCATGGCGAGTGGAGATCTTGCGGGCGCCGAGGCGGGAGACGGTACGCTCCACCGCCTCGTCGGCGATGCGCTGCGGGCTCCAGAGCCCGTCGAGGGTACGGCTGGAGGAGTAGCCGTAATCCCGCTGCATGTCGCCATCCTGCTCGCCGATCAGCACGCAGCTCAGGGAGTTGCGCGAGGCCGCGTAGCCTTTGACGAAGCCGTGGCTGTTGCCATAGACCTTGATGCCGAGGTGGCTGGAGAAACCGGCACCGTCGGAGTGCTTGATACGGGCATCGCGACCCAGAGCCAGTCGCTCGCACTCGATGGCCAGCTCAATCCCGCGCTGGGGATCCAGTTCGATTTGGTGGCACAGTTGCAGATCGGGGGCATCCCAGGCCAGCAGCTCGGCCTCTGCCAGCCCGGCACAATCGTCCGCCGAGGTGTGGCGGGCAATCTCGATGGCCGCTTCAACGGCAGCGCGAATGGCAGGTTTGCTCAGATCGGTGGTCGAGGATGATCCCTTGCAACCATCGCGATAAACGGCGATGCCGAGCGCCCCATCCTTATTGAATTCAATGCTTTCCAGTTCACAACCCCGGGTATTCACCGACAACCCGGTCTGCTTGCTGATGGAGACTTCGGCCAGCGAGGCGCCCAGTCCTTTGGCTATCTCCAGGGCTTCGGCAACCACGGCCTCGAGATGGGCTTGATCCTGGCGGATTTGGTCTTGCTGATCCATAACTCACATCTGTATGAAGGAAGGAAAGGGGGTAAGCATATCAGACCCCTGCGCCCAGCGGGAGAAGCTGGTAACATATCCACCAAACGTGAATGACAGGAATCAAAAGACCGATGAGTCAATATCAAGACGACAACGAATGGGAAGATTGGGGCCCGAGCAAGAGCCAGCTCAAGCGCGACGCAGAAGCTCTGCAGAAGATGGGTGATGAGCTGGTCAATCTGAGCCATAGCGAACTGGAAAAAGTTCCGATGGACGAAGAGCTGGCTGATGCGATCGAGCTGGGGCGCAAGCTCAAGCCGAAGAAAGACGAATCCTACCGTCGCCATCTGCAGTTCATCGGCCGTCTGATGCGCAGCCGCGACCCGGAGCCGATCGTCGAAGCCCTGTCGATCTTCAAGAATCGTCACTCCACCGTGAATGCCCGCCTGCATCGGCTGGAGCAGTGGCGTGAGCGCCTGATCACCGAGGGTGACGGCGCCCTCAACGAGCTGATGGCCCAGTTCCACGAGCTGGACCGCCAGAAACTGCGCCAGTTGATCCGCAATGCCAACAAGGAGCGGGAGCTGAACAAACCGCCCGTTGCCTTCCGCGAGATCTACCAGTATCTGCGCGGCGAGATCGAAGATCAGCTGTGATCCCCGACACACGCCTCCCCCTGCGGAGGCGTGCTTCTATTGAACCCTTTGCTCCTTCCCCTCTCCTTGTGCGTTTAATATATCCACCATTCTGGCGACCCGGTCATGAAGGCCCATTTTATCTATCCCGTTAAATCGCCTCTTCAGAGCAAACTAAAATAAACCAGTTAACAACTTTGTATCATTTTGTTTGACATATTGAACGGCCTTGGCAGACTGAGGAGAGGATCCAGGCTGTCGCTGCCCAGGCTGACCGATGATTCTGCCACCCTGCCCGACGCGGGATCCCATGACCATGCCTTGAGGCATGCCCTTGCCCTGCCGGTTTGCAAGGGCCTACCCAAGGCGCAGGATGAGAATTCAACGCCAAGGATAATCAAGGTGCCCTATGCCAAATCCCCAGCCTCCCGCCACCCGTAAGCCTGTCGTGCTGATGACCATGGGAGCCCAGCCCCGCAACGGCCACGCCTATCAGGTGATGACCCACAAATACATCATGCCGCTGGTGGAGATCAGTGGCTGCGTCCCGCTACTGGTGCCCACCTGTTGTGGTATCGAGGATCTGGCGCAATATCTGGATCTGGCCGATGGGGTCTATCTGAGCGGCGCCGGTTCCAACATAGATCCGGCCCTCTATGGGCAGCAGAACCTCACCCCGGAGAAACAGCAGGACAGGGATCGCGACCTGTTCGACCTGCCCCTTATCAAGGGTGCGCTCACCAGGGGCTTGCCAATCCTCGGGATCTGCCGCGGCATGCAGGAGATCAACGTCGCGCTGGGCGGGGACATCCACCAGAAGGTCTACAACGAGCCGGGTTATGACGATCATCGGGAAGATGCTGACGATCCGGTCGACGATCAGTATGGTCCGAGCCATCAGATTGAACTGTTGCCGGGCAGCTGGTTTGCCGAGCTGATGGGGGAAGCGCGGATTGCGGTCAACTCACTGCATGGACAGGGCATCAACCGGTTGGGTAACGGACTGGAACCCTTGGCTCACGCCGAAGATGGGCTGGTCGAGGCGATCCATGCCCCCACTCTGTCACCCTTTCTGCTGGCGGTGCAGTGGCATCCGGAGTGGAAGGCCAACGGCAACCCCCACTCCATCAAGATTTTTCAGGCCTTTGGCGATGCCTGCCGCCAGCGCCGTACGCTGATGGCTAAAAGCTAGCCCAAGCCAACAGATCAGTCGCCAAAACCCCGCGCCTTGAGCTTGGGTGTGCTTCCCCGTTCGGGGCGCAGGGTACGGCAGACTTCCATCCCCTTGAGACCACGCTGGATATGGTCGGGGGACTGACCAAACACCATGCCGTTGCTGCGATAGAGGTTGTTGTCGTCAAGCTCGAACCGCTCGCCACCGATCAGCAGCTGCTCCCGGCCATTGACGGTCTGGCCCCGTTTTAATGGCACCTTCATGTCACTCAACACCTCGCCGGTGGCACACCCCTCGCGCCAGCGCGCCTCGCTGGAGAAGGGGGTAATGGCAATCTCGCGCCAGGATCCATCCCTGAATTCGACCCGATATCTATCCACCAGCAGATCGCAACCGGCCAGTGGCAACAGGGCCATCAAACAGATGATTTTATTTGATAATTTCACTTAATCGCGCTCCTTTGCCCGGTTCTGCACAGGATAAATAATTTGCCGCACCAACGCACCATTTCCCCGCACCGCAGCAGCTATGCTGGAGGTAAACCACAATAAGGTGCTGCTATGTCTGGCGAAAATCTCACTGCACTACCGACGCTGCTCTGGATTGGCGAACACCCGTTCTGGACCCTGCTCACCCTCTCCCTGATGCTGATCCACTTCTTGCGCCGTCCGGGCGAACGGCGGGAGCTGCTCTCCGAGCTTGGCTTCGTGATGATGAGCATCGTGGTCATCGCGCTGATCCAGCTGGAAGGGGGCTGGTTCAAACTGCCACTCCCCCACCATTTGCTGGTGGAGATCTCCACCCTGCTGGCTGGTCTGGTGCTGGTGAAAATCTGGGGGATCCTGCTGTTCGAATTTCTGCTCCCCCTCTGCCATGTCAGGATCCCGCGGATCATCGCCGACATCGTCATCACCATCGGCTATATCAGCTGGGGGCTGTTTCGCCTCTATGCCTCCGGCATGGCACTGGGGGAGATAGTGACCACCTCGGCAGTGATCACCGCCGTCATCGCTTTTGCCATGCAGGATACCCTGGGCAACCTGCTGGCCGGGGTATCGATCCAGCTCGACAACTCCATCGCCATCGGAGACTGGCTGCAAGTGGACACCACTCAGGGACGGGTGGTCGAGATCAACTGGCGTGCGACCACTATCGAGACCCGAAACTGGGAGACTGTGGTCATCCCCAACAGCCATCTGCTCAAGCAGCGCTTCACCGTGCTCGGACGCCGCCGTGGCGAACCGCTTCAGTGGCGCCGCTGGGTCTGGTTCGATCTGACCCTGGATACCCTGCCGACCCAGATCATCGCACTGATCGAGAAATCCTTGCGGGAGACCAAGCTCCCCTGTGTCGCCAAACATCCGCAGCCGGACTGCCTGCTGATGAACGTCGAGGGAGGGATCGCCCGCTATGCAGTGCGCTACTGGCTCACCGATCTGGCCCGCGACGATCCGACCGACTCCATGGTGCGCAGCCTCATCGACGCCGCCCTGCGCCGCAACGACAGACGCCTTACCCCACCGATCTTCAACGTCTTCATGAGCAAAGAGAAACAGCATCAGGATGCACGCCACAAGCGCCATACCGCCGAACGCACCACCACCCTGCGCAAGCTGCCGCTATTTGCCATGCTGCAGGAGAATGAGCTGATCCAGCTGGCCGATCAGGTGAAGTTCGCCCCCTTCGTCAGCGGCGACATCATGCTGGAGCAGGGGGATATATCCAGCTGGCTGTTCGTGCTGGTCAAAGGGGAAGCCGAGATGGTGGTCAACGTGGAGGGGCGGGAGCTGAAACTTGGCACCCTGAACGCAGGGGACTTCTTTGGCGAACTGAGCCTGCTGACTGGCGAGCCCAGCTCATTCACCGTACGGGCGGTGGCAACCGTCGAAACCTATCGCATCAATCAAGCGATGTTTCAGGAGCTGGTAATGCAGCGCGAATCGCTGGTCGAGCCCCTTTACCGGGTGCTGAGCGACCGTCAGCAAGAGCAGCAGGCGCTGCTGGTGCGGGAGGCGGAATCCATGAAACAGCCACCACAACAGCTTGATCTGCTTGATAAACTGATGAAGCTGTTTGGCGGCAGATGACGTAGCATGGAGCGAGTGTCATGAAGAGAGAGCAGAAGCCATGTTACTGACCACCCTGGCCCTCGCTGCCAGCCTGCAATTTGATTGCCCGCCCAGCATAGAAGATCGCCAACAACTGCTGACCCCGCAGAAGGGGTGGCAGACGGTTATCCGCAATACCATTGGGGAGCAGAGCGAGCCCCTTAGCCACCCGCTGGATCATCTCGCCCTGTTCGACGGCGATCCTGACGGGCAAGCCCAACTCAAACCGGACAATGGCGACAGCGACGAGGTCCACTACTGGAGTCTGCTGGATAGCAGCCTGCGCCCCCTCTTTCTGGTCTGTCACTATCAGAACAGCGCCATCACCCTGCAACAGGCGCTCCCCAGAGGCATCAGCTACTGCCGCGTCAATCAGAGCGATCGCTACACCCTGCACGGGCTTATTTGCCGTAAATAGTGGCCGAACATGGCCATGCACCGGTAGCCATTGCCACCTGAGCCGAGCAACCCGCCATCGCCATCAGAGCAGCAGCTCGGCCAGCTCCGCCAGCCCTTTTAACTCCACATCCGGCAGCAACTGCAGTTGCTGCCACGGCTGCTGCTGCTCGTTGAGCCAGGCGGCGCGAAAGCCGTGCAGACGGGCCCCCAGCACATCGGTCTCGGGATGATCCCCGACATGGAGGATCCGCTCTGCAGGTAACTTGAGGGCGCTGCGAGCCTGCTCAAACATATCCGGCGCCGGTTTCATTCTGGTGCCCATCCCCGCCTTGCAGACCAGCGTGAAGTAGCGATCCAGCCCCGCCTGAGCCAGATCCAGATTGCCGTTGGTAATGACCACCAGCGGGTAGCGTTTGGCCAGCCTCGCCAGCAGCTGATGGGTTGACTCGCTCACCTCGATCTTCGAGCGCTCCGCCAGGAAAGCGGCAAACACCTGCTCCGCCTCGCGGCTGGCCTGCTGGTCAGCCATGCCCCCCGCCACCATGGCGGCGCGGATGGTCTGCTGGCGCGCCAGACTGACATCGTGCCGCAGCTCGGGCGCGCCGTTCAGCACCGTGTGCTTGAGCGCCAGCCAGCGTGGCTTGTCGAGCATGGCGGTGGCCAGATATTCGCTGCGCAGATGGCTCAGCATCCACTGCTCGGCGCGCACAATGGCGGGGCCGTTGTCATAGAGGGTGTCATCGAGGTCAAACGAGATGGCAGCAACCGGCTGCCAGCGGCGATAGAAGTGCATGGACTCTCCTCTGCAACGGGGGCTCAGGGCCCGTTATTCATCTTCCGGCTCATCCGGGTCACGCTTGGCCCTCGGGTGAGCGCTGTCGTAGACCTTGGCCAGATGCTGGAAGTCGAGGTGGGTGTAGATCTGGGTAGTTGAAAGGTCGGCATGGCCCAGCAGCTCCTGCACCGCCCGCAGATCGCCGGAGGACTCCAGCATGTGGGTAGCAAAGCTGTGGCGCAGCTTGTGGGGATGGACATGGGCATTGAGCGCCTGCTTGTTGCCCCAACCATCGAGGCGAGCCTGCACCGAGCGGGCCGACAGCCGCTGCTTGCGACTGGAGACAAACAGCGCTTCACTCTCGTCCCCGGCCAGCAGCGGGCGTACCTTGAGCCACTTCTGCAGCCACTCGACCGCCATCCGGCCGATGGGCAACACCCGCTCCCGCGAGCCCTTGCCGGTCACCTTGAGCTGGCGATCGTCCAGCTTCAGGTCCACCAGATTGATCCCCACCAACTCGGCGAGACGCAGTCCCGACGAATACATCAGCTCCATGATGGCGCGATCCCGCACCGCCAGTGGATCCTGCTCGTCGGTGATGTTGAGCAGTTGGTACATCTCGTCCACATCGAGGTTTTTCGGCAGCGGCCGCCCCTGTTTGGGGGTGACAATGCCGCGGGCCGGATTGGCGGTCAACCGCCCTTGCCGTACCTGCCAGTCGCAGAAGCTGCGCAGCGCAGAGACCTTGGTGGCCAACGATCGGGGCGCCAGTCCCCCTTTGTGCATCCGGGTCACCAGAGTGCGCACCTGGCTCGCCTCGAGCTGGCCCCAGTCAGCCAGACCCAAGGCCACCAGCTCGGCGGTCATCGCCTCCAGATGGGCTTGATAGTTATTGCGGGTATGAGGGCTGAGCTGACGCTCGACCCTCAGGTATTCGATAAAAGCCGCCAGCTCATCTGCCAGTGCAGCGGGCAGTGGCGGCGCGACGACGGGAGCCTTGGCGGGCGCCCTAGCCATGAGTCAGCTCGGGCAGACGCAGTTGCAGCAAGCGCCCCAGTTGGCCCAGCAACAGGGTGTCGTTGTGGGGGGAGAAGTGGCTGGGATCCGAGCTGGCAAAGGCCAGCACACCGAGATCGCCGATCCGCATCAGGGCGACCGAGTTGACCAGCACATCGTGGCCAAACAGCGCCTGCTTCTCGCTCTGGTTCAGGCGACCAAAGTAATAATCCTGCCCCGGCAGACGCTGACCCAGCAGGGATTCCAGCTGCTTGCCCTGCGCCAGAAAGCGCTGCTCGGGCCCGCTCAGGGCAAACTTCTTGGGATTGAGCCAGAGCCGCAGCCCGGTCAGGCGCAGCCGCTGGACAAAGGCTTTGCCCATCACGGCACTCACCTCGAACAGGGTCTGGCAACCGTACAGCTCGCCGTAGAGGTCGGCATAGACCCGGAAGATCCGCTCATTCTCGCTGGCGATCCCCATCAACTCGGTGATCTCCTGCTCCAGCTGTTCGATCCGCTCACGCTGACGCTCCAGCTGGCGCTCTACCAACGAGACCGACCCTTTGCGTTCATGGGGAATGCGGATCCGGTCCAGCACGGCGGCATGGCGTTGGAAAAACTCGGGATAACGGGCCAGGTACTCCAGCACAGTGGCTTCATCCACCGTTTGCTCCTGCCGTTTGAGTTCGCTCATAAATTGATTGATCCATCAGAGAAATGGGGCTCGCAGCCCCGACATCATGGGTAAAGGGGGCCTGCGCCCCCCATACCTGAACCTTTATCCGGCTAAACCTCTATCTGGCCGTCAAACACATGCTCGGCGGGGCCCGTCATATAGACTGGCTGACCCGGCCCCTTCCAGGCGATGGTCAGCTGGCCGCCCGGCAGGCTGACGGTGACCCGCTCCTTGAGCTTGCCCTGACTGATGCCAATCACCGCAGCCGCACAGGCGCCGGTGCCACAAGCCAGGGTCTCGCCACAGCCCCGCTCGAATACTCGCAGCTTGATCTCGGTGGCGTTGACCATCTCCATGAAACCGACGTTGACCCGCTCGGGAAAGCGCTCGTTGCGCTCCATAATGGCACCCAGCGTCTCGACCGGCGCATCGGCGACCGAAGGCACCTCGATGACGCAGTGGGGATTACCCATGGAGACCACGCCACACATCACGGTGTGCTCTTGTGCCCGCAACAGATAGGTTTTCTCTGCCTTCTGGGCCCGGAACGGGATCTTGCCCGGCTCAAACTGGGGAACCCCCATATTGACCGTGACCTGATTCTCCCCCTCCAGTTGCAACACGATGCGACCCCGGGCGGTGCTGACCGCGATGCGATCCCGGTTGATCAACCCCTTGAGGCGCACGAAACGGGCAAAACAGCGGGCGCCGTTGCCGCACTGCTCCACCTCGCTGCCATCGGCATTGAAAATGCGATAGTGAAAGTCGAGTTCAGGGTCATAGGGCGGCTCCACCAGCAGCAGCTGGTCAAAACCGATCCCGAAGTGGCGATCTGCCAGCTTCTTGATGACGTCATTGCTGAAAAATACCTTCTGGGTGACGCCATCCACCACCATGAAGTCGTTGCCCAAGCCATGCATCTTGGAAAAATCTATCAACATCGTGCATTCCTGTGCTGTTAGGGCTGTAAAAATTCACCGACCCAAGGGTCGTCAAGCGCCATGAAGTCGTTGTCCAAAGCCCCATGCATCCTGGAGCAATCTATCCACATCATGCATTCCTGTGCTGTTAGGGCTGTAAATACTCACCGTCAAGCGTTATGAAATCATTGTCCCAAACTGCGCCATCAGGGCAGCAGGTGCTCACCGCGCCAGAGATCGGCCAACTGCTCACGCTCGCGGATCAGGTGCGACTCGGCACCATCCACCAGCACTTCGGCAGCACGGGGACGGGTGTTGTAGTTGGATGACATGGTAAAGCCATAGGCACCGGCCGAGCGCACTGCCAGCAGGGAGCCCTCGGCAATGGCCAGGGCGCGCTCCTTGCCGAGGAAGTCGCCGGTCTCGCACACCGGGCCCACCACGTCATAGAGCGCGGGTGCATGACCGGCACGGCTATCCACCTCGATGATGTTCATCCAGGCGCCGTAGAGCGAGGGGCGCAGCATGTCATTCATGCCAGCATCGATCAGCGCAAAGTTGCGGGTCTCGCCCGGTTTCAGGTACTCGACCCGGGTCAGCAGCACACCGGCATTGGCGACGATAGCGCGGCCCGGCTCGAACAGCAGGGTCAGATCCCGACCCGCCAGCTTCTGCTTGAGCGCTTCGGCGTATTCGGTGGGATGGGGTGGCTGCTCGGCGCCATAGTTGACCCCGAGGCCGCCGCCCACGTCCAGATGGTGGATATGAATGCCTTCCGCAGCCAGCCCGTCGATGAGCCGCAGCAGCTTGTCTGCCGCTTCCATAAAGGGATTCAATTCAGTGAGTTGCGAGCCGATATGGCAATCCACCCCGACGATCTCGATGTTCGCCATCGCCGCCGCCTTGCGATAGATGGCAGGCGCCAGCTCAATGGGAATGCCGAACTTGTTCTGCTTGAGGCCAGTGGAGATATAGGGGTGAGTACCGGCATCGATATCCGGATTGACCCGCACCGAGACACGGGCCTTCTTGCCCATGCTGCCCGCCACCCGATTGAGGCGCTCCAGCTCGGCTTCCGACTCCAGATTGAAACAGAGGATCTCTTTATCCAGCGCGAGGCGCATCTCAGCCTCACTCTTGGCCACTCCGGAGAAGACCACTTTGCCCGGATCACCGCCCGCCGCCAGCACCCGCGACAGCTCGCCACCGGAGACGATATCGAACCCTGACCCCAGACGGGCCAGCAGGTTGAGCAGCGCCAGGTTGGAGTTGGCCTTCACCGCATAGCAGATCAGATGGGGAATATCGCCCGCCGCCTTGTCGAAGGCGTGCCAGTGGCGCTCGAGGGTCGCACGGGAGTAGACGTAAAGCGGGGTACCGTACTGCTCGGCAAGCTGTTGCAGCGAGGTTTGCTCGGCCTGAAGCTGGCCGTCGGCGTCGTAGTTAAAGTGATCCAAGGGGGCGGTTCCTTCCTAGAATGGGTGCGACATTAGTGCGGCGCGGCCTCGGTGGCAGCCTCGGAGGTCGCAGGCGGTGCTGCTTGCGGTGTACTCTGGCTCTGTGGCTGCTCGGGGGGCGGCATATAGAGCGGCCCCTTCAGACCGCACGCGGCCAACCCGAGGGACAGAAGAGTGGCAAGCAGACACTTGGTGAACTGGGTGATCATAATGGTTCGCTGCGAAAAAATTTTTGGCCCTCTATAATCGCACTCACATTGTTAAAAGCAACAGGATAAACCGATGAAGGATCACGAGTATCACGCCCTGACCGACGCCTTTTTCCAATATGTGGAAGACACCCTCGACGAGGGGTATCCGGATATCGACTGCGAACGCAACGGCGGCGTATTGACCCTCTCTTTCGAGAACAAGACCAAGGTCATCATCAACAAGCAGGAGCCACTGCACCAGATTTGGGTCGCCACCCGCGAGAACGGCTTCCACTTCGAACTGCAGGATGAAACCTGGGTCGACAACCGCTTCGGCCACGAGCTCAAGGCGCTGCTGAGCAAGTCCTGCTCCGCCCAGGCTGGCGAAGAGGTGGTGTTTCCATGATCGACCTGCACCCGCAGGGCGCCCGTCATGCGGTGATCTGGCTGCACGGACTGGGTGATTCCGGCGCCGGTCTCGCCCCGCTGGTGGAGGCGCTGGACCTGCCCGCCGAGCTACCGGTGCGTCACCTGCTGCCGGATGCCCCCGAGCGCCCCATCACCATCAACATGGGCTACAAGATGCGCGGCTGGTACGACATCAAGAGCTTCGAGGATCCCGCCGAGCGGGCCGTGGAGTCCCATGTCCGGGAATCGGCCGACCAGATTGCCGCCCTGCTCGATCAGCTGGTGGCCGACGGGTTTGCCCCCGAGCATATCGTGCTGGCGGGCTTCTCCCAGGGCGGGGTGATTGCCTCCTTCACCGCCCTGCGCTATCAAGCGAAGCTGGCTGGCCTGCTCTGCATGTCTACCTATCTGGCCGCCCCCGATGCGCTGCTCGGCGAGATGAGCGAGGCTGCTCGCACTCTGCCTATCTGCTACATGCACGGTATCTATGACGATGTGGTGAGCCTGTCGCTGGGTTGGGATGCCAAGAACCGGCTGGAAAGCGCCGGTCTCGCCCCCGAGTGGCACGAGTACCCGATGCGCCACGAGATCTGCCGTCCGCAGCTCGGTGATATTCGCCGCTGGCTGCTGGCCCGTCTCGGCGCCTGAGCTACCCCGATAAAGCAAACGGCCTGCATCTGCAGGCCGTTTTTTATGGCAATGCCAACTGGCGGGTCAGCCCACTTCCCGGGTGGGCGGCGCCTGTTCGCGCAGGCCCCCCTGACTGCGATAGGGGATCACCGCCAAGTCGCCACCCTGCTGCACTATCTCGTAGTACTGGGGCAGGTTGAAGTTGATGAACTGGCCATCATCGCTGAAACGCTCGTGATTGGAGGTGTAGAAACGGTTGACCCCCGCCACCAGCTCATCCTTGTTGCCGGCGAAGTGCTGGTAGATCTCCACCCGGTTCGCCTCATCGAGGATGTAGATGTTGGTGCCCGCATCCCGGGTATCGAAGAAGAACTGCACCAATCCCTCGCTGGCGTAGGCATCGACGATGCTCGGCAGATGCTGGCTGTGGGTCTTGTCGAGCCGCAGCGGCAGGTGATCCAGCTTGTTGTGGGAGATGTGACGGTAAAAATCGATGGCGTTTTCCAGCTTCTTCACCGACACCCCGCGTCGTTCGAAGAAGATGCCGTACTTCTCGCGGCCGAGCGCCATGGTCTTGACCAGCTGCTGCTTGTCGCGGGCAAGGCGCAGGTCGATACACTCCGCCACCAGGCTCTGGAAACGGGAGCGCACCAGGGAACGGAAGTGCTGGCTGTAGCAAAACACCTCGATCATCTCGGGGGCGGCGGCATCCTGATGCATCTTGCCAAGGATGGTGGTGAGGGCATCGACCACCGCTTCATCCCCCTGGAAGTGCAGGGTGCGGATCTCGCTCCAGGAGTTGCGATAGACCAGATCCACCGAGCCCACCAGACACTCCTGATTGCGACCAAATGAGAAGACATCCACTGTGTTGGCGTCAAATTCGATCACCTGACCGACCCAGTGACTGGTCGGATCCATCTCCAGATTGAGGAAAATGGAGAGCTGACGGATCTCGCACGGGCGGCTGAGGGCCAGGTTGGTAGCCAGCGGGTACTTCTCGGGGAAGCAGCCGGAGAGATCACGGCAGAACTGGTGCAGATTGTCGATGTGCAGATCCGAGCCCTGATTGAACAGGTGCACCCGCGACTGGGGCGTCAGCAGATCGTTGAAGTAGGCCCAGGAGACCAGCTTGCTGATGTAACCGTTGAACTCGAGCGGCGCGCGGCCAATGATGTCCACTGGCTCCAGTGAATGTTTGTAGAGATACCAGCCAGCACGGTTGAGGCGACCGTGGGGCACCTGCACGAAGCTGAGATCCGGCTCGCTGAGGTCCGGCGCAATCTTGAGGTTGATGCGCTGCACCTTGCCCGGCAGGCTTTCAAACGCGGCATAAAGCTTGCGCGACAGAATGCCGATATCTTCCGGGTTGATCGACTCGCTTATGTTGTTGCGACGGGCGAACTGGATCAGGTTGCGGTAGCTCTGCATCAGGGCTTCCAGCAGCTCGGCGTGGGCGATCTTCACCTCTTCGATCTTCCACTCATGGCGATGATCGAGTTGATAAAGCTTCTCCTGACTCCAACCCCAGTAGGAGACCAGCTGGCTCATCTGCTCGCGACGCCACTCGGGGGAGTGATCATCCTTGGGATGGCTGAGACCGTCGCACACCTTGAGGTAGAAGCAGCGACGCACCAGATCGAGCCGCACCATGTCGCCGATGGACTTGAGGTAGTTGGTCACCTTGTCCAGCATCAGGCAGTAGTTGTCGAGCCGGTAGTGCATCCCGTCATTGTGCTGGAACCAGTCGCGACCAATCATCGACAGCAGACGGGTATTGGGATACTCGTGAGAGTAAGCCTCCATCAGCACCGACTTGAGCACCGCCTTGTAGGGGGAGTCGATCCCCTTGTAGAGCTGCCACAGGGCTGAGCCGAAATACTCTTCCGCCGGAATGCGGTCAAAACTGCCCAGATCGAGCCAGTCTTCCTGCTTGAGCTTGCCGCTCTCGAACAGCTCGTTCACATAGTTGTCGTAACGTTCGTCACACTCGATGGGCACCAGATACCAGATCAAGCGTTTGCCCGCGATATGCATGGCACTGCGGTAGAACTCGTCGAGCAGCAGCAGGTGCTGGGCACTGCCGCAGCTCTCTCCCTGCATCTGGGCATCGTTGGTCTGGCGGAACTTGTCTTCGGGGATCAGGAAGAAGTTGAGATCGACCCCGCGCTGTTCGGCCCACTTGGAGAGCTGCTGGCACTTCTGCTCCAGCAGATCGAGCCGCTCCTGCGACAAACCGGCTACGTGACAGACCCAGATATCGAGATCCGAGTGACAGCACTGGCCAATGGAGGAGGTGCTGCCCATGGAGTAGAGCCCCTGAATGGCTCGGTCATGGGTTGTCAGACCATTCAGACAGTTGGCGTTGCGACAGAGGTCATCGATAAAGGCTTGCTGCTCTGCGGTAGCGCTGAAGCTCCAGATGCCATGAGGGACATCACCGGAGACATAGCCAGGCAGCAGGGGATGATTGAAGTGCAGCATGACAGGCAGCAGTTGAAATACCTGCTGCCCATAGCGACTCATGAGGCCTAACGCCCGTTGCGTCTTGAGACGGGTAACCTCGTCATAACGCGCAACCAGCGTATCGATGTGTTCCTGCAATGCCCTGCCTATCACCTAAGTGAAAATGACGCACCAAAAGGGGGATACGTCAAAAAAGTGTGATCATGTTAACAATGCAAACAGCGGTGGTAAACAAGCCTTCTGCTAATCACCAGATTATTTCTGGCATGATCACAAAAAGTATCAGAGGAAATCGTTAAATTCCAATATATTCAATGAATTAATCTCATTAATTCACTTGAAATCACTTAATGAAAATCATTTTCAGCGTACAACTTTGAGCTTGGCCCCGCTTTTGCGGGCTCCGCCATGAAAGCCCGGGCAAAGGATGGTAATATCGATTTCCTTCTAAAAATGAAACAACTGATTGATATGGCAGCCAGAACCCTGAAAATTGCCACTCGCAAGAGCCCACTGGCCCTGTGGCAGGCCAACTTTGTCAAAGACCGGCTCGAAGCCCTGCACCCGCAGTTGCAGGTCGAACTGGTACCCATGAGCACTCAGGGTGACAAGATCCTCGATACCCCGCTGGCCAAGGTCGGTGGCAAGGGGTTGTTCGTCAAGGAGCTGGAGACCGCCATGCTGGAAGGACGGGCCGACATCGCCGTTCACTCCATGAAAGATGTGCCGGTGGAGTTCCCCGAGGGGCTCGGTCTGCACACCATCTGCGAGCGGGAAGATCCCCGCGATGCCTTCGTTTCCAACCGTTTCAAGGCGATTGCCGAGCTGCCGCAAGGGGCCGTGGTCGGCACCTCCAGCCTGCGTCGCCAGTGCCAGCTGCGCGCCGCCCGCCCGGATCTGGTAATCCGCGACCTGCGTGGCAACGTCAACACTCGCCTCGCCAAGCTGGATGCCGGTGAGTATGACGCCATCATCCTCGCCGCCGCCGGTCTGAAACGACTGGAGATGGCGCAGCGCATCACCGCCTTTATCGAGCCGGAGCAGAGCCTGCCAGCCAACGGCCAGGGTGCGGTCGGCATCGAATGCCGCCTCGACGATGTTGAGCTGCACGCCCTGCTGGCGCCGCTGGAGCACGCCGAGACCCGCGCCCGGGTACTGACCGAGCGCGCCATGAACCGCGCCCTGCAAGGGGGATGTCAGGTGCCTATCGGTGCCTACGCGCTGGTCGAGGGTGAGCAGATCTGGCTGCGCGGTCTGGTGGGCAGTCCCGATGGCACCCAGGTGATCCGCGACGAGATCCGCGGCTCGCTGGCCGATGGAGAGGCCCTCGGTGAGCAACTGGCCCAGCGCCTGCTGGCCTCCGGTGCCGACGAAATCCTGGCCGAGGTCTACCGCGTATGATCCCGCTGGTGGTGCGTCCGGCCGCTCAGGCCGCCGAGCTGGTGCAGTTGCTGCGCCAGCACGGCCATGCACCACTCTGCTGCCCGCTGCTGGAAACCGTGGCGGGCAGTGAACTCCCTCTCCTGCCCGACCTGCTGCACAGTGCCGACATCGTTATCGCGGTCAGTATCCATGCCGTTCATTTTGCACACGATTTTCTGTTGCAAACTGGTCAGACCTGGCCACATATTGGGTACTTTGCGGTGGGTCAGGCCAGCGCAGATGCGTTTGCCACCATCGGCATCACTGCAATCTGCCCAGATGACCCGCGTAGCGAAGGGCTGCTGGCCCTGCCCGCCCTGCAGCAGATGACAGGCAAACGGGTGCTGATCCTGCGTGGCAATGGCGGACGGGATCTCATCGCCAGCACGCTGGCCTCACGCGGTGCGCTGGTGCACTATTGTGCGGCCTATGAGCGCCACTACCCCGAGTTAGACGGGGACACATTGACCCACCACTGGCAGGCAGCGGGGCTGGACAGCCTGCTCATTACCAGTGGTGAACTGCTGCAACGGCTGCTGGAGCTGGTTCCCGACCACCAGCGACCCTGGCTTTTTGACCGCCTGCTGGTGGTCCCCAGCCCGCGCGTGGCCGAGATGGCCAGCGCAGCGGGCTTTATCCATATCACGATTGCCCAAGGTGCATCCAACCAGGCCCTGACGGCCGCACTGGAACTGAGGAAGATGGAATGACAGAACAACAAGAATCCCAGGTCAAACCGCAGCCGACCGCTGTGGTCAATGGCAGCAAGAGCCGCTCCGGTGCCGTACTGGGAGGGGTCGCCATCCTGCTGGCCCTTGGCCTGACCGGCGGTCTCTACCTGCACGGTCACAAGAATGCCGTAGCCCAGCAGGCCGAACTGGCCCAGCTCAAGCAGCAGCTGGCGAGCGCCCTGAGCAAGATCGACCAGACCAGCAACAAGGATGCCGAGCAGCTGGCCGCGCTGGATCAAACCCAGCAACGGTTGCAGGGGGAGATGCAGGGTCTGCAGAACCGGGTACTGGATCTCAACGACAAGCGTCCCAACGACTGGATGCTGGCCGAATCCGAGTATCTGGTTCGGATGGCGGGCCGCAAGCTGTGGCTGGAGCATGACCTCATCTCCGCCATCACCCTGCTCGGCAATGCCGACGAGCGCATCGCCGCCCTCAACGACCCCAGCCTGATGCCGATCCGCAAGGCGCTGGCCGAAGATATCGCCAAGCTCAAGGGGATGCCACGCATCGACCGCGAGGGGCTGACCCTCAAGCTGGCCGCGCTGTCCGACCAGATCGAACTGCTGCCCCTCTCCACCGTCAGCATGCCGGAAGCCAAAACCGAGCCGGATCAGGCGGTCAGCACCAATCCCGACGAGTGGGAGAGCAACCTGAAGAAGAACTGGGTCAAGTTCACCGAGAACTTCGTCACCATCCGTCGCCGCGATGGCGCGGTCGAGGCGCTGCTCTCGCCGCAGCAGGAGATCTTCCTGCGTGAAAACCTCAAGACCAAGCTGCTGCAGGCCCAGCTCTCCGTCTATCGCGAGCAGCAGGCGCTCTACGAAGACAGTCTGGACAAGGCCCAGCGCTGGCTGACCCAGTATTTCGATACCGACAACAGCGCCACCCGCTACATGCAGGGCGAGATCGACAAGCTCAAGGGCGAACAGATCCAGATCGACTATCCGGCCCAGTTCAAGACCCAGGCCATGCTGGAGCAGGTGCTGACCGAACGCCTGCAACGCATTCTGGCCAGCAGCTGAGGAGGGCACCATGATCCGTATAATCATTCTGGTTGCCGTGATGGTCGCAGGGCTGATCTTTGGCCCGCAAGCCTCCGGCAACAAGGGCTATGTGCTGATTGCCCTTGGCAATTACACCATCGAGTCTTCCGTCACCAGTGCGGTGATCCTGGCCGTGCTGTTCTACGGCGCCCTGCTGATCGTCGAGTGGCTGCTGGGCCGGGTATTCGGCCTGCGCCGCAAGACCCTCGGCTGGTACGGCTCGCGCCGCCGCCGCAAGGCCAATCAACAGACCGTGGCTGCCACCCTGGCGATGGCCGAAGGGCACTACAGTCAGGCGGAAAAGCTGATGATCAAGGGGGCCAGCAACAGCGACACCCCGCTGCTCAACTACCTGAGCGCCGCCAAGGCGGCTCAGGCCCGTGGTGACGACGCCCGCCGGGATCAATACCTGCAAAAAGCGCAGGAGGAGAACCCCAAGGCAGAGCTGGCGCTCACCCTGACTCAAACCCAGCTGCAGATAGAGCAGGGCCAGTACGATACCGCACTGGCGATGCTGGAGTCGGTCTACGCCCTCAACCCGCGCCACCCCATGGTGCTGGATCAGCTGCGTCAGGTGCATCTGGCCCGTCAGGACTGGAGCGCCCTGTGCGACCTGATCCCGGCGCTGCACAAGGTGGGCAAACTGACCCCGAAACAGGAAGAATATCTGCTGCAACAGGCCTGGAGTGGTCGCCTGCAACAGGCTGCCGGCAGCCTCGAAACCCTCAAGGCCGTGTGGCAGGATCTGCCGCGCAAGCTGCGCCTTGAGCCGGAACTGCTGGCCTGCTACGGCGATCTGCTGCGCCAGCTGGGTGCCGATGGCGAAGCCGCCACCCTGTGGCAGGAGGCGCTGCGCAAACAGCCGATGCCGCAGCTGCTGGCTCGCCTGCCCAAGCTGAAACTCGACAGCTACCAGCCGCTGCTGGCGCTGCTGCAAAAACAGCAGGGACAACCGGAGGTCGACACCGCACTGGCCCAACTCTATCTGCTGGCCGGTCAGCTGGACGATGCCCAGAAGTTGCTGGAGCAGGAAGTGGAGCGGGCGCCGAGCGCCGCCGCCTACCACGCCCTCGGCCAGCTGATGGACAAGCGCCGCCTCACCAACAAGGCCAACGAGTACTATCGTCAGGCACTGGAGCTGGCGGGGGTCTGATCCCCGGCGAACAGAAACGCGAGAGGCCGCATGATGCGGCCTCTTTTTTATCTCTTCGTTTTATATCTTCGCCCTGCCCTCGTCAGGTGGTGAGCCGCTCCAGCTCGCCGATCAGCCAGATGGCCTCGGCGCGGTGGCTGCCGCACACATCCATCATGGGGCGAAAACCGCCGCACACCGCCGGCCGCTCCGGTTGACCGAAGATCTTGCAGCCGAGGGCGCTATCGAGCTGGATACAGGGGACGCCAGCCGGCTTGCCATCTGGCATACCGGGAATGGCACTGCTGATACTGGGGGCGATGCAACAGGCAGCGCAGCCGCTACGACACTCCATACACTCCACTCCTTTGGGACGGTCTGAGCCACCATAACCGAAGCAGCGGCACAAACGTAGCTGGCGCACAATAAAAAGCCCGACCGCACGGGCGATCGGGCTTGAGGCAACACAGCCGGTTCAGCGAACCATCATCACAGGATGATGTCACGTACCACGCTGTCTTTGCGTTCCAGGTAATGGATCGACTTGATGCGGCGGCACATAGTACGGGACTTGCCGCCGACCAGCATTCACCACATCACAGGATGATGTCGCGTACCACGCTGTCTTTACGTTCCAGGTAATGGATCGACTTGATGCGGCGGATAGTACGGGATTTACCACGGATCAACAGGGTTTCGGTGGTCGCCATCACGCCATCACTGGTGATGCCGTCCAACAGATCACCCTTGGTGATGCCGGTGGCGGAGAAGATGACGTTGTCATTCTTCGCCATGTCTTCCAGCTTGAGCACCTTGTTCACGTCGATGCCCAGCGCTTCGCAGCGGGCAATTTCCTGCTCGCCCAGCGCACGCACTTCCGGGCTGTCGCCCTTGACGCGGTGACGCGGCACCAGACGGGCCTGCATGTCGCCATCCAGCGCGCGGATCACCGCGGCCGAAATCACCCCTTCCGGTGCGCCGCCGATGCCGTAAAGCATGTCGACTTCGCTGTCCGGCAGACAGGTGAGGATGGAGGCGGCAACGTCACCATCAGGAATGGCGAACACCCGCACGCCCAGACCCTGCATCTCCTTGATCGCCTTGTCATGACGCGGCTTGGCCAGAGTAATGACGGTCAGACGGGAGAGCGGCTTGCCCAGCGCCTTGGCCACGGCCTTGAGGTTCAGTTCGAGAGCCTGATTCAGGTCGATGGCGCCTTTGGCTTTGGGGCCGACGATCAGCTTTTCCATGTACATGTCAGGCGCCTTCAGGAAGGAACCCTTGTCGCCCACCGCCAGCACGGCCAGCGCATTGGCCTGACCCATGGCGGTCATGCGGGTACCCTCGATGGGATCGACCGCGATATCCACCGCGTCGCCGTGTCCGGTACCGACCTTCTCGCCGATATAGAGCATCGGCGCTTCATCAATTTCACCTTCGCCGATAACAATCTCACCATCGATCTCGATCTGGTTGAGAATGTGGCGCATGGCCGCTACGGCCGCCCCATCAGCGATATTCTTGTCACCACGTCCGAGCCACTTGTAGCCAGCCAGTGCAGCCGCTTCCGTCACTCGGGAAAACTCGATTGCCAGTTCACGTCTCATCGCATATCCAACCTATGGAGCTCGAAAACGGGCGGCATTCTACCACAAGGGCAAACCTTTGCGCACAAAAGTAGCCGCTGCGAGCAAGAATGTAGCCAATTCATCCAATTGCAACCCAATTGCCATCGACTCTTCATCCAACTGTCACCCCGCTGTCATCCCTGCTGCCTAGCATGACCCCGTCTTCAAAACAAAAGCTTGCAACACAAGGGATTAAGATGAAAAAGCTGACTGTAGTGGCACTGGCTCTGACCGCCGCCTTCCAGGCTCAAGCCGTTGAAGTGTATAAAAATGACTCCTCTTTGCTGGATCTCTATGGCCGTGTTTACGCCGGTCAATTCTTCGGCGACAAGAAAGAAAACGTCGATACCGCCAACCCGAATGGCACCAAGGATTACAGTGCCAAGCAGGGGGCCAACCAGTTTGTCCGTTTCGGTGCCAAGGCCGAGACCCAGATCCAGAGCGGTCTGAAGGCGCTGGCCCAGTACGAAGTGCAGATGTATATCAACGACAGCGAAAAGACCCTTGCGGGTACCGTAGATTCAAAAGGCCAAATTAAAGAGAGCGAAAACCTGCGCACTCGCCTTGCTTTTGCCGGCGTGGGCGCCGACTGGGGTTCCGTGACCTTCGGTCGCCAAAAGGGTGCCCCAGGCTTCCTGGCCGACTGGACCGACGTTGCCCTCTCCGACGGCTACGGCAACGATGCGCTGGGCGCCAAAACCGACACCTTCGCCACCAACCGTGCCGGTTCCGTGTTGAAATACTCAGACCTGTTCAATGGCTTCCAGTTTGATGCCAGCTACAAATTTGATGGCGGCAAAGAAGAAGATAAAAGCAGCTCCGGGATTTCCCCTGCAGACCCGGCCTATGGCGCAGCTGTGGCCTACACCTTCCCGTTCAACCTGTCACTGGGTACCGCCTACAACGTCGGCCAACGTCAGGAAAAGAATACCGAAGATGCCAAGTTGTGGCTGATCTCCGCCAAATTCGACAACAAGGCCGCCTACGCCGCCCTGAGCTACGCGGATGGATCTGACTTTGTCCAAAGCGGCACCGACCACACCGGCTGGGAAGCGGCGCTGGGCTACAACTTCGAGAACGGCTTCGGCCTGATGGCCCTGTGGAACAAGCAGGAACAAGAAGTTACTGGCGGCAAGAAAACCGATACCGTTGACTACTACACCCTGGGTGCCCAGTACAAGTTCAACAAAAACCTGCGGGTGATTGGCGAGTACCGCATCAACAATCTGGACAGCGTTGCCGGTAAAGCAACCGCCAACAAGGATGACTTCCAGCTGGCCGCCCGCTACGACTTCTAATCGAGGTTTTGCGGATACCCAAAGCGCGATGGCTTGCCATCGCGCTTTTTGCTGGGCGTCGCTCACGACCGGAGAAAGTGGCCTAGGCTCATCAGACAAGGGACTGTACGGGAGGAGAAAATGATGGCTCAGCTGTTTGTCGTGCTGTTGATGCTGCTATCCCTGCCGACTCATGCCCTCACCATCGCCATGGTGCTGTGGCGCGGTGAAACCTCAGCCGAAGCGGGGTTTAGGGCAGAGCTGATCCGCCTTGGCTATCAGGCCACCATCACCACCTACAACGCCAATCAGGATCGCGCCACACTGGCAGCCATGCTGCGCCAGCAGCTGGAGCCCAAGCTGGCCGAGTACGACTACATCTACACCTTCGGCACCACGGCCACCGCCATGACCAAGAGTCTGGTGGCTAACCGCAAACCCCTTATCTTCAGCGTGGTCTCCGATCCGGTCGGGGCCGGTTTTTGGGCTGAAGACAAGCGCCAAAACAAGATGGTGGCAGGCACCAGCAACATGGTACCGATGGCGCTGCAGCTGGCCAACGCCAGCAAATACCTCCCCACCGGCAAACGGCTGCTGGTTCCCTTCAATCCACGGGAACAGAACACCCGCCTTGTCACCGACATGCTGATCGCCGAAGCCAAACGCTACCACTGGCATGTCGCAACCTGGCGCATTGCACCGGACCCCAAGCGGCTGAATAACGAGTTGCAGCGGCTGCAGGTGGATGCCAAAAACGACATCGTCTTTCTGGCGGCAGACAGCTATCTGCTCTCCATCGCCCCCCGTCTGCTGGCGGCACTCAATGATGCGGGCATCCCCACCATCTGCAGCGCCGAGCTGTTCGTCGAACACGGCTGCACCGTCGGTACCATCAGCAGCTACACATTGCTGGGCAAGATGGCCGCCAACATCATTCACCTCAATCAGCAGGGAACACCACTGCAGGATATTCCGCTGCAGCTCGATGCGCAGCCAAAGCTGGTACTGGGCCCACTCGGCGCACTGCGCGATAACCAGCCATAATGCGACTCACTTCAGCGATCCCTTGATGAAGATCCCAGCATAGAAGGTGCCAATCGAGGTATGCTATTCGATCCCGAGATCGAGGCACTTCCCTATGAGCACCACCGTCTTTTTTGCCGTTCTGCTGGCCGCCCTGCTTCACGCCAGCTGGAATGCGCTGGTCAAAATTGGCGAGGAGCGGCTGGTGGGTGTATCGCTGGTGGCGCTCTTCTCCGGACTTATCGCCGCCGTGGCCCTGCTGCCAATGGGGCTTCCCTCCTCGACTGAGCTCCCCTGGCTCGCCCTCTCTATTCTGCTGCATACCGGTTACTGCCTGTTTCTCAGCCGCGCTTACAACCACGGGGAGTTTGGCCAGATCTATCCGCTGGCCCGTGGCAGCGCACCGCTACTGGCGATGCTGCTCAGCGCCCTGCTGTTGGCCGACTATCCGGGGCTGCACGGCATGCTGGGGGCTGGCGTCTTGATTCTGGGGGTCTTGCTGATGGCTTGGCGGGGCGGAAGCGAGCGGCTCGGCAACAAGGCGATCAAGGCCGCGCTGATCACCGCCATGTTTACCGCTGGCTACACCCTCTCGGACGGTGCTGGGGCCCGGGCTGGCGGTGAGCCTGTCCGTTACACCCTCTGGCTGTTTGCCTGCAACGGGCTGGTAATGCTGGTGGTGCTGATGATCCACCAGAAGCGCAATGCCTGGCGCCAGATCCGCCAGCACGCACTGGTCGGTGTCGCCGGAGGGGCCATGTCCCTGCTCGCCTATGGCATTGTCATCTGGGCCATGACCCAAGCTCCCATTGGCGTGGTCGCGGCCCTGCGCGAAAGCAGCGTGCTGTTTGCCATGCTGCTCTCGGTCTGGCTGCTTAAGGAGCCGCTGGGGCGAGTGCGGCTGACCGCGGCAGCCATCATCACAGGCGGCGTACTGCTGACTCGTCTGGGATAATGAGGCCTGTCGCCATTGGCACTTGTTTATCTCGCAGGATGACGTGATTCACCTCTGCCAAATATTCCGAGGGTGAATAATGGAAATAAGTTACGGCGATGGCGTAAATATTTACACCCATAACGTATCAATGAGCTGGCAATTCTATTTTTTCCTGCTGCCTCATCCGGACAACTTACCAGCTGAACAGCATTAATGATAAATTGTTCACAGTTAATGTCTGGCAATTCTGGCCCAATACGGCTCATGGTAATCGCCATGAAACTCCATCCAAACATTGATTAACTACCTGACGGGTTCAACTTTGCGGTCAGGGCAGGCAAAACCTCGCCCATCAATGGCAGGATGAGATCACCAGCCCCGGGTTATTACCTGACCCGGAGTTACCCGTTTAATTATTGATTACGTTAAATCCAGCACCATCAGGGAGTATCAAATATGTCGGCAAAAAAGCTGAAGTTGGGTGCCTTTATATTGATGATATTAACATCGGTATTTGGTGTCACTAATATCGGGATCGGTTTTTACCGAATGGGATATGCAGCCATTCCGATGTTCGTGATCGGCGGACTGTTCTTCTTCATTCCGTTCATCCTCATGATGATCGAGTTTGGTACCGGCTTTCGCAAAGAGGCAGGCGGAATCTTTACCTGGATGCGCCATTCGGTCTCGACCCGGTTCGCCTTTATCGGCCTGACCATGTGGTTCGCCTCCTACGTCATCTGGATGTTTGGCAAGGCGCTCTCCATGTGGGTGCCCCTCTCCTTCATGCTGTTTGGTCGCGACATCACCGTTATCCCGGTCACCCTGGGCACCGGCATCGACTTTGGCCCCTTTATTCTGGGTGTGGTCGCCATCGCGCTGGTTGCCACCGTCACCAAACTCATCACCTTTGGTAGCGCCCGCTTCGCCAAGGTGGCGGCCATCGGTGGTCTCTCCGTGGTGGCGCTCAACGTATTGCTGCTGGTAGGCGGCGTCTTCACCTTCGCGGTGAGCGGCATGACCCTGCAGGAGCCTCTCACCGAGGCCTCGCTGACAGCCTCCCCCAATGCCGCCTTCAACGACATCATTCCCTTCCTCGGCTTCATGGTATTCGCCATCTTCGCCTATGGCGGGGTCGAGGCGATGGCCGGGGTGGCTGACGAGCTGGAAGATCCCGAGCGCGACCTCAAGCGCGGCATCTTCCTCTCCGGCGCCTTCATCGTGCTCTGCTACATCATCGGTTTTCTGGCTGTCGGCTCCATCATGCGCTGGAGCGACTTCCCGGCCGAAGGGATCACCTCTCTCTCCGCCCTCTTCATCATCATGCTGGAACTGGGGCGTCATCTCGGTGGCGAGTGGTTGGGGCAGGTGTTCATGCGCTTTGCCGGGTTGGGCATGTTCCTGAGCTATCTGGGTGCCTTTATCGCCCTCTCCTACGCACCACTGCGCCAGTTCATCACCGGCACTCCGAGCTACTTCTGGCCGGAGCGTTTCCAGCGCGAGAACGAGAATGGCGTGCGGATTGAAGCCCTCAAAGTGCAAGCCTGGGTGGTCTGTCTGTTCATTGCCGCCAAGTCCATCTTTACCCTGATCAACCCGGAAGGTGCCGCCGCCCTCTATGAGCTGATCATCACCATGACCAACGTCGGCATGACCCTGCCCTACATGTTCCTCATCTACGCCTGGTATCGCTATCGCAACAACCCGGCGCTGGGCAAGGATCTGATCTTCTTCAAGAGCGCCGGCTCCGTGCTGCTGGCCACCATCATCAGCCTGATCCTGGTCGCCTTCGGCAACGTCTTTACCGTGGTAGCCCCCTTTATCTCCGGGGATATCTCAACCGGCGTCTGGACCATCATTGGCCCGCTGCTGTTCGTGGTGATCGCCATGCGCTTCAAGATCAAGCAGGAAGATACCCACTAAACGGGGAACAATGCACCATGCCAATCGGGACCGTTCTGGTCCCGATTTTTTGTCTCCCCCAGCCCGACCGGGCACAAAAAAGCTTCAAAGGAACCCTTTTCGCCCCTATCTGCGCAGCCAAACCGCTCTTTACGCCGTAAATTATCAATATCAAGATGAGAATGATTGTGAAGCGCCAGTTCACGTCATATAACTTAGCGAGATATCCCTGTATTTCGTCCGGTAGAGCTGATCATGATGATGCGTTCCCTCCTTCCCCTGTTGCTTGGCGCAGTCATGCTGCCAGCGGCTATGGACAGTGCCCATGCCAACCCCTTTTCCGCAAGCAACCAGAGCAGCAGCGGTTTTCTCGAGCGACGAGAGATCCCCAATCTGAACTCTGCCGCCTTCGTGGTGGCCAATCATAGGACCGGCGAGGTGATCTCCGAACACAACGGCAACCGGGTAATGCCCATCGCCTCTCTCACCAAGCTGATGACAGCGCTGGTGGTACTGGATGCCAACTTGCGTCTCAACGAGACCCTGACGGTGACCAATGCCGATATCGATCGCATCAAGGGCACCGGCTCAAGACTGGCTATCGGCTCGAAGCTCAGCCGCGCCGAGATGCTCCATATTGCGCTGATGTCGTCGGAGAACCGCGCGGCCTCGGCGCTGGGACGCAACTACCCTGGCGGCCTGCGTGCCTTTGTCGAGGCGATGAATGCCAAGGCTCGCATGTTGGGGATGTGGAACACCCACTATGCCGATAGTACCGGCCTCAACCCGCGCAATGTCTCCACCGCTCAGGATCTGGCCAAGCTCGCCGCTGCAGCCGCTGCCTACCCGCTGATCCGTCAATACTCCACCGACGATCAAAGCTATGTGCGTACCAACAAGAACCAGCTCCACTACCGCAACTCCAACCGTCTGGTGCGCGAAGGCCAGTGGGAGTTCACCCTCTCCAAGACTGGCTATATCCGCGAAGCGGGCCGCTGTCTGGTACTGGGTACCAAGGTCAATCGCGAGCCGGTGATCATGGTGCTGCTCAATGCCGAGACCACCAACGATCGGGTCGCCGATGCCAAACGGATCAAAACCTGGCTGGAGAGCTCGGGCAAAACCACCCTGGCAGCCAATCAGAGCAGCATGCAGACCCACCAGTAAGCCAGACACCACCATCAAAGCGAGGCGCCCGCCTCGCTTTTTTTATCTCTGTGACCGCGCCCAAAAAACGGGAGCCAGCTCCCGTTACAGGTAACTCCTTGCGCCATCCCGTTACAAAACGTAACTACTCAATAATGTGACTCACACTAATAAAATCAACTAGTTGTAAGTTGGCGGTGCAGGTTCTAGCGTGCAGTCACAACCCCTGTAACGACGAGCCACCATGCGTATTTCCAGTATCGAGTGCGGGCGGGTACTGGCCATTCTGGCCGTGATGACCATTCACGTATCCCCCTTTGCCAACCCGTTCAACCCAGCCCTGTGGGGAGGCGGATCCTGGCTCTGGCTGAGCGGTATCATCAACCAGCTATGCCGCTTTGCCGTGCCGCTGTTTTTCCTCTGTGCCGGTTACTTTCTGCAGCCAAGGCTGAGTCGCGAGGCGCCGCTGACCGTTGCCTGGTGCTACTGCCGCCCCTTGCTGCTGCTCTGGCTGGTGTGGAGCCTGGTCTATCTGCTGGTGCCGTTCAATCCGCTGGATGCCGTGCAGCAAGGCTATCTGGCCTCCCTGCGCGGGCAGTGGCAGTTCCAGCTCGCCGATCCTCTCAACGGCTGGCTGGTGGGCGGCATGATCCACCTCTGGTTTTTGCCTGCCCTGATCATGGCGGTGATCCTGCAGGCGCTCTGTTACCGGCTTGGCAGGCCAGCGCTCGCCCTCTGGCTGGGTCTTGGCCTCTACCTGCTGGCGCTGCTGGGGGGCTCCTATGCCAAACCGCTGCTGGGCGCCGAGTGGCCACTGCTCACCCGCAACGGCCCCTTTTTCTCCCTGCTGTTTGTGGCGCTGGGAGCCCTGCTGCGCCAGCGTCAGTGGCAACCCGATGCCCGCACCGGCGGGCAACTGCTGCTGCTGGGCGTGGCGCTCTATGGCTGTGAAGCCTGGGCGCTGCAGCACTTCGCCGCGGTACCGCTCACCCGCCACGACTTCCTGCTCGGCTCCCTTCCCTGGGCCCTCGGCCTGTTTGGCCTGCTGCTGGCCAACCCCGAGTGGGGCAAGGGCAGCTGGCTGGAGCACCAAGCTCCCAAAGTGCTCGGGATCTACTGCCTGCACATGATGCTGGTGGTCTGGCTCTTCATGTTCGGCCCGCAAAGCGCATCCATCCCCTGGGAGATCGCCAAGGTGCCGCTGCTGCTGGGATCGTCTCTGCTGGCCTATCGCCTGCTGGCGACACTGCCTCTCACCCGCCGACTGCTGCGCACCCACTGATCCCGTATCCGGCCCGACACATCGGGCCGGATATCCCTCCACACTCCCCCCTTTTTACCCCGCTTCGCCCTTTTTCCTCTCGCTGTTTGTTGCAGGGGAGCTGCGTTTCTGCCGCGCTCTTCCAACCGCAGAACACCACACCCACACGTATCCTCTATTTTCACCTTGCCAGCTGAATGAAAATCAATATCATTGGCATCCCGTTCAGGCGGGGCAGGCTAATTACAATTAAATCAATATGATCGAGCCGTCAGGTCGACATCCAAAGAGTCAATATTGAATATGCAGCACCCTCACTTTCGCAGAACGCTGGTCTCGCTGGCACTGCTGGGCACCGGCTTCACCGCCCAGGCCGCCGATGAAACCATGACAGTGGTTGGCAAACGCTCCCAGCATCAGGAAGTCGCCACCGCCACCCGTACCAATACGCCGGCCAAGCTGGTTCCCCAGACCATCGACAGCGTCAAGGTCAGCGAGCTGACCGCCTTCGGCCAACCGACGCTGAGTGAAGCCCTGAGCGGCATTCCCGGGGTCAACGCCAGCGGTGATACCCGCTTCGACGGGGTCAATATCCGCGGCTTCAGCGCCAGCAATGACTTCTATCTCGACGGGTTCCGCGACGACATGCAGTACACCCGGGATCTCGGCAACATCGAGCGGGTGGAAGTGCTCAAGGGCCCGGCAGCCGTGCTCTACGGCCGCGGCAGCACGGGGGGCATCGTCAACCGGGTCAGCAAGAAGCCGCAGAAAGGAGAGGAGTCCAGCGTTACCGCCCGGGTCGGCAGTTTTGACAGCCAGCGACTGGCCGCCGACCTCAATGGCGAGGCAAGCGAACAGGTACAGCTGCGCCTCAACATGGCGCAAGAGGACAAAGATAGCTTCCGCAACGGCGTGAAGAGCAAGCGCACCCTGCTGGCCCCCTCCGCCAACTGGGAGATCAGCGACAACCTCAACTGGCTGGTGCAGTACGAGCGCAACGAACATGACCGCACCCCGGATCGCGGCATTCCCGGGGTCAATGGCCGTCCGGCCGATGTGCCGCGGGAGTATGTCTACAGCGACACCAGCCGCGACTTCATCGATGACGTGGCACAATCCACCCGCTCCCGCCTCTCCTGGGATATCAACGACCAGTGGCAGCTGCGCCAGCAGCTCGGTTACTCCACCCTCGACAGCCAGTTTGACAACACCTATGTCACCAGCGTCAAAGGGGATCAGGTGACCCGCTCCCGCTGGCAGCAGGATCTGAAAGCGAAGAACCTGATCAGCAACACCGAGGCCGAAGGTCTGTTCCAAACCGGCCCGGTGGAACATCGCCTGCTGGTCGGCTTCGAGCAGAACTGGCAGGAGCGCACACCCAAGCTCTACCAGAACGCCACCGCCATCCCGTCCGGCAACCTCTACGATCCGGGCTCACTGCCCACCTACAATGGCGCCATGAAGCTCTCCAGCGACGCCAAACACAAGGTGCGCGGCAATGGCCTCTATCTGCAGGATCAGCTCAGCCTGGGTGACTGGCATCTGGTTGGCGGGCTGCGCCGTGACGACTTCACCGTCACCAGTCGCCGCTACGACCTCAACAAGGAGGAGAGCGTCTCGGTCAACAGCCTGAGCCCGCGCCTCGGTCTGGTGTGGAATCCCCTCGAGGATCACGCCTTCTACACCTCCTACAGCAAGACCTTCACCCCGGTGGGCGGCGAGCTGATCGGCATCACCCCGGGCGACAAGAACAACGGGCTGGAACCCCAGCACACCCGCCTCTACGAGGGGGGGGTGAAGAGTGACTGGCTGAACGGCAAGCTGG
Source organism: Aeromonas finlandensis (assembly GCF_000764645.1). GTDB lineage: Bacteria > Pseudomonadota > Gammaproteobacteria > Enterobacterales > Aeromonadaceae > Aeromonas > Aeromonas finlandensis. The sequence continues at coordinate 157,203 of NZ_JRGK01000286.1, forward strand.
CGACCACTCTCTCCCTCTATCGACTGGAGATGTACAACAAGCGCACCAAGGATCCGCTGGATCCCACCAAGGTGATCCTCACCGGCCTGCAGCGTACCGAAGGGGTCGAACTGAGCGCCCGTGCCGAGCTGACCGACGAGATCTATCTGCGTGGCGGCTTTGCCATTCAGGATGCGGAGCAGGTCAAGGCGGATGCGGATCTGCAGGGCAAGCGCCCGATGAACGTCTCCCGCCAGAATGGCCAGTTCTATCTCGGCTACAAGAGTGGTGAGCAGGGCTGGTTCGGTGAAACCGGCGTGACGGCGGTGGGCGATCGCTTTGCCGACAACGCCAACACCACCACACTGCCCGGTTACGCCCGCTTCGATGCGCGCGCCGGTTATCGCTGGCAACAGTGGGAAGCCGAGCTGAGCGCTGAGAATCTGACTGACCACGAGTACTTCGTCAGCGCCACCAGTGCCAACCAGATCATGCCGGGTACACCCCGTCAGCTGAGCCTGACCGGTACCTACCGTTTCTGAACTCTGTGACAACCACCCCGACTGGCCAGCCCTTGCTGGCCAGTTTTTTATGAAGCAACCACGATGAAACGCAGAAGAGTTCCCCTTCACAACAACAAATGGGTACGCCGCCTCCATGCTTGGGCCGGTTTTTTTACCCTCGCCCTGATGCTGATGTACGGCATCACCGGTCTCTGGCTGCAACACCGTGCCGTGTTGCCCATCCCCGGCCCCCACACCGACAAATCGAGTGAAGAGATAGTGCTGGAGGGGCCACTCGCCAGCCCGGAGCAGCTGAAAAGCCTGCTGCAACAGCGCTATCCCGATACCTTTGCCGACGGGCGAACCATGATCACCCCGGCCCAGACCCTGCCCACCCCGAACGGCCCGCTCATCCTGCCCGCCATGTGGGAAATGCGCGGCGTTACCCTCAGCCAGAGCGTGGCCGCCAGCTATGTCGAGGGTACCTTGCTGGTACGTACCGACCTGCAGCAAGCCAACTTTGCCGCCAGCCTCAACCGGCTGCACCGCGGCATGGGCACCGGCCTCGGCTGGCAGCTGTTTGGCGATATCGCCGCCCTGGCCCTGCTGCTGCTGGCCCTCACCAGCCTGTTTATGTGGACCAAGCTGCACGGCACACCCAGAGCCATCATCGCGCTGACACTCGCTGGCAGCCTCGGCACCCTGCTGTTTGCCCTGCTGGGATAGCGCGCGACCATGCTACTGCGTAGCAAGGAAATGAAAGAAAACCGCAATAGAAACAGACCGCTGGCGGTGATGCCGTCAGCGGCTATATCAAGGAAATGAAATAACGGAGAGCGGGAAAAGAGAAGGGATACCAAGAGGTAACGGGAAGTACTGCCTGCTCAGCAGCAACGCACCAATGCGCAGGAACGCCAAAAAAACAAAAGGCCATCATTGCTGATGGCCTTTTGTCATGAATTTGATGGTGCCGGGGTCTCTATCGAATTAAGCAGGCAAGTCATTGTTTTTAAAGGGCCTGCAATGGTGGAAATTTCGTTTATACCCCCAAAAATACCCCCAAACTGTACGCACTGGGGTGATATGCTATGACACAAATAACGCCCAAATAAATTTCAGGATGCGGGCTTTCGCTGCAGTGGGTGACCTAGAAGCCCCCACATCCTCTCTCATTCCTCGTTATTCGGTTCCGGCAGCATGAGCCCTCTTTCAACGAGAAAAGCGATCACCTCATGCCGGCGCCAAAGAGCCCCACCTTTTGCCATCCAGTTGAGAGACTCTGGGAACGGGGTTCCCTGTGCCGCCCATTCCTGCCGGCGGCGATAAAAGGTGGTTCTGCCGATCCCACCGAGCAGTTGCTCAATGTCGCAACGGCGGATCAACGCAGGCACCTGAACATTTTTTGCCATATAACCCCCATACCAAAAACATAACCCGTATTGGAGCCACCACAGATCATGATGGCCATGGCAATACTTTATAACTCAGTCCGTCTCAATCCCTGATAGGGACTCGATCTCGAGTGGCAGATATAAACATAAATTCCACTTCCAGCGCACACGCAGATATCAAAGATCGCGCGGTCAATGCCCCCGCAGGGGTGCCCCCCCGAGGAAGGACCCAGCCGAAAATTATGTGGTAGGCCATGAATTCACCCGCCCAGCTTGCTGCGCGTTGTAGGCTCGCTCACTGACTAAACCTACCCCCACTGCTCCGGCGGAAGACAGTGTGGGTGAGTGGAGAGACAGCCCACCAGCAAAGTCTCGGCAAGACACATTCCCCAAAACGGGGAGACATTCCCCCAAACAGGGAAGATTGCTTCCCCGAAACGGGGATCCTGGCGTGATGCGGAACGGGCGTTGAGCACAGCGACTGCCTTCTCAGTACCAATAACTTCCGCCACCTTTTTGAAGCGCTTGGACATCAGCGCAATTGAAGCATCGTCATCGGCTTTCTTCTGGTCCGGCACTTCTTTACCTGAAATGCTTAATAACGGCTTGCGCTCAGGTTATTGTGGAGGGTTGGTGGAAACTTCAGTTCTTGTGGGGCTGGGTGGTAGACCTTGCGGATTAAGCGCAGGTTTATACCCTGCTACCGATAAGGGTTCGCGGGTAGGCTTGCCGAGTTTGGCGCCGAGTTTCCACACCGAGAAGGTGACTACCGGCAAGCAACAGCGTAGGTGGGGCATATGTCACACATCACGCGGGGTATCCGCAAATGCGCTGAGGAGTTCCACCTATCTTGTATGAAAGACCTCGGTATTTAGAGGCGAAAAACATGCTTTTTGATTGTCAGGTGTCATTGATGGCGGCAGAGCTCGCAGACTCCTTGTATGAAACACCGAGTTCCTTCATACAAGTATTCTATGTGAAAACAAGGAGCCCCCAATAGGAAGGCCCCTGGCCGCAGCATCCCACTGGGGCCAAGGGAAGGGCCGATTATTGAGGTATCATTCCTTCCGTCATCATGCTGCGCTGACGAACACCCTTTTGCGCTTCAAGTTCGGCGGCCAGCCGCTTGGCAAATGCCTGATCGCTTTCACCGCGGCGCGGGGCTATGTGAATAGTTATCTGACTTTGGTCGTAATACGGTCTGCCTTTTCCACCACCTCTGGCAGAGGCGATCGCCGGGAGAGATGGCAACGCTGGCACAAGATCATTGGGTCTTGGTGATGCCAGACCTGATGTGTCGCTGGCAAAGCCAAGCGTTGATCCGATAGAGCTCGGCATGTTGTTAATCACCCACGTAATGCTCTCGATCAGCCATCTGATTGGGGTGTATAGCGAGTCAATCGCCTTACCGAGCACTACGCCGAAATTCTTTCCTGCCGCACTGGCCTTGCCCAGCTCATCTTTGGTGTAGGTGACCGGCTCCAGCAGTTTTTTGAACCCTTCCCATAGCGCGGTCACCTTGTCAGTAATGCCAAGCGCCTCGCCAAGTCCCTTCCATGCGGTGATGGCTGGTTCCAGTCCGACTTTGATGCCGTCGAATACTCCCCCCATGAAAGCTGAAACACCATCCCAGTGCTGATAGATGGCAAGACCGGCAAGGGCCACGCCTGCGAGCAAGGCGCCGATCCCTGTCGATACAAAGGCAAGGCCGATGCCACGGATGCCAGTTGCTACGAATGGGAGGGCCCGACCTGCAAGCAGGGCGCCGGCTCTCATCTTCTCCATCACCCCAGCCCCACCCAGCAACCCTCCGCGAAGGAATGTGAAGGCGAATTTAGTGCCGAGCACGGCAAGTCTCAGGGTGGTGAACGCTGCAGCGGAAGCGATCACCCCGCCCACCAGCTTGGGGTTTGCCTTTACAAAGTCTCGGGTAGCCGTAACCACCGGCATTAATGTGTCGGCGAGCTTCCCAACAATTGGATCAAGAGCGCCACCTATAGCCTCGGTCAGGCCCCACACCGAATTTGATAGCCGCTCTGTCTTTTCCTTGCTGCTGGCCATGACGGTTGCCCAGTCACGCTCCACAACGCCTTGGGAGGCAAGCACCTTCTGCTTGATCTTTTGGTACTCTTCGAGGTTCTGCAGCATGGGGCGGATAAAGTTTTGCACCTGCATGTCGCCGAACAGCTTGGTTATCAGCTCCTGATCGCCACCCTTGGTGATGCGGCTGATCTCGGCAATAGCGGCCTCGATGGGGTTAGCTCCGGCCGCCTGGGCATCCCGGATCACCTTGGATATATTACCGCCCATCTTTGCCGCTTTCTTGGCAGTTTCCTCTGTCATCAATTTGGCGAGGAAGTTGGACATGTTGTTGGCGGCTTCTGACTCTGATTTTGCGCCCTTGATGGCGATCTGCAGCGCAGAGCCCATGGTGGCAACAGCTTCAGTGCCGGTCATCTGCAAGGCTTGGAATGAGGAGCCAAGCCCCGGCAGCTCGGCGGCCATCGCCTTGAATTCAAACTTACCTTCTTTGCCTGCTGTCACCAGCATGTCTAGCGCTTGCAGCATGGAATCTGGCTTCACCTTGAGCGCGTCACCCATGGTGAATGAGGCTCTTGCCACATCCTCAATATCTGACCCGGTCGCCTTTGCCGTTTTTCCAATGGATTTCAGGTTTTCTTGCGCTTCACCAACACCCTGGCCAGCGGCAACCAGAAAGCCGAAGGCGTTCTTCATGTTCTCCTGGCTGACACCGGTTTGGTCTGAGAGGGTGACCATTGTGCCGCCGAGCGCGCCAATCTCCTTCTTGGTCATTTCGGCAGTCAGGCCAATCATCATCAGGTCATAGCTGAACTGCGATGATTGCTTGAACATGGCGAAAGATGGCAGTGCGATCGCAGCACCTGCGGTAGCTGTATTGGCTATCTTCCCGCCGAGCTCACGGCGATTGGCCCCGTTTTCCTGCTGCTGACGCCGTACCTGGTTAAGACGCTGATGCGCCTCGCGCAACCGGTCAATCTGGCTGGTGATAGCCACGTATTTTTGACGCAACCCATCCACATTGCGGCCTTGCTTGCCGAATGTCTGGATTGACCGAGAAAGGAGCTTTTGCTGCCGTTCGGCATTGCGAATAGCGGAGCCAACCTCGTTGACACCGCCCCTTACCGAACCAAATGCAGATTTGAGACTGGAGGCAACCGCGCCGCCGATGGTGATAGTTGCCGAGAGTTTTTTATTAGCCATCGTCTTTGGGCAGCCCCTTTATCCACCAGATAAACCGTGACGTGCGCAGGGCGCTGATCTCTGCCAGTGACCAGCCCGTGTGCAAGGCCAGTGCTAACACCCCTTGGCGGATGTGTTCAGGTGTTAGTCGAGAAAAACAGTGTAAGTCCGCTGCAGACGGCCATAGTCGCGCAACGGCAGCTTGCGGATATCGTCCGGCGCCAGACCGCACAGGTTGGCAAAGGCAGTGATCTCGCGGGTTGCATCGTTGCCAGTCATCTGTGCTGTGATCTCTTGATCACCCACAGTCGGCTCGCGCATGCGCAGCACAGACACTTTGGTACCGCCAATGCTCGCTGGGCGTGACAGGGTGATATCAGCGCTGCCGTCATCGTTGATCTTCAGATATTCAGGAAGTTTGTTTTCCATGATCTCACCGTATTGAATGGATGAGCTGGCAGGCTTACCTGCCGGCAGGATTGACCTCGATTCCATGCAGAAATGTTTCGGACATGTGCTTGGCACCGATGGACACTGTTTCAAATCGTGCCGTTATCATGGCTTTGAGGTGTCGTCCCCTCCTCTTGGGGGATTTCCAGTGGTGGCAGCCACCAGCTGGCAATGGGTCACCTGATCAAGTTTTCCAAGATCCGGTCTGCCTCTGGCCACCCTTTACGCTCGCAACCCATCAGGTATCGAAGGGTTGCCAGAGACTCCTCCCGGCTGCGTGGTCGAAGTTCAGCCAGCAAGCCAAACACAAATGCTTCTCTGGCCCATGCCTCCATTCTGCTCTCGTAATAACCGCTGGCATCGCAGGCACGGCGCAACCGGTATAGATCGTCCCAGTAGGCCAGCTCATGCAGGCAATCACTCAGGGTGTGCGGCATCAACTCCGGCAGAGCTTTGAACCGCCCAGCCACCAGCACTGGCGGATACTCACATTTGACCAACTCCAGCCCGCGGAGCGCTTCCAGGCAGAACGCCTCTGCCGGTGTATCTTTCCACAACGCATCCCCGAATCGTCCGATGGCCTCGGCCCCTCTGGCTCGCCGGGTAATAGACTTCTCGGCCAGCCCATCCAGATCGGCAAACCCGATACTGCCAAGGCCTGCCATGATGTTTCCCCCTCTGGCCACCAGCCAGTTGCCGTAACGCTTCTCCAGCTCATCCGGTGGGGTAGTGATCCGCCCTGCTGCTTCTCTGGCTTGTTCAATTCGGGCGGGATCCCCGGTCTCTATCACCTGGCGCAACCAAAGCAGGGCATCGATCTCCCTGTCCCCTGTAACAACCTGCTGGGGTGGCAGCTCTTGAACCGCTGGCAATGTCTCCCCGCTGCGCTCTATGGGAGGCAATGTGAACATGGCCCGGTGCGTTGGGTTGTCAGTGAACAGCCCAGAGCGGCTGATGATGGCTTTCACCGTTCCCAGAGGGAGGCCAGCCAGAGAAGACACCTCACGAAGTGAATGATGGCGGCGCAGTTCAATCACCTGCTCTCGTTGTTCGTTGCTCAATCTCAATGCAACCCCCTGTTGCCTGAAAACTGTGATGTTGATCGCCGGCTCACGCTCTATAGCTTCAAAAAAGTGGTGGGAACGGTGGGAACGAGGGAACAATGCCCGCTAACCCGCGCCATGACTGGGTTTCCATGTTCCCACCAAGGCCATAAGGTAGTGGGAACAGGTGGGAACAACCTCAACACGGGGCCTTTTTGTTCCCACTGTTCCCACCTTGTTCCCACCATATAGAGGGCTAGGTGGGAACAGCTCTAACCCTTGATATACAAGGCCTGTAGGCTCACTGGGTAATCTTGTTCCCACTGTTCCCACCATTTTTGCTTTGTTCCTTACGCGCGCGCATGAGGCAGGAAGTAAAAGGGCTACACTCGGCAGCCCTCTGTTTTCTTCTGGCTGGCGTTACTCGTCCTCCAACCCCTCCGCCTCGTCAGCCAGTACGCGCTCTGTCAGCAGATACGCCCACACCGAACCACTCATGCCGGGTAGCCTTGCCTTGCGCTGGAGCCGCCTCTTGTCCTTGCCTGTCAGCAGATAGCCAGCCTCGAGACACAGGAGCGCCGCCCGCTTGGGATCTCGTCCCTTGGTGATCTCGGCCCACCCCGGGGGCAGCACAAAGAAGCTCACTCCGTCAGACTCAGCCTTACGGTATCCAACCATGTTGGCCGGACGGTGGCTGGTGTCGAACCAGTCAGCAAAGCGGGTGTATTGGTGGGCGGTGACGAACCCGCGCACCTGCTCCAAGGTCGCAGCGTCCTCCTTGTTGCCAAGGTGGCCACGCTCTGCCAGCCACGCCTTGAGGCAGACCCGCACCGCTCGCAGCGCCTCCCCATCGGGCCAGCCTGTGACCCCCAGCCGGGTTGCCAGCTCACCGGCAGCCGCCACCAGCGCGAACCGGTTGATGGCGCGGCCTACCTGATTGCCCGCCCCCTTCGGCGTCAGTTCGGCGGCCAGGCGCTTTATCTCGCCCCGCAGGCGCTCGCTGTGCGCATCCAGATCCCCGGCCAATGCCTCGGCATAGGTTCGAAACGCGCTGCCGTGTTGGCTGTCGCTGTTGGCTTTGAGCGTGTCGGCGAAGGTGCGCCCGCTCTCCATACCATGTAGCCACTCAAACGCCCCGTGGTGACCGGTGTCGCTCGGGATCTGGATTGTGCGCACCTCCATCCCCGCCTGGGTGCGCTGGCCTGCGCTGGCGGCGTGATCTTCAAGGCTCAATTCCCCGGTGGAGAGGAACAGCAAGCGCCATGCTTTGCGCTCCCTCAACTCCCCATCCTGCTTGCTACGGCCTTTGCCTTGCCCGTTCGCCAGCATGTAGGCCACTTGCCCAGCCTCTTTGCCGTCCAGCTCTCCCAGCTCATCCAAGCAGAGCAAGGCATCATTGCGCCGGCTGGCGATCCCCTCGATGGCATTACCGGTTGCTCGCCATGTCTGGCTGTAGCGATCCGGGTTGCCGTAGACACTGGCCGCGGCCTTCATGATGGTGGTCTTGCCGTCTGTGCTCTCCCCCTTGAGGTGGAACCCACCACCCTCCATGCCTACCAGAGTCAGCAGTGGGGCAGCGAAGGCGAGCGACAGCGCAAAGCACAGGCGGGAGTTACCCACGGCCAGTGCCGCAACCCCCTGTTGCCACTCGGCCAAGATACCGCGTTCGGTAAAGTCGCTGGCTGCGTAGCCAGTTGTTTGCAGGATCACCCCATCGGCGTCAGGTCCTATTGACCCTTGAGGCAGTACATAAGCCCGCCCATGCCAGCCGGTACGCTCCACACAGGTGATCCGGCGCTCAGGCTGACAGCTCATCAGGTAGGCATTCAGCTTGCGCTTGTGGCCCAGTTCGATGAATGGCAAGCCCGCATCCAAGAGTGCGGCAAATACCTCGTCACCGTTGCGCGGTACCAGGGAGCGGACAGGCATTGCCCACTGGCGAGATCGCCCAGCACTATCCAGCCACTGCAGTAAGCGGCCATAACCCCGGCCTTGCTCGTCAGAGGTTTCAGCCAGTACCCAGATCGGACTGGAGATCGGTACCCACTCCTGGTGCGCATCCTCACCCCGACCAACCATCATCAACGCACAGAGGCGATCACCCCGGATCTCGAACCCCTCCGGCAACCTTTGCCCGCTCACCGTGCTGGTGGCTTGCTGCTCGGCGTGAAGCGGGATCACCTCTGCCGTTTCCTTCTGGCTGGCGCCTTGGGCCTGCGGTGCGGTTTCGCCAAGGTTCTGCTCAATGGACAGACCCTTTTCGCTCATCTGATTGCTGGTGGCTGGTGCTGTGCTGGCGCTCATGATGGCCTCTTGTGTCTTGGTCAGCCCATGGGCTTGGTGGTAGTCGTTCCAGTCACCGGCAACCGGTGGCAAGGCCACCAGCCCGCCTACGGCTGCAGCTGCTTGTTCGGCCTTGGTCTTGCCGGGGTTACCCTCGGTTCCTTCGTCATTGTCGCCACAGAGCAGGACCCGGGCCTCTGGGTGCTGGCGGCGGGCAATCTGGGCCACGGCCTGCAGGTTACCGGCGTCCATGGCGCAATAGACGGTCGATCCAGTTGCCGCCTGGACAGACCGCCCCGAGGCATATCCCTCCACCACGGCCACCAGCTCACCGCCATCGATACGGTGGAAAGCCCCGGCCTTCTGGCCGCCAGGCAGGTAACGCTTGTCCCCCTCGGTGTTGATGAGCTGAACGTTAACCAGCTCCCCCGCCTCATCCCACAGGGGCACCACCAGCGAACCGGGTTGGTATGTCAGTTCGCCCACTGCGATGACCCGCTGAGTGAGCGGCATAGGCAAGCCTGACAGCGCCTTACGTTCCAGATATGGGCTGACCCCTTGCTTGATGTCTGCCGAGATGCTGGTGGCCCTTCGGGCGGCCTTGCGCCGTTGTTGCTCCGCCTGCTTGTGCTCTTGCTCCGCCCTGGCCTGTTGTTGCTGGTGGATCTGCTCACGCGCGGCATGGTCAAGACCGCTATCCGATAAGCCCACCAGCGGGGCGATCAGCTCGGCGGCCTCTTTGGGCTGCCTGCCGGTCACCTTACCCACCAGATCCAGCCCATCCCCATTCCCGCACTGGTTACAAATCCAGGTGCCACGCCCAGCCTTGTCATCCAGCCGGAACCGGTCCTTACCTCCACAGGCAGGACATGGACCATGCTTGCCACGGCGCGGGATGTCGATGCCTACAGCAGCCAGCAGATCGGGCCAGTGGCCACAGGCCGCGGCGACCACATCAGAGACAAAACGAGGCCCTGTGACCCCCCTGATCGCCGAGGTCATCGTTCACCCCCTGTCAGTACGGCCACCAGCTCTTTGAAAGCCCGTTCATCCAATCCGGCTTTGAGTTCCCGCGCTTGCTTGGCTGTCACGGCTACTGCGGCGCCGTTGGCTTGGGCAATAAACCGATCTCGGTCTGTTCGCCAACTGAATGCGCTCAGGCTGCCGACTTGTGAGCGCTTGCCGGTGCGTGGGTTGATAGGGCCTGTGAAGGTGGGCTGCTCACTACCGCTGGCCCATGCGAAGTAGATCATGCCTTGCCCCCCTTATTGGTTGGCTGGTGGGGGTGCTCATCAGGCTGGCTGATCAGTGTCACCATAACCGGCTTGCCATTCACTATGCGGCGCACACGGCGCAGGGAGAGGTCTGCCAGTTCGGCCAAAAACTCGGGGCTCGCCTTCTGCTTGGTCGTTCTCATGCTTGGGCCCTCCCTGTCGGAGTGCGGGACATGAATACCAAAGGCAGTCCAGCCAGAGCAGTACGGGCTTGTGCTTCGGTGTCAGCAACGGCGGTAATGGTGCGGATACGGCGCAGGTCTGCCAGTCGGCAGGCGCTCGAGGCGATCAGGAAGGTGAAGATTTTGGATGTAACAGGGGTTGGGACAGTAGCCATGATGGCAGCCTCCAAGGTCAGCAAATTGTCGCTGTCACAGAGAGACGCCAATCTTCTGGTGACAGCCCGAACGAGGTTGGCGTAACTGGAGACCTTGGGATCCAGCGCTCCTTGCGGAGCCCTCGCTCGAGCCGCCATAACACGGTAGGCACTGCCAACCAAGTAGGCCAGCAGCACCCCAAGAAATGAGGGACGAGCGCCGACAAAAAACCACGCAAGAGCGTGGGTCGGCTCCAAGACTCTTTCCGAGACGCCAATCTCGGCAACGGATTTTGCCGCTGCGAGATGAATCGTACCGTGTCGTACTGCATCGAACAAGCCTGCTTGTCTGAATTTTGGCAAGGCTTCGCCCTGGGCTATGCGCCCATTGGTTCTCATGTTCATGGTTTATCCCTTACGCGGCGGGCTGGTGGTTAGATGCTGGCGTCTTCGTCGGACATGGAAAGCGTGCGATATAGCTGGACACATGCCCCTGGCTCAATGGCTGGGCCCCGCGCTGCCTGCGCTTGAGGTTCACCAGTTCAACCAGCTTTCTGGCCTGAGCACGGTCGGCGATCCAGTAACGCTTGAAGCGGGCCACGCCATCGCCACTATGCTGGTGGCTGAAATACTCATCGAGAATAGTGATCCCGTGATGGCGGCGCAGGTCGCTGATCGAGTTCCGTGGATTGAGGTCATGTAGCCCAGCCAGAGCCGACAGTGAGCTGATCCCATCGGTGCCATTCTCAACCAGATGGAGGGACACCAGCTCGAGCTTGGTAGCGTCTCTGGCAGGCTTGGTGGTAAGATCCCAGTGCTGACTGAGGGTCGTGCCGTTCTGCGGTGCGGCCTTTCCTTTTTTGCTCATCATCGCCTCCTTATGCCGCCCGGCCTTGAGCATCCATCCACCGGCGCACATCCTCCGCCCGCCAGGCAGTTACACGCGCCCCGAGCTTAACCGGCTTCGGGATTTTGCCATCTGCGGCCCAGCGCCATAGAGTCACCTCGGCGATCCCCAGCATGGGGGCCAAGATTTTTGCTCGGACATAACCCTCTGCGGGCAGAACTCGAGGTTGATGAGATTGATGTTTTGACATGGCTTATTAGCTCCCGTGGTGTATTACCCTATCGAGAGCGATTGAAGCATGAGGAAGCGCGTTCTCTATGTACGGTACAAGTTACCTCACGGGAGGTGCTGGTACCGTACAGTCTGTAGACCCACCAGCATCACAGCTTAGCCACGCTTATAAACTTCGTTTCTACCCTCCGCCGCACTCAATAAACGCTGGATAGATTCCCGTGATAGAGGAGCGTCATTCCCCCCAAACAGTTCGTTCGAGTGATCCCACAAAGCATTGGCCCAAGCAACATAGGTCACGCATTCATCAGGCCATCTACTGCGCGCATGAAGGGCTGCAACAAGCACGCGCTCTCTGGTAGAAGCATGGTATTCCGCGGTTGGATGTGGCTGAGACTCTCCTGCAGCGGCCGCAGCTATTTCAGCCAACGCACTCTGCGCATTGGCATCGGCACCTATAGGAAGCGGCTGCCCGCTGTGGATGTGTCGTTGTAGTAACGCCAAGTCCTCACGCAGGACCCACAGATGATCCGCGATGTTAGGAAACCTCACATCAGCCCATACTGGGGATGAATTATCGGAAAAATCAGAAGATAGCTCGAAAATATCCCCATCACGGGCTGTTAGCACCCCATCCATCTCCCAGTGCTCAAAATGCAACCGCCGTATTGCCCAAAATCCTGAGATCGTCGCCTTCCCGTTACACCAATCATTGCCTAGCTCTTCGTCAAGCGAAGCGGCAACGAATGAAGCTCCGAATTTCAGCGGGTTTGACCGGCCCAAATAGGTAAGATATTGGTGCTTTTTCACGTAAATATGCGATGGTCTTTCAGCCTTCTGGGCCATTACATATAAACGGATTGCCCCGATAGCGGCCCAGTGGAATATATCCTCAACATTACATCCCAATAAGTCAGCCGCTCGCTCTGGACGGCAATACTCGAGCGGGAGTAATGGCTTTGGGGGGTCGATTTCTGGCTTGGTTTTTTTGGTCATAGCTCGCGTCACCTTCTAACGCGCCTTGAATTGATTGCCGGGCCAGGTGGGCAAGGATCCCCGCTTTTCTCTCCGTCGAGATAGGCCCGGCAAAGTCGTTATACAGCTCGGTTGAAATTCACAGGGCGAACATTGCCCCCTTGTTGGGATTCGTAGAAGTCAGCAAGCCACTGCAACAGCTTGCGGCGGTCATCCAGGTACTCGGCCCGGTGATAGGCAGCCCGCACCTTATTGCGTTCAGCATGGGCCAGCTGGCGCTCGATAACGTCAGGATCAAAGCCTTCTTCGTTTAAGGTGGTGGATGCCAGAGCCCGGAACCCATGAGGAGTAGCAACGCCCGCATATCCCATCCGGCCCATCGCATAGCTCAGGGTGTTCTCACTCATGGGCTTGGTCAGGTTGCGCTCACTGGGAAACAACAGCTCACAATGACCGGTGAGCTGGTGAAGCTCATCAAGGACAGCCAGCGCCTGCCGGGATAGTGGGACGATATGCTCTGAACGCATCTTCATCCGCTCAGCAGGGATACGCCACTCGGCCCGCTCCAGGTCGAATTCATCCCAGCGGGCAAAGCGCACCTCGCCCGGGCGGGTCATGGTCAGCATCAGCAGATGGAAAGCAAGGCGAGTAGCAGGGTTCAGGGGCTCAACAGCAAGACGGCGGTAGAACTCTGGCAGTTCCGCCCGGGGCAATGCCGGCCGGTGTTCTTTCTTGGCGGCTTTGAGTGCCCCTTTCAGGTCTTGGGCTGGGTTGTAGCTGGCTCGGCCTGTCTGGATGGCGTAACGCATAATGGCACTGATCCGCTGCAGCACTCGTCCAGCGGTTTCGGTTGCCCCGCGCTTCTCAACTTTCCGCAGAGCCTCCAGCATCATGGGGGCGGTCAGTTCAGCAACAGGAACAAGCCCAAGATCGGGGAAGGCATCGACCTCCAAGGATTCGATTACCCGAGTGGCGTGGCCTTGGCTCCAACGGGCAAGCTGGCTTTGGTGCCACTCCCGCGCCAATGCTTCGAAACTGCTTTCGCTGGCCAGCCGACTAGCAACCTTGCTTTGCTTGCGCACCAAACCGGGATCAACGCCATCGGCGATCAGGCGGCGGGCATCATCCCGCTTAGCTCTCGCCTCTTTCAGTGACACCTCGGGATAGACCCCCAGGGCAAGTGCCTTCTCTTTGCCACCATGGCGATACTTGAGCCGCCAGTATTTACCAGACTGGTTGACCAGCAGGAACAGCCCCTTCTCATCGGAAAGCTTTTGAGGCTTGCCGCTGAACTTGGCTTGCCTGGCTGCGGTATCGGATAACGGCATGGGGGGTTCTCCCGTCTCTGCTTGGGGGTACTTATCGCATGCTGGGGGACAAAAAGTGGACACTCGGCGGGCCTGTAACGGCGCGGGCTGGTGGCCTGAGGGGGTACTTTTTACCCCCATCTGGACTGATACCCCCAGATGTACCCCCGGCAATGGGGGTATGTCATGAGGCTATATGATACGACAGGAAATAACAAAAAACCCGCAGAGCCTTAAGCTATGCGGGTTTCAGGTCTGCCGTGATACGGCATGAAACTGTAATATGGTGCCCGGGGTCGGACTCGAACCGACACGGTTATTCACCGGCGGATTTTGAATCCGCTGCGTCTACCGATTTCGCCACCCGGGCAACTGCGAGGGATTATACGAATGGCGCGATGCCATGCAAGGTGTTTTTCGATTGAACACTCCCGTTTGTTCATTTATTCAACGCCTTGCCGATGCGGGGCCAGTTACATAGAATGCCGCCATCATCTTAATGGAATAAAAACGATGGCCAAGCCTAAAAAAGTCCAACAAAAATCCCCCTCTCCCGCCAATCCGCCATACCCGTCAGCGGGTCTGCTGCGTCGCCTCGGCGCCCTGATCTATGATGCCCTGGTGGTGACCTCGCTGCTCATCATCGCCGGCTTTATCGGCATGGGTGTCGCCAAGCTGCTGCTGGTCACCGGCATGGCCAGCGTACCGGCAGGCGAAGATACCGTCTGGTTGCTCACCCGCCACCACCTGAGCCTGATCTATACCCTGTGGCTCGCCTTCGTCATCTGCGGTTTCTACACCTGGTTCTGGACCCGCGCCGGCCAGACCATCGGCATGCGTGCCTGGCGGCTACGCATTCAGAACGAGGATGGCAGTCATATCCGCGTCACTCAGGCGCTGATCCGCCTCGCCACCGCCGCCTTTGGTCTGGGCAACCTGATGTGCCTGTTCAACCGCAAGCGCCCGCGGGCGTTTCAGGATATCTGGGCCGAGTGCGAAGTGATTGTGTTGAGCAAGCAGGAAAATCTGGAGCTGCTGAACAAGTAATTCCGGGTCAATTGCAGCAACGAAAGAGGGCACCAACCGGTGCCCTCTTTGCATTCCCTCATAACCTCGTGCGGATTACTGCTTGCGACTGAGGATGTAGAAGGAGATGCCGCCAAACAACAGGCTAGGCGCAACGGCCGCCAGAATCGGCGGTACCGCATAGACCAGACTGATGGGGCCGAACACCCGATCACTCACATAGACGGCGAAGCCGGTCATGATCCCCATCAGCATTCGCGCCCCCATGCTCACCGAGCGCAGCGGGCCGAAGATGAAGGAGGAGGCAAGCAGGATCATCGCCACCACCGAGAGCGGTGACAGCAGTTTGCGCCACATCTCCAGCTTGTAGCGACCGGCCTCCTGCTTGTTGGCATCGAGATAACCGATGTAGTCACGCAAGCCGGAGACCGAGAGGTTCTCCGGATCTATGCTCACCACCCCCAGCTGCTTGGGCGTCAGCTCCGAGCTCCACTCAATTTTGTCGAGCTGTTCGCTCTGGATCTGCGTCGGGTCGTCAAAACGGGTGACCAGAGCCTGCTTGAGCAACCAGTGGTGCTGTTCAAACACCCCCTCCTGCGCCTGTATCACGTCGATCAGCTTGCGCTCGGGAGTGAAGCGATAGAGGGTGATACCGGTGAGGGCGCCATCGTTGCGCACCCCGTTGATATTGACGAAGTTATTGCCATCACGAGCCCACACCCCGTAGGCGGAGACGGTCAGCCGCCCCTCGGAGATGGCACCGGCACGGATATCATCCGCCATCCGCTTGGCGATGGGGGCCACATACTCCCCCATCATCCCCACCAGGATCATCAGCGGGATCGCCGTCTTGAGCGCCGCCATCACGATACTGATCTTGGAGCGGCCCGCCGCCTGCATCACCACCAGTTCGGAGCTGGTTGCCAACTGGCCCAGACCGATCAGGCCGCCCAGCAGCGCCGCCAGCGGGAAGAACAGCACCGCCTCCTTGGGCATGGAGAGCAGCACATAGTAGAGGGCATTGACCATGTCATAGTTGCCCTCCCCGACTGACTTGAGCTGCTCCACATACTTGATGAGCGCCGCAAGGCCAACCAGCGTGATCTCACACAGCAGGATCGACATGAAAATGACCCGGCCGATATATCTATCGAGAATGCCAAACATCAGCAATAGTTCCTATGTGGCAGCATCATTTTGATTTGCTTATAAAATATTTGCCCTTCACCCCGTTCCACCAGCTGGAGCCCTGCACATTGAGGGGCAGGCCGATAAACAGCAGGTACACGAGCGGTACCAGGAACATCCCCGGCCAGTAGGGCAACCGGCCACTGTCGATGGCCGAGCGTGCCGCGCTGAGCAGCAGGAAGTAAGAGAGATAGAGCATGATGGCTGGCAGCAGCTTGGCATAACGCCCCTGACGGGGGTTGACCCGCGCCAGCGGTACCACCAGCAGGGTCAGCACCGGAATGGAGAGGGGCAGCGAGATACGCCACTGCAACTCTGCCATCATGGCATTGTCCTGAGTGCCAAAAAGCTCCATGGTTGGCTTGGCCGCCGCCTTGCGGTTGGAACGCTCCAGCTCTTGCTGGCGGATGATCAGGCCATACTCGCGAAAATCGGAGATCTGGAACTGCTTGCCGGAGAAGTTCCCCTCGTAGCGGGAGCCATCCATCAGGGTCAGCCACTGCAGGCCGTTCTCATCGACCGTCACCACCCCTTCGGTCGCCACCACCACGGAGGGAGGATTGTTCCCCTCAGCCCGCTGCAACACGAAAATCTTCTGTAATTTTGAGCCGTTGTCGTTCAGATCCTGGATGTAAGCAACCAGACGCCCCTTGTCGAGCTCCATAAAGCGGCCCGCCTGCAGGAAGGAGATACCCGGGTCCGACTTGAACTCGTCGATCACCTGATACTCACGCTCCTTGGCCTGCGGGGCGATCCAACCGGTGTTGAACGCCGCTACGGCAGCAGTCAGCAAAGCCAGCAACATGGCGCTGCGCATCACGAAACGGTGGCTAAAGCCGACCGCATGCATCACCGTCATCTCGCTTTCGGCGTAGAGGCGACCATGGGCAAACAAAATGGCTAAAAAGAGACTGATAGGCAGCATCAACAGCGCCATATTGGGCAAGTTGAGCAGCAGCAGGGTGGAGACCAGACGTGTCGGCACCTCGCCATCGGCGGCGTCACCGATGATCTTGATAAATTGTTGGCTGACAAAGATAAGCAGCAATACGAATAACACTGCCAGCTGGGTTTTCAGGGTTTCCCTGAACAAATATCGGAAAACGATCACAGTCATTCCCAAGTAAACTTGTGTTTTTAGTCGAATGCCTGAAAAATAGGGCCGTATATTGGATTTTTACCAGTTTGAACTGCGGAGCCTGTGGCTGTTCGCTCCGCCTCTGATACCCCAACAAGCACCGCATTATTCAATAAAAGGTGCCTTTTGTCTTTAGGATGTAGGAGATTCCATGGAGTTCAGTGTAAAGAGTGGCAGTCCAGAGAAGCAACGTAGCGCCTGCGTCGTGGTCGGCGTATTTGAGCCTCGTCGCCTCTCTCCGGTTGCCGAACAACTGGACAAGATCAGCGATGGCTATATCAGTTCGCTGCTGCGCCGTGGCGACCTGGAAGGGAAACCAGGCCAGATGCTGCTGCTGCATCAAGTACCGGGCGTGCTCAGCGAGCGCGTACTGCTGGTCGGATGCGGCAAGGAGCGGGAACTCGACGAACGCCAGTACAAGCAGATCATCAACAAGACCATCACCACCCTGAACGAAACCGGTTCAATGGAAGCGGTCTGCTTCCTGACCGAGCTGCACGTCAAGGGTCGGGATACCTATTGGAAGGTGCGCCAGGCGGTAGAAACCACCA
Organism: Aeromonas finlandensis; assembly: GCF_000764645.1. Lineage (GTDB taxonomy): Bacteria > Pseudomonadota > Gammaproteobacteria > Enterobacterales > Aeromonadaceae > Aeromonas > Aeromonas finlandensis. The sequence continues at coordinate 174,927 of NZ_JRGK01000286.1, forward strand.
AGGCGGGCCTCTACAGCTTTGATCAGTTCAAGACCAACAAGGCCGAGCCACGTCGCCCGCTGCGCAAGCTGGTATTCAACGTGCCGACGCGTCGGGAACTGACCATTGGTGAAAAAGCCATCGCTCACGGTCTGGCCGTGGCCAAGGGTGTGCGGGTCTGCCGCGACGTGGCGAACATGCCGCCCAACGTCTGCAACCCGGCCTATCTGGCCTCCCAGGCCCGTCGTCTGGCCGATGCCTTCGACAACATCACCACCAAGGTGGTGGGCGAGCAGGAGATGGCCGAACTCGGCATGAACTCCTATCTGGCGGTGGCTCGCGGCTCCGACAACGAAGCCATGATGGCCATCATCGAATACAAGGGTCATCCGGATGCCAAGCCCATCGTGCTGGTCGGCAAGGGTCTGACCTTTGACTCAGGTGGCATCTCCATCAAGCCGGCCGATGGCATGGACGAGATGAAGTACGACATGGGTGGCGCCGCCTCCGTGCTCGGTACCATGCATGCGTTGGCCCAGCTGCAACTGCCGATCAACGTCATCGGCGTGCTGGCAGGCTGCGAGAACATGCCGGGTGGCAACGCCTATCGCCCGGGTGACATCCTCACCTCCATGTCCGGCCAGACCATCGAAGTGCTCAACACCGATGCGGAAGGTCGTCTGGTGCTGTGTGATGCCCTCACCTATGTGGACCGCTTCGATCCGGAAACCGTGATCGACGTGGCGACCCTGACCGGTGCCTGCGTCATCGCGCTGGGCCACCACACCTCGGGTCTGCTGGCCAACCACAACCCGCTGGCCCACGAGCTGCTCAACGCCTCCGAGCAGGCGGGTGACCGCGCCTGGCGTCTGCCGCTGTTTGACGAGTATCAGGAGCAGATCGACAGCCCGTTTGCCGACATGGCCAACATCGGCGGTCGTCCGGCCGGAACCATCACCGCGGCAGCCTTCCTGTCACGCTTCACCAAGAAGTACAACTGGGCCCACCTGGATATCGCCGGGACCGCCTGGAAGAGTGGCAAGGATAAAGGCTCCACCGGTCGTCCGGTGCCCCTGCTGACCCAGTTCCTGCTGAACCGGGCTGGCGTGGATATCGAAGAGAAAGAGTAACTCCTCCACCCCGTCGGATGCGTGCATCAACGGGGTTGGCGTTACCCCGAACCACAAGGAAGAGGCCCGCCTCTTCCTTGTTTCATTCTTGAATCAGTGAGCTGCGGACGGGAAAATCCCCGTCAGCCGCTGCGGCGGTCAATCGTCCGTCACCGCAAAACGGGACCAACCTGATGAGCCAAGTGACCTTTTACCTGATGAGCGAACAGGATGACGCGCAGGCCTCTGCGGTCGAGCGACTGGCCTGCACCCTTGCAGCCGAGTCGTGGGGCGCGGGCCATATCTACCTGTTGTGCGACGATGAAGCGCAGGCTCTGCGCCTCGACGAGCTGTTGTGGCAGCTGCCGCCGGAGCGCTTCGTGCCGCACCAGGTGCAAGGGGAGAGTGGCATGGCCCCGGTGGAGATCGGCTATCAGCCGCCGAAACGGCGCTACGCCCGCCTCATCAATCTGGCCACTGCGACACCTTTGTTTGCAGGACACTTCGCTCAAGTGGTAGATTTTGTCCCCACTGATGAAACACAAAAGCAGCAAGCCCGCGAGCGCTACAAGCACTATCGCCAGGCAGGCCATACCCTCGAAATGAGGGATCAGCCCGTCCTTGCCGCACCGGATCCGGCGCAGCCCTGACTGCAACCAATTGATCCATAAAGAATCAACACCAGACTCCATCCATCCAGATTACGGCGAGACCATGGAAAAGACTTTTAATCACAACGCCATCGAACAGGCGCTCTATCAGCACTGGGAAGCCCAGGGTTACTTCAAGCCCCACGGCGACACCAGCAAAGACTCCTTCTGCATCATGATCCCGCCGCCGAACGTCACCGGCAGCCTGCACATGGGTCACGCCTTCCAGCAAACCCTGATGGATACCCTGATCCGCTACAACCGCATGCAGGGCAAGAACACCCTGTGGCAGGCAGGTACCGACCACGCCGGTATCGCCACCCAGATGGTGGTTGAGCGCAAGATCGCCGCAGAAGAGGGCAAAACTCGCCACGATTACGGCCGTGATGCCTTCATCGACAAGATTTGGCAGTGGAAGGAAGAGTCCGGTGGCACCATCACCCGCCAGATGCGCCGTCTGGGCGACTCCGTGGATTGGGAGCGCGAGCGCTTCACCATGGATGAGGGTCTCTCCGCCGCCGTGCAGGAAGTGTTTGTCCGTCTCTACGAAGATGGCCTGATGTACCGCGGCAAGCGTCTGGTGAACTGGGATCCGAAACTCAACACCGCCATCTCCGATCTGGAAGTGGAAAACCGCGAGATCAAGGGCCACATGTGGCACCTGCGCTATCCGCTGGCCAACGGCGCCAAGACTGCCGAAGGCAAGGATTACCTGATCGTCGCCACCACCCGTCCGGAGACCATGCTGGGCGATACCGCTGTGGCCGTGAACCCGGAAGACCCGCGCTACAAGGCGCTGATCGGCCAGCACATCCTGCTGCCGCTGGTGAACCGTCTGATCCCCATCGTCGCCGACGAACACGCCGACATGGAGAAGGGCACCGGTTGCGTGAAGATCACCCCTGCCCACGACTTCAACGATAATGAAGTGGGCAAGCGCCACAGCCTGCCGATGATCAACATCTTCACCCTGGACGCCCACGTGCGTGCCGAGGCCGAAGTGGTCGACACCAACGGCAACCCCTGCACAGCCTACGACGCCGCCCTGCCGGCCGAGTTCGCCGGTCTGGAGCGCTTCGCTGCCCGCAAGGCGATTCTGGCCAAGCTGGAAGAGCTGGGTCTGCTGGACGAGATCAAGGATCACGTGCTGCAACAGCCTTACGGCGATCGCGGCGGCGTGCCCATCGAGCCGATGCTGACCGACCAGTGGTATGTGCGCGTGGCACCGATGGCCAAGACTGCCATCGAAGCGGTGGAAGATGGCCGCATCCAGTTCGTGCCGAAGCAGTACGAAAACATGTACTTCTCCTGGATGCGCGACATTCAGGACTGGTGCGTCTCCCGTCAGCTGTGGTGGGGTCACCGCATCCCGGCATGGTATGACGACGCCGGCAATGTCTACGTGGGCCGTGACGAGGCGGAAGTGCGTGCCAAGCACAGCATCCCGTCCGTGACCGTGCTGCGTCAGGACGAAGACGTGCTCGACACCTGGTTCAGCTCCGCTCTGTGGACCTTCTCCACTCTGGGCTGGCCGAACAATACCGAGGCACTCAAGACCTTCCACCCGACCGACGTGCTGATGAGCGGCTTCGACATCATCTTCTTCTGGATCGCCCGGATGATCATGATGACCATGCACTTCATCAAGGACGAAAACGGCCAGCCGCAAGTCCCGTTCAAGACCGTCTACATCACTGGCCTTATCCGTGACGAAGAGGGCCAGAAGATGTCCAAGTCCAAGGGCAACGTGCTGGACCCGCTCGACATGATCGACGGTATCTCGCTGGAAGATCTGCTGGAGAAGCGCACCGGCAACATGATGCAGCCGCAGATGGCCGAGAAGATCGGCAAGCGTACCGCCAAGCAGTTCCCGGAAGGGATCGATGCCCACGGCACCGACGCTCTGCGCTTCACTCTGGCAGCGCTGGCCTCTACCGGTCGTGACATCAACTGGGACATGAAGCGCCTGGACGGCTACAACAACTTCTGCAACAAGTTGTGGAACGCCTCCCGCTATGTGCTGATGAACACCGAAGATCAGGATTGTGGCTTCAACGGCGGTGAGATGGCGTTCAGTCTGGCGGATCGCTGGATCCAGTCCCAGCTGCAAGTGGCCATCCGTGACTTCCGCACCGCCCTCGATACCTACCGCTTCGATATCGCCGCTGGCGTGCTGTACGAATTTATCTGGAACCAGTTCTGTGACTGGTATCTGGAGCTGACCAAGCCGGTGCTGGGCAAGGGTTCCGAGGCCGAGCAGCGCGCTGCCCGCCACACCCTGGTGACCGTGCTGGAAAGCCTGCTGCGTCTGGCGCACCCGATCATCCCGTTCATCACCGAAACCATCTGGAAATCGGTCGCTCCGCTGGCTGGCGTACACGCCGACACCATCATGATTCAGGCCTTCCCCGAGTTCGACGCCGCCAAGGTGGACGAAGCCGCGATGGCAGATCAGGAGTGGGTGAAGGAGTTTATCGTCGGCATCCGCAACATCCGCGCCGAGATGAACGTGGCCCCGAGCGTGGCCCTGAACGTGCTGCTCAAGTGCGATGCCAAGGATAGCCAGCGCGCTGGAGACAACGAGGCCTTCCTCAAGTCCCTGGCCCGTCTGGAGTCCATCCGCGTGCTGGCGGACGGTGAAGTGGCCCCCCTGTCAGTGAAGAAGCTGATCGGTGCCACCGAGCTGATGATCCCGATGGCCGGTCTCATCGACAAGGATGCCGAGCTGGCCCGTCTGGCCAAAGAGGTTGCCCGTCTGGTGGGTGAGTGCGGTCGCATCGAAGGCAAACTCGGCAACGAAGCTTTCGTCGCCAAGGCGCCGGAAGCGGTCATCGCCAAAGAGCGCGAGAAGCTGGAAGATTACCGTCTCCAGCTGACCAAGCTGGAAGCCCAGCAGGCCGAGATCGCCGCCCTGTAAGCGCCGCGACCACCGCTACAGCAAAGCCCCCTGCCAAGGGGGCTTTTTCATATCCGCGCTTCCCGCTTCAGCTCACCAGCAGCCAGCCGCAGAAGCCGAGATAGAGCAGGCCGACCAGTGCCAGCCGTCCGGCGGTCATCGCCCCCTTTCTGAACCCCCACCAGAGCAAGCCGACCGCCAGCAACGTCACCAGCGAGGAGGCCATCATGGCACCACTCAGCAACCAGGGGGTAAAGAGCAGACAGAACGCCTTGGGGATGGTGCCCTGGATCATCATGGCCCCGGAGATATTGGCCAGCGCCAGCCGGTTCTTGCCCTGCCGCACCCAGATCAGCACGTTCATCAGCTCCGGCATCTCGGTCGCTACCGGGCTCAGCAGCAGGGCCGCCAGCACCGGCGAGAGGCCAAACAGCTCACCCATGCTCTCCAGCTGATGAACAAACAGCTGTGCCGCCAGCGCCACCACCACCAGCGCAGCCAGCGTCTGCAGTAGCACCTTGCCAAGAGGCGGGATCCCGGCATCGGGGGCCAGCTTGAGGGGTTCCGGCAGCTCGACCTCGTGGCTGTCACTCTGCTTCAGCTCGCGCCGCACATAGACGAGATAGACCAGCACAAAGAGCGGGGCCAGCCAGCTCTTGCCGGTAAAGGCGACCAGTCCCAGCGCGGTTGCCACCAGAAAGATGCCGATAAACCAGCGCTGATCCCGACCAATTTCCCGCTGCACCTCGCCATTGATGGCGCGCTCGGTACGCCCCATGCAAAGCAGCAGGGTGAGACCGACCGCCCCATAGCCGATGGTCGCCAGCACCAGCGGCCCGCCAAGGGCGGCGCCAATGCCGATCTCCTGCTGGGCGGTTGTGTTGCCCATCAGCAGGGCGGTGAGGGTCACGATGCACTCGGGCAGCGCCGTACCCAGTGCCGCCAGCAGCGAGCCGGTGGCGCTTTGGGAGAGTTTGAAGTGGTGGCCGGTCCACTCGATGCCGTTGACGAAGTATTCGCAGGCAAGGTAGATAGTGACCGCAGAGACGAGAAATAACAGCAGGGTAATCAACATAATAGATACCGCCAGGCGAGCAGAATAACCGATGGACCCGACATGGCTCGCCCGGCTGGCGTGCATATCGAGGCCAAAGGTCTTGCAGAGCGATAGTGCCTATCGCCGCCCATGCCATGGATGCGAGGATCCAAGAGTGTTGACATGGGCCCGGCCCGGAATGCGGGCGGGTTGCTACTCCCCAATGACTGAGGGGACGTTTTACCAACTCGACCGCCGCCTCACAAGGCAAATTAATGACAACTCATTCAATAAGTTGTAAGGGAATGTAACCTCGCCAGCTCCCCCTCCCCGCCGCCATTGCGCTGTTGGCACACCGATTGCTGTAGGTAGTTCACTATCCACAACAGTTTGGGAAGGATGAACAATGAAACGGTGGATCCAACATTTCTATCAACTGAACCGCCTCAATTGGCTGATGGTCTGGTTGTTGCTCTGCTGCAGCATCATTCTGCTGTTTCCAGCCGGGCTGATGAAAGGGGCCGTCAGCCAGTGGGCTGCGGATCATGCGGCCTGGCTGGGGGTCGGTATGCTGATCGCCATCTCCTACTTCTGCAGTCAGGGCTTCCTGATCGCCTGGGAGTGGGCGTGCGAAGAGTGGCAGGCGCGCCGTCAGCAGGACCAGCTGGCCCAGATGATCGGCTTCCTCGACTTCAACGAGAAAGCGGTGCTGCGCGAGTTCGTGCTGCAGCGTAAAAGCGTCATAAACTTGCCGATCACCGAGCCCGCCGTCAAAAACCTGATGGATGCTGGCGTCCTCACCTACGCCTACGGCAAGCCGACCCGGGAGAAGGATGACGAGAACCAGATCCGCGCCCTGATGATCGCCCTGCCCGCCCGACCGCTGCTCACCTACAAGGTGCTGGGGCTGTCGCGCGGCAAGATGAGCGACGAGCAGGTGGAGCAGATCATGAATGCCCGCCCCAAGTTCGCCCAGAAGGGGTTCCAGCGCTAACCGCCACCCCAATCGCCAGAAAAAAAAGAGCCGGACACTGTCCGGCTCTTTCGTTGCTGCGCGACGTTCTGCACCGCCCTTCCCTCTTGTTGTGCCCTACCCCTTGAGGCTGGAGCAGAAGCTGACATCCGCGACCTTGGTCACCGGATCGAAGCTGTGATAGAGCTCGAAACAGGGTCGATCATCAAATTCGAAACCGGCCGCCACCACCTCACCGATATGTTGCTGCCAGAGCGCGGGATATTGGGCCGGGTCGGTCACGTTGAAACGTGACTGGCCATAACGGCCACCTGCCAGCGGCTGGATCTCCACATTGCCGCCGCCTTTGGTCCCAGCAGGAACGGTGACGCAGATATCGGTGCGGCACTGCTGGGGTGCGGTGATCTCGGGGTTGTCGTGGTAGATAAAGATCCACTCCCCCTCGGCCAGCCCCAGCCCGGCAGCCCATTGATAGAGCTGGTCACATACCGGCTCATAGCCTGTGCCGTAAGGGCCGGTCACCCGGATATAGGCCAGAGTGCGCGAGGCCATCTGTTCGGTTTTCATCGGTTGCCTCCTTTCATGGGAACGGCTTTCAGCATAACCAGCCTCGCGGGCGGTCGCGTGTCCATTCTTGCTCAGTTGCAATAGTGATGGTTGGCGGCGCAGCGCCCCCGGCGTCATGGCAAACTGCTTGCGAAACGCCTTGGCAAAGGCCTGCGAGCTGGCAAAACCGGCCGAGAAGGCTATCTCGGTCACCGGTTCCCGGCTGTAGCAGAGGGCGCGAGCAGCCCGCTCCAACCGCAAGCGGCGCTGCATCTCGGCCGGGGTTTCACCGGTGACGGCGGTGAAAACCCGATGAAAGTGATAGCTGGAGAGCGAGGCGAGAGTGGCCGCCTCACTGAGACAGAGCTCGGGGTTCTGCTCCAGCGCCCGGATCACCGGACGCAATCTGGCCTGATAATCGATCATGCCGTTAGCGACTGGCGCCCCCCGCAACTCTGGCCATATAGAACACATCCACATAGCGCCCCTGGCGGAAGGCATAGTCACGAGCCCGCCCCTCTTCCACAAAGCCGAACTTGCGATAGAGCGCCTGCGCCGCTTCGTTATCGACGAAAACCGTCAACTCAATCCGGTGCAAGTTGAGCCAGTTATCTGCCAGGTCCAGCGCTGCGGCCATCAGGGCTGAGCCCACCCCCTTGCCTGCCCAGTCATCCCGCACTCCCATGCCGATACCGGCCACATGCTTGCGTCTCGGATTGGGCTCAACCAGCAGCGAGAGCTGGCCTACCAGCAGGCCGTCAACCTCGGCCACCAGCGCCACCACGCTGCCGTTTTCCAACCGCTTCTGCCACTGGCTAAGGGGGGGCATAGGCAGGTGCAGAGTGCCCGCCTGGGCATTGGGCAAGGCGTAGAGATCCCGCAAGGCGGCGGCATCGGCGGGTTCGGCATGACGGATAGTAATCTGCATATGAGGCTCCTTCTCGAAACCTCCATCATGCAATATCCGGCGCGGTTACACATCCCCCACCCACAACCATTTGTCTTGCCTATCAAAGGGCGAGGAAAGGCCCATTGGCCGATCATTGCACAGATCCGTAGGCTGGCCTCATATCAACAAGGAGAGAAGCCATGACTGACAAGACCCTGCACAGTGCCAACGGCGCCCCCGTTGTCGACAACAACAACAGCCTCACCGCCGGCCCGCGCGGCCCCGTATTGATGCAAGATATCTGGTTGATGGAGAAACTCGCCCACTTCGACCGCGAGCGCATTCCCGAGCGGGTGGTTCACGCTAAGGGCTCGGGCGCCTACGGCACCTTTACCGTGACCCACGACATCAGTGCCTTCAGCAAGGCCGACCTGTTCAACACCATCGGCAAGCAGACCCCGGTCTTTCTGCGCTTCTCCACCGTGGCCGGTGAGAAGGGGGCCGCCGATGCCGAGCGCGACGTGCGCGGCTTCGCCCTCAAGTTCTACACCGAACAGGGCAACTGGGATCTGGTGGGCAACAACACCCCGGTCTTTTTCATCCGCGATCCGCTGAAATTCCCCGACTTCATCCACACCCAGAAGCGGGATCCGCGCACCAACCTGCGCAGCGCCACCGCCGCCTGGGACTTCTGGTCACGCCATCCGGAATCCCTGCATCAGGTCACCATACTGTTCAGCGATCGCGGCATCCCCAAGAGCCTGCGGGAGATGAACGGCTACGGCAGCCACACCTTCAGCTTTATCAACTCGGCCAACGAGCGCTTCTGGGTCAAGTTCCACTTCAAGACCGAGCAGGGCCACAGCTTCTACACCGATGAAGAGGCGGCCAATGTCGTCGGTCAGGATCGGGAGAGCAGTCAGGCGGATCTGTTCAATGCCATCGAGCAGGGCAACTTCCCGCGCTGGAAGGTCTATGTGCAGGTGATGCCGGAGGCCGATGCCCAGACCTACCAGATCCACCCGTTCGACCTCACCAAGGTGTGGCCGCACAGCGACTACCCGCTGATCCCGGTCGGCGTGCTGGAGCTTAACCAGAACCCGGACAACTACTTCGCCCACGTGGAGCAGGCGGCGTTCACCCCGGCCAACGTGGTGCCCGGTATCGGCTTCTCGCCGGATCGTATGCTGCAGGGGCGGCTCTTCTCCTACGGTGACACCCAGCGCTATCGCCTCGGCGTCAACCACGGTCTGCTGCCGGTCAACGCCCCGCGCTGCCCGTTCCACCACGGCGCCCATCGTGACGGTACCATGCGGGCAGACAGCAATGGCGGCGCCAGCCCCAACTATCAGCCGAACCGCTTTGGTACCCAGCAACCGAGCGAGCAGCACGAACCGGCGCTGAGTCTGGAAGGGGCTGCCCTGCACTACGACTTCCGTGACTACGACAGTGACTACTACAGCCAGCCGGGCAACCTGTTCCGCATCATGGACGAGGGACAGCGTTCACGGCTCGCCGCCAACCTGGCCCGCTCCCTCATCAATGTGGAGGATGACGCCATCGTAGCGGCCCAGCTCAAACACTTCGAGCAGGCCGACCCCGAGTACGCCAAGCGGGTCGAACTGGCACTGGCCGCCTTGCAGCGCTAAGCCGCAAGCAGGCAGCATCTGCAAAAGCAAAACGGGGGCCTGATGGCCCCCGTTTTCTGTTGCACGCAAGCTCGCTCAGAGAGCAGGATCTTGCCCAGACAGCCACCGCAACGCGTTCGCCTCGTGCTCTTTCACAAAGGCATTCTTGCCCGCACAGTAGCGCTCGATATCGTGCTGACAGCTCGCGGCTACCGCCTGCTTCAACTCGGCGTATTCCCGGCATACCGCCGGGTGGGCCCTTAGATAGTCGCGAAAGGCCAGATGGCGATGCACATGGTCATCCCCTTGCAAGAAGGCGTGGATCTGGTGGGTTCTCTCATCACCCCCCTTGCGGAAATAGCGGCGGCGCGCAATCCCGCACTCCCCCATCGCCTCATAGCCCAGCGCCTCCAGTTGCCCGTTCTGCTCATCGAGCCGCTCCAGCGATGATACCTCCAGCATGATGTCAATGATGGGCTTGGCGGCCAAACCAACGACCGAGGTACTGCCGATGTGGTGGACAGCTAGCAAGCAGTTATCCAGCGCGCTGCGCAATTGAACCTCTTCCGCGACAAAGCGGGCTGGCCATTGGGGGTTATAGGAGACGACGTCGACTCTCACGGTTTCAGCTCTCTGGATAGTTGCCGATGGCATCGGGCAACAGGGTATGCGATGGGTGGACAAGATAACCAGACGGCAAATGGCCAGCAACAAAAACGGAGCCCGAGGCTCCGTTTTTCAATGCAGTATCAATCCCGGACGGAACGCGCTTCGCGCTCTTCCCGCTCCCTTGCCAACAAGCGTTTGTACCACCAGCTACTGCGACGACGTTGTGCATTGGAAGAGCGACGAGCCATTTCTTAGGTTCCAGCCAAGAGAAGAAAGGAGCTGCATTATGCGACAGGGATCACGTCCATGTCTTTAGCTGGATCAAGAAAAGCCTCACTGACCCACGGAAATTCTCTTATGATCTTTCGCCCCCCGGGTGGCAGGCAACACCACCGCAGGGGAGCGCCATGCCAGCGGGCCATTGCTCTCAAGATCGTTCAGCGGGCCGCACTCCAGCCAGATGTCCCCTTGCAGAATGCGGGCCCCTTCGGAATATTTCTGATCGGCAAACCAGCAGACCCGCTCGGGCAACGAACCCAATGGCAGCACCAGCTCGGGGCTGGCAGATTCGCCCACCACAGTGGTTTTGGACGCGGCTTGGGCGGGCGCAAGCCAGAGAGATGCCAGCAGGCAGAACAATATATTTCTCATGGGTAGATCCTGTGTCGTTACGGGGCTCTTTCGATGAATCGACCACCCCTTGCATTAACTTGACTGGCAATCGTACTGCCTGCTGGCATTGTGGAACCAATATGGTAGCCTGCCAGCGCCTGCGGGCAGTATCTCGCTGCCACGCTCGAATTTCCGGTAAATTTGTCACTTCCTGACAAAATATAACCTTATTTATCAAATCGTTATTTGGATATTATCCCAATGCGTATCATACCGTTGCTTCAGGCCGCCTGCCTGAGCCTGATGTTGTCCGCCTGCGTTGCCCCCCTGCTGATGATGGGCCCCACCAGTCAACTGATGTGGGCCCTGCTCAAGCCGCTGGTCGGCTTTGACCCGAACGAGGTCAATCTGTTCGAACAGCCGTTGATCAAGGATCGGATGACCGCCATCCTTGGTCCCAACTACGACAACACCATGCAGTTGCTCAAGACCGCCAATGAATTGCAGCAGGAAGGCCCGCTGTTTTACGTAGTCTCCCGTTATGCCCCGGTACCCGATATCGCCAAGCAGGCAGGGATGGTGTGGAACTCGCAAACCAACCAGATGTCTGTGTTGCTGCAAAAAGGGGATGGCACCACCCAGACCTTTGGCGAAAATCTGGCAGGCACGGCACCGACCTGGCCAACCGCCATGCAGGGCTGGCAGAACCCGAACAATCCGGCCACCCCGACGGCCAACGCCCTGACCGGGGCGGCGACCAGCCAGAGCGGCGCGTCCCCCTTCTCTCTCGGCAGCGCCCTGAGCACCGCGATCAGTGGCGCCACCAGCAAGCTTGCCGGAGAGGCCACTCAGGCCGCTACCAGTGGTGTCAGCAACGCAGCCAAGAGTGCCACCACCACCGTTACCACGCCTGCCAAGCAGACGGTCAGCAACGCTACCGCTACCGTGACGCAGCAAGCGACCAAGGCCGTTGCCGCTCCAGCCAAACAGGCGGTTAGCAGCACCGCTGCCACCGTGACCCAGACAACAACCAAAACCGTAGCTGCCCAACAGACCGTCAGCAGTGCAGCCGCGACCGTGGCGCAGGAAGCCACCAAGGCTGTTGCCGCACCCGCCAAACCGGCTGTCAGCAGCGCAGCCGCGACCGTGGCGCAGGAAACGACCAAAGCTGTTGCCGCCCCCACCAAACCGGTAGTCAGCAGCGCCACCGCGACCGTGACGCAGGAGGCGACCAAGGCCGTAGCCGCTCCCGCCAAACCGGCAGTCAGTAGCGCAGCCGCTACCGTGACTCAGGAAGCAACCAAAGCCGTAGCAGCCCCCGTCCAACAGACCGTCAGTAGCGCCACCGCAACCGTGACTCAGGAGGCGACCAAAGCCGTAGCCGCCCCTGCCCAGCAGGCCGTCAGTGCCGCATCCCATACGGCCGGAGAGAGCGTCGCCGATGCCGCCAGGGCGGCGGAAGCCAAGGCCCGCGCCAAGGCAGAGGCGGAGATGGAAGCCCTGCTCAAATAACCTCACAGGCCACCGCAAGGTGGCCTGTTTTTATCCCGCCACCGGATCATGACGTTATGGGAAAGGCCACATAGACTGATAGGTAATTCCCAACACAAGGAGTGCATCATGCGTCGTCTGCTCCCGGCTCTCGCCTCTCTCGCGCTGCTTGTCGCGCTCCCGGCTCCGGCGTTTATCTATTATTCGGAGCAAAACATGCCGCTCAATGGCCAGGATAAAAAGGGTCAGCCTGTCGGGCTGGCGGTCGAGTTGCTGCGCCTGATGTGGCGCGAAATGGGGGAGCCGGAGCAACCAATCCACTTTCTGCCCTGGGCCCGCGGCTGGTATCTGCTGACCCAGCAGCAAGAGGCCGTGCTCTTTACCACCGCCCATACCAAAGAGCGGGATCCCCACTTCCTCTGGGTCTGCCCCATTAGCCACTCGCGGGTATCACTGGTCGGCCGCAAGCAGGATGCCCCCAAAGTGGCTAGCAAAGCGGATCTCGCCAAGCTGCAGATCGGCGTGATGCAGGCAGATGTCGGGGAGCAATTGCTGCTCAACCGCGGGATCAGCCCGGGCAATATGATGTCGGTGGAGCGCATGGAGCAGGTGGTGCGCCAGCTCATCATGGCCCGCACCGATCTGGTGGCGGGCAACGAGGTGATGTTGCGCCATCAGGCCAAGGAGCTGGGTTTCCCCAGCGAGGATTTTGTCACCGTCGCTATTCTGGAGGAGCAGGACAACTGCTTCGCTTTCAACCTGAGGGCAGACAAACAGCAGGTTGCCCGCCTGCAACAGGCGCTGGACAAGGTCAGGCAAGGGGATGAATACAAGCGGCTGATGACGCGCTACCAGTTGCTCAGTATCCTGCCTGAAACCAATCCCCCCATCCCGCGCCTCGAGTAACCCCGGCCCGCCCTATGGCGGGCTCGTTTTATCTCCCTCCGGTGACACGGGGGATGCCACCACCGGCGCCGTAATGAGGTGGTTCAGAAAGAGATTGAACAGCTCGGCCCGCGAGCCGAGCCGCAACTTGCCGTAGAGGTGCTTGCGGTGATTCTTCACCGTGCCGCTGCCAATCCCGAGTTCTGCAGCAATGGCCTCGGTATCCAACCCCTGCAGCAATAACCCCGCCACCTGCCGCTCGCGCCGGGTGAGCCTGTCCCCGCCCACGCTCGCCATCGCCTGCTCCACCGCACTCCGGAGGCTGGCGCTGTCTGGCAGTGCAGTGCTCTGGGCCAGTAGCGGCTGGCTCTGCTGCCACTGCTGACGACAGAGCGAATGCACCAACGGAAACAGCTGCTCCAGCCTCGCCAGCTCGCTCTGGCTCAGGGTACTGCGCTTGTCGAGGCGGCCGAGAAACAGCATCAGCGTCAGTCCGTCCCGCACCGGCAGGATCAGCCCCACCTCCTCCTGCCAGCCGGTGGCCTGATAGAAGTGGTGGCGATATTCGGGATCGAGTCGCCCCTTGGACACCTGCGCCAGCGTCCAGACCCCGGCCTCCAGACCCTGTTCCAGCGCCTGCATAAAGGGATCCTGACTGAAGTGGCTGGTGAGATAGCGATCAAACAGCAGAGCCCGCTGATGGTTGAGGTTGTCGTAGAGATAGACGGGCCGCTGCCCCACCCCGAGCAGCAGGGCACAATCAAACGCCACCTGCTGCT